>JAZQAE010000127.1:0-8217 GCA_045544995.1 Eubacteriales bacterium
TTGTTGGACATATCGTACTTCTTGGTGGCGTCGTACTTCTCGTTCGCATCTGCCTGGTTGGAGGGAGGCGGAGTAGTAGGCGTGTTGGTATCCGGCTTGTTGGTATCCGGAGTGTTGGTATCCGGCTTATTCGTATCCGGAGTGTTGGTGTCCGGATCGTTGGTGTCCGGCTCGTTGGTGTCCGGATCGTTGGTATCCGGCTCGTTGGTATCCGGATCGTTACCGGTACCCGGGGTGTCGGTGGTTTCGAAGTCTTCAAAGGTGAATTCTTCGTCACTCTGTTTACAAGCGGTCGCCATGGTGACCAGCATCAGCACGGCCATGATCACAGCTAAAACCTTGCAAAACTTCTTCAAGATCATCTCTCCTTTCATATTTTGGACTCTTTTGCAGAAAATCCTAATCTTGCATATACATTATAATAAATCGTTTACAAAATTTCAACCATTATTTTAAAAATGTAACAAATCTGTAACTTGACTTAGGCAATTTTACCAAAATATCACGCTCCTTTTTGTTACCATCTGTTCTTTGGCAGTTTTGACGAGGATTTTGAAGCCGTGCCGTCACATCGGCACGGCTTCAGAGAGAGGAAAAAACCGTCCGCCGTCAAACGACATTTTCGCCTTGGCAGGAATGATCTTTTCTAATTTAATTATATGACAGTTTTTTCCCTTTTCAATAGCTACAGCCGAACTGTAACATAACTGTAACATTCCATAGTAAAAACACACAAAAAACCATGGTACATTTTGGAAGAAGCGACCAAAAAGGGGCTGTAAAAAACGTGCGTTTTTTACAGCCCCTTTCTTTTAATTATTTGGTGTAATCCAGTGCTCTGGCTACGACTGCCGCGATCTCGGCACGAGTAATGGGTTTCAGAGGATTCAGGCAACTATTGTCGTCACCCTCGATCAGACCGGAAGCAACGACGGCTTCCACCTCGGCTTTCGCCCAGGTTGCCACCTTAGAGGCATCCTTATAGGCGGAAAGATCCGCTTTTCCAATCAACTTAAAGGTTCTGGCAAAGAGCGCCATAACCTCCTGACGGCTGATACTCTTGGCAGGCAGGAAATAAAGTCCGTCTGCCTCAGAAGAACCGTTCATCAGTCCGTTATGCTTACAGACCTTCACAAAGTCCAGCGCCCAGGGAGCGATCTTTCCTTCATCCTTAAAGCCCAGCTTAACGGAAGCATAAGCGGAGCCGTTGGCACCGATCAGACGAGCCATGATCACAGCCATCTCCTGACGGGTGGTGTTATCACCGGGACGATAGATATTACCATCGCCGCTCTCTTCGCCCTTAACGATACCGGCATTGGTTGCCGCCGCCACGTAGGGAGCAAACCAAGTATTTTCTGCTACGTCATTATAAACTTTTTCGGTAGCAACCTTGGAAAGGTTCAGTTTGTAGGTACGCTTGGTCACGCCATCCTCGGCGGTACAAACCACGTAGTAGACGGATTTTTCAAGAGCAGTCTCCAGATTAAAGGTTCTGGATTCAGAAATACGGTCAGAGAAAAGATCCGGAGTCTGTACAGCAGTGTACTCCAATTTGATCTTGCAGGCCTCGTCCGCATAGACGTCAACCAAAGCATATACATTGCTGGTCAGGAAAGAAACGGAGGTAGAGTCACCACCAATGACCATGGAGATCGAATCGCCCAGAATGGTAGGCTGGTTACCGACGATTCCGTCGATGGCTGCATCGGAGGAAAGTTCGGGATTTACGACCTCAAAACGAACAACGTTGGTGGTAGCCGGAGTCTTATTATCCGTCACCTTCACGTAGAAACTATTGATTCCTGCTTTCAAGGCAAGCGCTTTCACTTCTTTTTCAGAAGACACTAAAGTCTTGCAATCCTTATCGGAATAGATAGCATAGGTAGCACCGGGGGTGGTTTCCAGCTCAAAGGTCTCCTCCAGGGTCATGCCATCACAGAAGTAGTACAGCCACAGACCGTTCAGAGGACGCAGAGCCCAATCGCTTCCGGCGGGAGCTTTTACGCCCACCAGACCGGGATCGTACAGTTTGGATTTTTCACGCTTAAACTCTACGGTATAAGTATTTTCCACTCCGCCATACTGCGAAGTAACAATTACTTTAATGGTATAACCACCGTAAGGGATATATCTACCAACGTCTTCCAGAGGCTGATCGTCGGTACCAACCACCTTCACGGTTGCACCGGCAGAAACGTTCAGTTTATAATCCATAAATGCCACGTCAGCCTTATGGATATTAACAACGAATTTATTGGAAGTGGGGTGGGTCACCGTTGCCTGAACACTGCTGGCGCTGGTTTCCACCTCCAGAAGTTCCGCCTTCTGGCCGCGCTCTCTGGTGATCACCATGGAGTAAACGCTGCTGCCGCCGTCGGGTGCCGTCACCAGAATGTAAACGGTCGTTGCATTACCGCCGGTCAGATAGACCTTTTCTGCATTCAGTTCATTTTCAAGAGTAGCTTCGCTATATACCTTAAAGGTACAATTGTCGTCCAAAACCAAAAGCTTGGTCAGATCAACCTTATCCAGACCGGAGCCGGTCAGATCATAAGAAACCTTCTTAGCAGCCTGGTCCACAGCACCGGAGTATACGTTGCTATTCAGATTCATCTTGCGAACGTCCAGGATCTTAGCAGCGCCGACTTCCTGATTGGCACCGTTCAAATAGGGATACAGCAAAACTTCGCAGTCGTCTTTATGAACGAACTGTGCTGCCGTAATGCCATTCTCGAAACGGTTGTTTCTGGCATCGATGACACCGGCCATTTCAGCATTCACAAAGGGAGCGTCAACAGGAAGGTCAAAGACGTTATCATTGATCTTCACCATATAACGGTACCGGCTCAGGTTAAACTGACTGTCGCTGTAAGGAAGTTGGAAGAGGGCGGTATCGCCGGGAATTCCAAGAACGATATTATTGGTAAATTCCAGGTTGATACCGGGCAGAGAGTTCATTGCATAGTAACGGTTCCGGATCAGGTGAGAACCGGGGGTCACGTTAGCAATGGTGTTGTTGCGGATCTTAAAGGTATAAGTACAGTTGCTGTATCCGGTATAACCCCGGTCGTGACGAATAATACCGCTGCAATTTTCAAAATAGTTTCCTTCCACAGTAGCCGTTGCACCGGTAGAGGAAAGGGTAAAGGAACTAACATAAAGCGCACTGGCAGCGATTACCTTTTCATCCATGCTGTCCGTGTCATTATAGAGATCCAGATTCAGATAGTTGTTGCGCAGGGTAACGTCCATGAAACCGCCGATGCTGGCCATGGTCTTACCTTTTATTACACGGTTGTTCTCCAAAAGGATACCGGGGTTGCTACCGCGGCCGAAGTCCATGAAATAACCGCTGGTGACGCTGATGATGTTGTTACGGATCTGAGGAGCGATGGTATAGGTAGAACCATTTGCCAACTTAATTTGAGTCGCACCGCCGAAATACAATCCATCATACTGAGTGAAATTGGAAGGCCGGTACTGGGTAGAGTTTACGTTGATCGTACCCATAATGACCGCTTCGTTATACTTTTCGGGATCTTTAGTGACGAGCTCACTGTCTGTCTCTTTTGCTGCAGGACGAATCGCATTGGCATCCTTCACGTTTGCCGCATTGGGGCAAACACCCGCCCAGGGACCGTAGACCTTCAGCTCCGTAGAGGGGGGCATATCTACCGCGCCCTGATACAGACCGGAAGCCACGTAAATGGTATACTGGCTGCCGGCAACTGCCGTTGCGCCGCCCAAAGTACCAAATGCATCTCTGCCAAGGATAGCGGAGTAGACACCGCCGCCCAATTTGATACGGACCTTTGTACCGGATTCGAGATCTGCCCAATCATCATCGACCACAAGGATCTTGCCGGGCAAGGGCTTACCGCCCACCACGATACCGCCGGTGGGAGCCTTCTCGATAGAGACCGGACCGCCCAGTTCTTCCGCCGTAGCCGCAGAGGTGCCCAGCACCATGCCGGAAAGCATGGATACCAGCATCACTGCAACCAGCAGGGCAGCAGATAATTTCTTCACGTTGTTCATTCTTACAACCTCCTGTCAGAACGTCGATCAGCGATTTAAAAGCACGTATTTTCGTGCTTTGAACATAGTTCACCGATGATACTATTAATGTTATTATATTTTAAGACAACCAAAAAGTCAATAAGACCTTTACGGATTTTAAAACATTTTTGATTGTTTTTTCTTCTTTTGTGAAAACCTCATAAATTCAATTCCATTTTTTTGTCTAACTTTACGATCCACTTGACATTTTCCCCCAACTGCGGTATAATCAATTTCATGATTTTGTGCTGCCCGGATGCAGCGAGAGTGTACCTTCCGCAAAGGGGATCTTATATCCTTTTTTGCCTCATAATATTTGGCCTTTCGTTGAAACAACGAAAGGTCTAATTTTTTTGCTTTTTTCGTCGTAAACTATATAAAAACAGAAAGGACGTTGTTTTTATGTGTGGGATCATCGGCTATGCAGGAAAGCAAGACACCGCCTCCGTTTTGATCGGCGGTCTGAAAAAATTAGAGTATCGGGGATATGACTCCGCAGGAATTGCTCTGGCAACGCAAGAAGGCATCCGGATTTATAAAACAAAAGGGAAAGTCTCAGCATTGGAAGAGGCCATCGCCGGGAAAGAAACAAAAGGAGCATGGTTGGGGATCGGTCATACCCGCTGGGCGACCCACGGAGTCCCCAGCGATTGCAATGCTCATCCCCATCGTTATGGCAAGGTGGTGCTGGTGCATAACGGCATCATTGAAAACGAGCGAGCGCTCCGTCAGGATTTCAAAAAGTCCGGCAAAATCCCCCAAAGCGAGACCGATACCGAACTGATTGCCATGTTGATGGACCAACTCTATACCGGCGATCCGATCGAAGCCATTCGCAAGGCATCGGTTCGCTTGGAAGGTTCCTATGCATTGGGGATTATTTTCGAGGATCAACCGCAAAATCTTTATGCGATCCGCCGGGACAGTCCCCTCATCATCGGAAAAGGAAACCATGAACATTTCATCGCTTCAGACATTCCGGCCATTCTGCAATATACCCATGATTATTGGTTATTGGAAGAGGGGGAACTGGCGGTAATCAACGCAGAGCAAGCCAGCTTTCTCGACCCTCAGGATCGGCCGATCCAAAAAGAGTGCCATCGGGCAGATTGGAACGAGGAAAGCGCACAAAAAGGCGGTTTTGCTCACTTTATGGCCAAAGAGATCGCCGAACAGCCGGAGGCTGTGCGAGAGACCTTTCGACGGTACTGTCAAGACGGACTTCCGCTGACAGAACTGGGCTCGGAATTTGCCGTAAAAGGCACCGTTCGGATCATCGGTTGCGGCTCTGCTTATCATGCCGGTCTTTTAGGAAAACACGCCATTGAAAAGCTGGCTCGACTGCCGGTAACTGCAGAGATCGCCAGTGAATTCCGCTACGGCGACCCCATCCTGTCCAGGGACGATCTGGTCGTTGTCATCTCCCAATCCGGAGAAACCGCAGACTCTCTGGCAGCATTACGTCTGGCCAAAGAACGAGGGATTTCCACGTTGGGAATCGTCAACGCCCGAGGCAGTACCTTAGCCCGAGAGGCAGATCACGTACTCTATACCATGGCCGGGCCGGAGATCAGCGTCGCCACCACCAAGGCTTACACCTGTCAGGCGGTCGTGCTTTATCTTCTGGCACTCCGATTGGCAGACGGACGCCTCTCCCCTGCCCGGATCAGGCAATACTGCTCCGATCTGGAGCAGCTGCCCCATTGGATCCGGAAGGCGCTCAATCAAGAAGAGGCATGCAAAAAAGCAGCGGAACACTACCACCGGGCAGAGCATCTCTTTTTTATCGGCCGGGGGCAGGACTATGCCCTTTGCCGTGAGGCCTCCCTCAAACTCAAAGAGATCTCGTATCTGCACAGTGAGGCTTATCCCGCCGGCGAATTAAAGCACGGTACTATTTCGCTCATTGAACAGGGCACCCCTGTGATCGCTTTGATCACAGATCGCTCCCGACTTCAAAAAACAGTTGGAAATATCCGTGAAGTGCGTGCCCGGGGCGCCGACGTTCTCTGCATCACCTACGGCGATATAGAGACCGATGCCTTTGCGGACTTTAAACTCTCCATTCCGGACTGCCCCGCCCTGTTTTCTCCCATTCCCGGAGCAGTTCTGACTCAACTTTTTGCCTATCACGTGGCGGTGGCACGGGGAAACGACGTGGATCAACCGCGCAACCTGGCCAAAAGCGTCACGGTAGAATAATTTTATTGCATCAAAGAAAAATCTAAGGAGGATTTTTACTATGGGAAGATATTTTGGAACCGACGGCATTCGTGGTGTCGTCAATAAGGCGCTGACCCCGGACCTGGCGTTCCGGTGCGGCGCCGCTTGTGGCTATTACTTTAAAAAAGACAACATCAATTGCAAGATCATCATCGGAAGCGATACCCGCGCCTCCAAAGATATGCTGATGGGAGCTTTGATTTCCGGCTTCACCTATTCCGGATGTAACGTGGAACACATCGGCGTCCTCCCCACCCCGGCGTTGGCGTTCCTCATCGACCGGATGGGTGCCACCGCCGGCGTTATGATCTCCGCCTCCCACAATCCCTATCATTATAACGGAATCAAGATCCTAACCAAAGGTGGTGTCAAGCTTCCCGACGAGAAGGAAAACGAGATTGAAAGCCTGATGGATCCCTTTGAGGTTCCGCCGGCAGAACGGCCGGGCACGCTGAGTTATAACCTCAAAGCCAAAGACTTTTACTGCGAACACATTAAACAAGCCTGTGAGGAAGACCTCAGATCCTTCAAAGTCGTATTGGACTGCGCCAACGGTGCCGCCAGTGAAACGGCTCACCGCATTTTTGAAGAACTGGGCATCGACGCCAAAATTTATCACGATAAACCCAACGGAGTCAACATCAACGAAGGTTGCGGCTCCATGCATACGGAGGAGCTGGGTGCCTTAGTCCGTAAAGAAGAGGCCGATATCGGCTTCGCTTTTGACGGCGACACAGATCGTTGCCTCGCCTGCGACCGGACGGGACGGGTGATCGACGGCGATAAGATCCTTGCGGTCCTCGCCCTTTATCTCAAAGAGCAAGGACGCCTGAAGCAAAACGCCTTAGTTGCTACCGTCATGTCTAATCTGGGACTCATAGAAAAGATGAACGCCAACGGCATCAACGTTCCCACCACCAAAGTCGGCGATCGTTACGTACTGGAAGAGATGTTGGAGCGGGATTACGTCTTAGGTGGCGAAAACAGCGGACATATTATCTTCCTGGAGAAAGCCACCACCGGCGACGGCCAATTGACCGCCATCATGCTCCTGTGCGCTATGAAAGCCCTGGGACTTTCCGGCGAAGAGGTTTACGATGTTTTCCGCACCTATCCCCAATGCCAGATCAACGTCCACGCCGATGATCTGCAAAAGAAAAAACTCATGGCCGACGATGTCTTCCTCAACGACATCGCCAAAGCGGAATCCGCCTTTGCCGGTCACGGCAGAATTTTGGTCCGTCCTTCCGGCACCGAACCGTATATCCGGATTTTAGTGGAAGGACCGGAAGAAGAGATGGTTCTAAAAACTGCCAAAGCCTTGGAAGAATCCACCGCCATCCGACTTTCTCAGTTGTTCTAAAACAAAAAAGTTCCCCCGAGGGAGACACTTCGTAAAGAAGTTGTCTCCCTCAGCTTTTTTCTTTACAAAACAAATGACACTTTACACAAGAATTCCAAAAGTGTCATAGTGGGTTACATACTTTGAGAAAGGTAAATACTTGCTGAAAAAACAAAATTTCTTTTTCGGTTGGTTAAGTTATATTACAAACTGTCGTTTGTAGTGATATTTTTGCCAAAAGGCAAAAGTGATATGAAAACCTTGCGGTTTTCGTGATATTATATTCGCCCTAAAACTGTCCGTAGGACAATATCACTATGCGAAGCATAATACCACTGCGAAGCAATATCACTCGCCGTCAGGCGAATATAACTGAGGCGCACTTCCTTACGGAGTGCGCCTCGATCGGGGGAGATTTTTTTATTTAAACCAAGAAGTTACGAACAAACAGAATCGCATCATACAATTTCACAACGCCGTCCAAGTCCATATCCATCAGATACTCTGCCGCATCCACGTCAAACCGATCCACTTTTTTCAGCACCAAGATAATATCCGCCGTATTGGTCACGCCATCTCCGTTGACGTCT
>JAZQAE010000128.1:0-9773 GCA_045544995.1 Eubacteriales bacterium
CAGAAAAATATAGCGTCATAAAAGTTTTATATCCCCAAAGGAAGAAAAAATCGCAGAAACTGCGATTTTTTCTTTTTATATGATGCTTTTTGCTAATCCCAAACCTCGCCGCTCGGTGTATCACATACACCTTCGGGTAACCCATAGGGCGATTTTTTTCGCCCTATGGCTCGGTTTGAAATTTCCAAACATTTTTTCCTATCCCCTGAAAAAGGGGCTGTAAAAAAACATGCGTTTTTTTACAGCCCCTTCCGTTTTTATTCTTTATTATTCATTCTTTCTTCTTTAATCTCGCAGTTCTACCACGGTAATTCCCGAATCTCCCTCGCCATAGGCTCCCAAACGGAAAGACTTGACCAAAGGATGGCTCCGCAAGAACTGATGAACTCCCGAACGCAAAGCGCCGGTTCCTTTTCCGTGGATAATGGTCACCGAATGAAGATGATCCAACAGAGCAGTATCTAAGAAAAGATCGATCTTCTCTTCCGCATCCAGGATGGTCTCCCCTCTGAGATCCAGTTCGCTTTTAGCCATAGAGTGAGATTCCATCCGTTGCACCCGAGTGGAGGTCACTTTGGGTTTCTTTTCCTCTTCCTTCGGTGCAAAGAGCTCTTTTTTGCTGATCTTCAGCCGAATTCCGCCACAATCCACCTGTACCTGTTCGCCCAGAATGGCAAGGATGGTGCCGTGGCGGTTCATTTTAGCCACAAACACCCGCATTCCCACTTTGAGTTGACCTTGGATCTCCTCTCCTTTACGGACGGGTGTGGGTTCATTCCCCAGATGATCCAAAAGCCGGGCGGAACCACTCTTAACGCCGCTGCGCAATGCCTGCGCCGTTGCTTTATCCAACTGCCCCTGCTTCTCTTTTAATTCTTTCATAAAGGCGTCCGCCTGCCGACGGGCTGTCTCCACCAAGGTTCGCGCCTTCCGTTGCGCATCTGCCACCTCTCGGTCGGCACCGGCCAAAAGCTTCTTGCGTTCCTCTGCCAGGGCATCCCGTTCTTTTTTCAGCGCCAGACGCTCGTCGCCCAAAGAGCCCAATTGTTCCTCGTAGCGATTTTTTTCCTGCTGGAGACGGTCTATGACCCGTTCCAACTGCCGGTCGTTTTCACCCACCCGGCTTTCTGCATCCCGAATCACCTCTTCCGGCAATCCAAGATGACGGGAGATCTCAAAGGCATAAGATTTTCCCGGGATCCCCACCTGCAACCGATAGGTAGGACTTAAGGTTTCCAAATTAAATGCAAAAGAAGCATTCTGCACCCCTTCGTGAGAGAGGGCATAGGTCTTCAGTTCAGTATAATGGGTGGTCGCTGCCACGTAAGAGCCGCCCTGACGGAGCCGTTCGATCACAGAGACTGCCAAAGCGGCGCCCTCCACCGGATCGGTGCCGTTTCCCAACTCATCAAAGAGAACCAGGCTTTCGCTGTCGCTGTGTTGCATAATATTCCGGATGTTCTTCAGGTGAGACGAGAAGGTAGAAAGAGATTGCTCAATGGACTGCTCGTCTCCAATATCCGCATAGACCCGATCAAAGATATAAAGCTTTGCTTCCTCTGCCGGCACCGGAAAGCCGGCCTTTGCCATCAGGCTTAAAAGTCCCAGCGTTTTCAAAAAGACCGTCTTACCACCGGTATTGGGGCCGGTAATTACGATCGTATCCACCCCGTTTCCCATCGTAATGTCCAAGGGAACCATCGTCTCCTTGGGGATCATGGGGTGCCGGGCGCCTTTAATATCGATGGTCTTATCATCCGTTAAGGCCGGAGGCGTACAATGGGCATCCCCGGCATACTTTGCCTTAGCAAAGACCATATCCAAGGCCACAATGGCTTTATAAGACGTCAAAAGCGGAAGGGCGATCTCGGTGATCTTCTCGGTCAGTTCTTCGAGAATCCGTGCAATTTCCGCCTTCTCCTCCGCTTCCAATTTACGAATCTGGTTGTTGCCCTCTACCACGAAAAACGGCTCGATGAATAACGTACCGCCGCTATTGGAGGTATCATGCAAAAGACCCTTGACTTCTCCTCGGTTATCTGCCCGTACCGGAACCACGTAACGGTCGTACCGCAGGGTCACAATGGGTTCCTGCAAAGACTTCGCCACCTCCGGTGTACGGATATACTTTTCCAATTGACTCTTAATGCCATTGGCGGTAGAGGTGATCTTCCGGCGGATGGATGCCAAAGCAGGAGACGCATCGTCCGCAATCAGTTCTTCGGTAATAAAGGTTCGGTCGATCTGTTCATAGAGTTTACGGTCTTCATATAATTGACCGAAAAAGAGATCCAAAGACGGGGTATCGAAATTCTTATCTTCATAATACCGCAAAAGATCTTGTCCCGTCTTCAAAAGAGAGCCGGCGGCCATCAGTTCGGTACTGCCAAGGGTGATCCCCTTCCCTGCCTTACTTATGTAGAAAGGCAGATTTTCAGAAAGCCGATTCAAGGGAAAACGGGGACTCCGTTCCAAAAGTTGCATTGCCGCCGCTGTCTGCTGGATCTGCAATTTGGCGCAAGGCGCCGTATAGAGAGGCAAAAGTTCCATCAAGCGTCTTGATGCCTCTTCGGTGACGCAACGCTTTGCCGCCTGCTCCAACACCTTGAAATATTCCAGAGCACCCAGCGACTTTTTATAGTAAAATAAATTCTTATTGCTCATTCTTCATCCTCGTAAACCGTCTTCCAGAGGTCCAATGCCGAAGGCTTTACCTCTAAATGATAAAACATAAACGACTCCGTCAGTTTGGAAAGACGGATCAATTCCGCCCGTGGGATTGCAAAGCCGAAAGCCTTTGCCGGGGGATGATTCAAAATATGGGTCATCGCCGCCAGGACGCTCCCCGTCACCGGTACTGCCTTCGCTGCCACGGCACAAGCCTCGCATAAAACACTGCCGTCCTCCAGATTAAAGAAACATCCGGGATGTCCGCAATCCGCCAAGGTGGGGCAATACCCCATCAACTGCATGGTCTTTAATTCAAAAACGCTCTTAACCAGCCGGGCCGATTTTCCTCGCCCCAATAAGTACAACCCATTCAGTAAAAGGGGTAAAAGAGGGCCGGTCTCCCCCGGCATCCCCTTATTAAAAAAGAGAACCACCTGCGCGAAGTATCCGGCAAGGAAGGTGTTTTCCATCCGCTCCTTCAACTCGTGAAAGGGTTCCTCCAAGGAAAAGGAGTTCAGCAGATAGTTTCCGCCGGCCGTTTCATAAAGCACCCATTCCCCATAATAGAACTGGTCGTATTGAGTTTTTTTCCGACTGTTCTTGGCAAAGACCGTCATCAGTCCCCGGCCCTCGGTCAGAATGGTCAGGACCCGCTCTTCATGGACGGTTTGACCCATCCGCAGCAGGATACCCTTGACTTTGCATGTCATATTCCGGTCGTTTCTCCTTCTCCTCCAGCGCATGATAAAGCAGATACGCTTCCACACTGCCGGTATTTTCAAAGCATTTCCATGCTTCCTTTTGATCCATTGCTATCACCTCATTACTATTGTACCTTTCCGTGCGTAAAAAAGTGATAGTAAAAAATGGTTTTACTCTTGGGTAAAGCCTAAAGAATCCAATAATCCGGCGTTATTTTCCCAGTCCCGTTTGACCTTCACAAAGCATTTCAGATAAACCTTGCATCCAAAATGATTTTCCAGTTCTTCCCGGGCTTTACTGCTGATCTCTTTCAGCTTTGCGCCGCCTTTGCCGATGATAATTCCTTTATGAGACTCCTTGGAGCAGTAGATCACCACGTAGATGGAGATCAACCCCTCCTCTTCCTCAAAGGAATCCACCGCCAAGGCTACGCCGTGGGGAATTTCCTGCCCTAAAAGGTAGAGCATCTTCTCCCGAACCACCTCGCAGGCATAGACCGCCTCCGGCTGGTCGCTGATCTGTTCCGGGTCAAAAAAGAAAGGAGATTCCTCTGCCCGATCGGTCAGTTCTTTCAAAAGCAGATCCACCCCGTCTCCGGTCTTGGCAGACAGGGGAATTACCGCATCAAATTCATATTCTGCCATAAAAGCAGCAATGGCCGAAAGGATCTTTTCCTTGGGGATAGCATCCACTTTATTGATGACCAAGATGGCCGGGATACCCATCTTTTTCAGCCGTTCCAGCATCTTTTTCTCCGCCTCGTTGGGGGCTTTTGCCTCCGAAACGAAAAGAGCGATCTCCGTCTCCTCCACCGTATCGCTGACCGTCTGCTCCATCCGTTTTCCCAGTCCGCTTTTGCCGGTAATAAAGCCTGGCATGTCCATAAAGACGTACTGCACGTCCTCTTTGGTCAGAATTCCGGTGATCCGGGTACGGGTAGTCTGGGGTTTAGGCGATACGATCGAGATCTTCTCCCCGATGATTTTATTTAAAAGTGTAGATTTTCCTACGTTCGGCCGCCCCATCAAGGTGGCAAAGACTGTTTTGGTTGACATAATTTACTCGTCCTTCTTATAGGTTTTTTTGCAAAAAATCAAAATGAGCATGACGGCAATATAAAGGAGAAGTCCCAAAAGCCGATACCAAACGCCAAACCAGGCGAAGATCTCAGCAAAGACCGCCGTGTCCCAGAATAAATGATACGCCACAAAGATCGCGCCCACCGCTACCATCAAAACTGCGGCCGCCGCAGAATCCTTGGCATGGCGGATCCTTTTGGATTTTTCCAACGTAATTTTATTATCCGTCTGCTCGATGGCGGTATTGAGACTCTCCGCCGCCATCACCGTAGTAGTCAAGAGGATCAAAAGCCCCCACTGTGTTCCGGTAAAATCATAGAACAATCCGGCCGCCAAAAAGACGGTTAGCGTCGCAAAACAATGGATACGGAAATTGCGTTCACAGGCTAAATTAAATCCGATTCCTCGGATGGCATAATGAAAACTCTTTAAAAAACTTCTCATCGTGTCAGCCCCATCCCTTTCAAGATCTCTTCCTGGCGGCGGAACATCTCTTGCTCTTCCGCCTCCCCCAGTTCGTGGTCGTATCCCAAAAGATGAAGGATGCTATGTACCGTCAGAAATGCCAACTCCCGCTCAAAGGAATGACCATACTCTTCTGCCTGGGCTTGGGCTTTTTCCAAGCAAAGCACCATGCTTCCTAAAAATACCGCCTGAGTCGTAGGATCTGCTTCGGCATTAAATGGATCTTCCTCCATGGGAAAGGAAAGAACGTCCGTGGGACGGTCGATGCCCCGTTGCTCTAAATTGATGGCATGGATCTCCTCCAGATCAGCGAAGAGGACTTCCACCTCCGCATCTTGAGGAAAGGCTTCATATTCCAAAGCGGCTTCTACCGCCCGTTGAATCAACGCTTCATGCGTCGCTTCTTCCATGGTTACGATTACTCTCATTGTACTTCCTCTCATAAGCGTCCACGATTTTCTGCACCAAAGCATGGCGGACAATATCTTTCTTTTCAAACTGATGAATTCCGATCTGCTCGATCTTCTTCAAAATTCGAAGAGCATGCATTAAGCCGGAGGGTTTTCCGTCCAGGTCGATCTGCGTGGGATCTCCGGTAACGACGATCTTGGAATTAAAGCCAAACCGAGTCAGAAACATCTTCATCTGCTCAATGCTGGTATTCTGGGCTTCATCCAAAATGATGAAACTATTATCCAACGTCCGACCGCGCATATAAGCTAAGGGAGCGATCTCGATAATATTCTTTTCCATCAGCCCTGCCACTGTCTCCGGGCCCAGCATTTCAAATAACGCATCATATAAAGGGCGCAGATAGGGATCCACTTTGTTTTGAAGATCCCCCGGCAAAAATCCCAGCTTCTCTCCGGCTTCCACCGCCGGACGGGTCAGAACGATCTTGCTGACCTGTTTGGACTTCAAGGCAGAGACTGCCAACGCCACCGCCAGATAAGTCTTACCGGTACCGGCAGGGCCCACTCCAAAGGTCACGACGTTTTTATGAATACACTCCACGTAGTTTTTCTGGGCGATGGTTTTCGCCTTGATGGGTTTTCCCCGTGTGGTGATACAGATACATTCATCCAGTGCTTCCACTACGTTGCATCCGGAATCCTCCCGTGCTAAATTGATGAGATACCGCACCTTCTGTACGTCGATCTGTTCTCCCCGTGCCGCCAGGGCAAAAAGATTTTCCAGCACCACGCAGGCCATCTCCACGTTGGCCTCTTCTCCGGAAAGCACCAGATGCTCCGCCCGATTAACCAGATGAATATCCAATTCCGTCTCAATGATCCCTGCATTTTCATCGAAGGGTCCAAAGACCACCGGGATTAATGCAATCTCAGGATTTTTAAAATTCTTCTGCATTCTTACTCCTTATCTGTTTCGGGTGTCTCCTCCAAAAGTTCTTCTGTGATAGGAAGTTCGACCCCGATTTCTTCTTCACAATAAAATACCGCGCGAAGTTCCAGCGCATCCTCCGTCACCTTTTCGTTCAACTCCCGTTTGCGCACCTTTGCATCCGCCAGGACGTCCTCTTCAAAAAATCCAAGTTGAGTGAGCGCCATTTTTCGAACGTCCTCTTCCGTTCGCTGAATGTTTTCCACCTGCACCTCTTCCACCCGGATTCGATGCAATGAAATTGGAAAAACAAAAGAACCAATTCGAAGAGGGTAATAATCTTCCACGGTATCATATTCATTATATGATATTTTTTTAGTAAAATAAAGAGAAATCTTCATTTTACCGAAAGAAACCGCAAAAAAAGTACGCTTTTTCCCTGTTTTTTTACGAATCTTTTCTTGAAAAGCGAACGATACCGACGCCTCACGCCGGGTTTCAGCGGTAATTGTGGCGATGGAACGGGTCAAATGGCGGACACCGTACTTATCCGTCCAGTCCCCGCTCACCAAGAGGTCTCCCGCCGCAACCGCTTCTCCCACCTGCACTTGACGGGTTCCGCCATAGTCCATGATTGATAAAATCACTCCGTCCCGAGCCGCATAAATATTGCTGGGTGTCGCAAGATCCACCACCTCCGGCTTTAATCCCTTCTCCCGCACCTCCACATACGCCGTCGTCCCTCTAACATTGATCGACATCCAGGATAACTTCTCATTTCCCTTGAGGTAGCGGTTTTCGATCGGGCCTACGTCGATGGTGCGGCGGCAGCCCACCCGAAGTCCCATTTTTTCCAAGTCTGCAAGGATCTGCGTGGCAGATACCGTCTCGCAGCCCGTCACTTCCACCTGCCAGATAAAGCCGGCACTAAAAAACACCAATCCCATAAATAAGAAAAAACCCACCGCCAAGCCCCAGCGTTTCCGAAAGGGACGGATCGCCATAAATAAGCCACGTTTTTTAAGGATGCGAATTCGGGTTCCGGTTTTAAATGCCGGAGTCCTCAGACGCTTAAAAGAACGTCTGGGAATGGTAAACAAAAGTGTCCCTTCCTCTGTACGTTGGGGAGAACGCAAGGGGATCCGCCGGCGGTGCAATTGGTTAATAAACTGCTCGATCTGATTTCCTTTTGCCTCCGCCTCGACCCGACCGCCCCAAAAAGCCAGTCTATCCCGCATTTAAAGTTCCTCCCATTCCAATCGTTGCAATCGTCCGGTGACCCGAAGTCCCCCGTCGCCAAAATGCGCCAGATCAAAGTTATCGCCATGGATGACCAAAAGATACTTTTTCATATAGATCTTGACCACCTCTCGTTCGTAGGTATGGATCCCCTTGGCCCCTTCGATCTGAACAGTATTTCCGCCCCAGATCTCTACACATTCATCTAATCCAAGGGCAAATTCCGGAAGATCAATGCAACGCATAAATCTTTTCACTGCATTGATCTCCGGTTTTCTTCGTTTGATTTTTCTTTTCATACTGATCCCCCGTTTCGTTATTATTTCTATGAGACGATCATAAATAATACCATGAAAAAATATACAAAAATCATTTTTACTTTTCTTCTATTATTTCTCCTCCCCCTTTTACTTCTGAAGGGCAGTGCTGCAGGAGAAGGAGTACGTCAAGGGTTAAATCTGGCATATCGCACGGTTTTACCGTCTCTTTTTCCCGCCATGGTTATATCCGGCATCATCGGTGAGCTTTCAGAATACATCCCGCTTCCCACTGCCTGGACCGTTTGGATCACTTCACATCTCTGCGGATTTCCGCTCGGCATCCGCACGCTGACCCGAACCTACCAACGAGGACTTTTGACAAAAGAGCAAACAATCCGGCTTTCTGCCTGCTCGGCGAATGCTTCCCCTGCTTTCTTAATTCTCTATGCAGGGGAAAAAATATTAGGTAGTTTTCGTGCCGGGCTTTTACTATATTTCAGTCAATTATTGATTTCATTTATGATTGGACTTTTAAATGGGAGTTTCAAAGTCAAGCCAACACCACTCCCCGAAGAAAAGTCACTGATCTTCGCTATTGTAAATGGTTTTTCCGGGGCTGCTGTCGGCAGTGTGACGCTTACCGGCTATATCACATTCTTTGCAATGGTCGCTTTCATACTAAAGGATTTTCCCTTTACACCATATTTATATGGTTTTTTAGAAATAACCGGCGGTCTAAGAGGCGGTTACTATCTATCTGGAGCCATGGTCGGTTTTTCAGGCTGTGCCGTATTACTGCAAAACGCTTCCTACCTCAGCGAGGCACAACTTCCCATCCTGCCTATGCTGGTTGGAAAGTGTATTTATACACTTGGGATTCCTCTCATTGGTATTATCATAAATTTATTTTGACAAAAGGAGAAATAAAGGGTATAATGTCAAATAAAGAGAATTGCTAAAGGGAGAACAACATGATTTTTTCAAAAGAAATCGAAAAAATTTGCGCCTATTGTGAACACGGAAAAGCTATTCATGGCACCGATGATATCATTTGTCCTAAAAAAGGGTTAGTTCGCGCTACACACTCTTGCAAAAAATTCCTTTACTCTCCCCTGCGCCGTACCCCGCCCAAACCTATGCAACCGGACTTCAAAGGACTAAACCTTCCCTCATTAGACGATTAAATTACCAAAATATGCATCGCAAATGCGATGCATATTTCTTTTTTTCGTTCACATAATAAGATCGTCCCCCGCGGACAGAGGAAGTGTGAAAGTCGCTCTTTCACAAAAAAAGATGCGTTATGCATCAGATCGGGTGCAGTTTGCTATTAGAAAAACGGTGGGCAAACTGTCGCAAAGTAAAAATCGGGAGATACGCTCCCAAAAACACCGTTTTGCAAAAGTGGAAAGTGCGCTTTTTCGTGTTTCGGACCATCCGAGCAGCAGGACCCAAAACCGCAAATACAATCTAAAGCGCAAAGCTTTCCCCCGATCGGGTGGCTGTAGCCCGGCGGTATAGAAAAAGACCGGAAACCATCAGGTTCCCTCTCTTTTCAAAATACAGTGAGATTTAAAACATAATAAAACTACACATCAATGGAACGCTTAGACTTTATACATAATAAGTCTTGCTATAGAACAGTAAGACTTTATACATAATAAAAAGCAGGTTACATTCGTAACCTGTTTTTTGTTATGTCGGCAATATATGCCAAAACAAGAGAAAGTGAGATTTAAAAACATAATAAAAACGACCTGCACTTGCAGGTCGTTTTTGTTATGTCGGACGCAAAATTACATATCATTAGAATGATAAAACTTATACAGGAACGCTGAGACTTTATACATAATAAAAAACAGGTTACATTCGTAACCTGCTTTTTGTTATGTCGGCATTACGTATCTTCCCGGGCCGTCACCAGCCAAGTATTGTCCGCATGAAGTTGCTTAACTACCGTGTTCGGAATGGGAACGGGTGGGACCAACTCATAATCAACACCGACTATTGCTAACAC
>JAZQAE010000129.1:0-1506 GCA_045544995.1 Eubacteriales bacterium
AACCGCGCAACCTGGCCAAAAGCGTCACGGTAGAATAATTTTATTGCATCAAAGAAAAATCTAAGGAGGATTTTTACTATGGGAAGATATTTTGGTACCGACGGCATTCGTGGTGTCGTCAATAAGGCGCTGACCCCGGACCTGGCGTTCCGGTGCGGCGCCGCTTGTGGCTATTACTTTAAAAAAGACAACATCAATTGCAAGATCATCATCGGAAGCGATACCCGCGCATCCAAGGATATGCTGATGGGAGCTTTGATTTCCGGCTTCACCTATTCCGGATGTAACGTGGAACACATCGGCGTCCTCCCCACCCCGGCACTGGCATTTCTTATTGACCGGATGGGCGCCACCGCCGGCGTTATGATCTCCGCCTCCCACAATCCCTATCATTATAACGGGATCAAGATCCTAACCAAAGGCGGTGTCAAGCTTCCTGACGAAAAGGAAAACGAGATTGAAAGCCTGATGGATCCATTTGAGGTTCCGCCGGCAGAACGGCCGGGCACACTGAGTTATAACCTCAAAGCCAAGGACTTTTACTGCGAACACATTAAACAAGCCTGTGAGGAAGACCTCAGATCCTTCAAAGTCGTATTGGACTGCGCCAACGGTGCCGCCAGTGAAACGGCCCACCGCATTTTTGAAGAACTGGGCATCGACACCAAAATTTATCACGATAAACCCAACGGAATCAACATTAACGAAGGCTGTGGCTCCATGCATACGGAAGAACTGGGCGCCTTAGTCCGTAAAGAAGAGGCCGATATCGGCTTTGCTTTTGACGGCGATACAGACCGTTGCCTCGCCTGCGACCGGACGGGACGGGTGATCGACGGCGATAAGATCCTTGCAGTCCTCGCCCTTTATCTCAAAGAGCAAGGGCGCCTGAAGCAAAACACCTTGGTTGCTACCGTCATGTCCAATCTGGGACTCATAGAAAAGATGAACGCCAACGGCATCAACGTTCCCACCACCAAAGTCGGCGATCGTTACGTACTGGAAGAGATGTTGGATCGGGATTACGTCTTAGGCGGCGAAAACAGCGGGCATATCATCTTCCTGGAAAAAGCCACCACCGGCGACGGCCAATTGACCGCCATCATGCTCCTGTGCGCCATGAAAGCCTTGGGAATCTCCGGCGAAGAGGTTTACGACGTTTTCCGTACCTATCCCCAATGCCAGATCAACGTCCACGCCGACGATCTGCAAAAGAGAAAACTCATGGCCGACGACGTCTTTCTCAACGATATCGCCAAAGCAGAATCCGCCTTTGCCGGTCACGGCAGAATTTTGGTTCGTCCTTCCGGCACCGAGCCTTATATTCGAATTCTGGTGGAAGGGCCGGAAGAGAAGATGGTTCTAAAAACTGCCAAAGCCTTGGAAGAATCTACCGCCATCCGACTTTCTCAGTTGTTCTAAAACAAAAAAGTTCCCCCGATCGATGAACAAGTCCGTTAAAAACGGACAATAGAAAAAAATACCCTCCTATGGTAGAATGAAAGA
>JAZQAE010000130.1:0-3299 GCA_045544995.1 Eubacteriales bacterium
GGCATTCCGCCACGGCCGTAAAACTTACATTCCATCTCCCGGCCGAGAGCGTTGGAATAATGCTTGATGTATTGTGTTTCCATAGAGAACTCCTTCGTATATTTATATAAATATATCATAACCCATGCTAAAATGCAATTCTTCCAAAAGAAAAAAACGCTCTGTGAGCGGTTTTTGCGCCTTATAACTGGTCTTTTATGAATCTTTCCACCCATTTTACGGTGTGGTCATAGCCTTTGGCGGTCAGGTGCTGTCCATCCAGATAGAAACTGCCGGCTTCAATATTTTCTTCCTTGTTCTTTTGAGGATCATAATGACCGGGGAGCAAAGGATCCAGTCCGCTTTCCTCCCAGAGATCCATATAGGGAATCTCCCACTTTTGGCAGATGATGATGGCCCGCTCAAAAAATGCCCGACGATTGGCACGTGCGCCCGGAGTCAGTCCCATTTTATGAGCGACAATATATCCGATCTTTTTCCCTTTCCAGATCTTTTTCGCCCGAAAAAACAGGCTTTCCAGGGCACCGGTAAAGGTATCCCGATCATAATTGCCGGAGAAATCCGCAGGATCCATCGTTCCCAAGCGGTCTTTCAAAAGGTCGGCGTCGTTGGTTCCGCCCTCGAAAACGATATAGTCGGCCTCCGGGAATTCCTCTGCCATTTTGGTGAGGGTGGCAGAGACGGAATGGCGAGGTACAGAGCCTTTCATACCGGAGTTTTCTGCTACGGTTCCGCCGCCGACAGCGTAGTTTTTATAGGTCATTCCATACTTTCCGGCGATCCGTCCTGCCCAGGCGTCCAGCTCGGGGGTGTCGTCCCCTTTTTTTCCGGCGCAGATGGAGTCGCCGTTCCAAATGATCATTTTTTTCTTTAAAATATTCATTTTTTGCCTCGTTTTGAACGCTTTTTGAGGCTATTGTACCATTTTTTTACAGATTTGTAAAGGAATTCTCAATATACTCCATAAACGCCTTCATCCCTTCGCTGACAAACCGATCCCGACGCAAGACCAGACTGACTTCTGTATGAATAGGAGGAGAAAGAGGAATGCCCTTAAACTGATCACTTTGCTCCATCAATTCCCGAAACAGAAATCCAACGGCAACCCCCTCGGCGATCAACTGTTCGACGGTGGAAAGCTGGGAGGTAGTATGCAAGACTTCCGGTTGAATTCCGGCAGTGTGAAAAAAGGAATGAATTCGCTCGGTATGGAAAAAGCTCTTAGAAAATAATGCCAAAGGAACGCCGGCAAGATCCTCCGAGGTGATCTGTTTCTTTTCTGCCAAAGGATAGTCTTTGGCCATGCAACAGACGATCTCATACCGCCCGGCAGGAATGGCTTGATACTCCGAAGGAAAAGCCTCGGTATGGGGAAGAAAGGCCAAGTCCAAAAGATCACGGTCAAGCGCATTCAGCAGGTCTTCCCTGCCCATTTCCCGCATTTGGATCTCAATCTCCGGATGGACGGCGTGAAATTCTCCGTATAAAGCAGGAAGCAGGATGGACGCCACCATCGGCGGTACACCCAACCGGATAAAAGGACGGTTCTTTCCCCGCTCTGTCATTACCCGGCTTACACTCTCCGCCTGTTCCAAAAGACGCTCCGCCATTTTCTTAAACTCTTCTCCATCCGGCGTTAATATAAAGCCGGTCTGCCGGCGACGAATCAGGCAAAGCCCGAATTCATTTTCCAAATTCTTAATCGCCGCAGAGACCGACGGCTGAGAGACGCCGAACTCCTCCGCCGCATGGGAGATATTTCCACGTCGGCAGGCAACTACAAAATAATTTAATTGTTGCAGAGTCATAATTTTTCTACCACCCGGTCTCCCACCTGCGAGGTGGTGGCGGTACCGCCCAGATCGGGGGTCAGGACGGTTTTTTCAACCAACATTTCTTCGATAATATCAATGAGGCATTTCCCCCAATCCTCATGGCCGAAATAGTCCAGCATCTGAGACACTGCCCAAACGGTCGCCAAGGGATTGGCGATCTGCTTACCGGCAATATCGGGGGCAGAACCGTGGATGGGTTCAAACATAGAGGGGAACCGACGCTCCGGATCCAGATTTGCTCCGGCGGCAAGACCCATACCGCCGGCGATGGCGGCGCCAAGGTCGGTGAGGATATCACCAAAGAGATTGGAGGTGACTACGATCTCAAAGCGACTTGGATCTTTTACCATAAACATACTGGCGGCATCCACCAAAAGGGTACGGGTCTCCACGTCCGGATATTCCTCTCCCACTTCCCGGAAGATCTGATCCCAAAAGACCATGGAATAATTGAGGGCGTTCCCCTTACTGATACTGGTCAGACTCTTCTTTTCTTTCCGGGCCAGTTCATAGGCATAGCGGATGACACGCTCACAGCCCTTACGGGAAAAGACGCCGTCCTGGATGACAACCTCATTGGGCTTATCCTTGAAGAGCCAACTGCCGCTCCCGGCATACTCGCCCTCGCTGTTTTCCCGGACAAAGGTCATATTGATCTCCTCCGGCTTTACCCCCTCCAAGGGGCAGGGAGCACCCTTCAAAAGCTTGACGGGGCGCAGATTGATATACTGATCGAAATGCTTCCGGATCACCAGCAAGAGATCCCAAAGGGAGATATGATCGGGGACACCGGGATAACCCACTGCACCCAAAAGAATAGCGTCGAACTTTTGCAACTGCTCCAAGCCGTCCTCCGCCATCATCCGTCCCTCTTTGAGGTAATACTCGCAACCCCAGGGGAAATGGGTGAATTCAAATTGAAAAGTCCCATCCTTTTCCGCTACTTTTTGCAACACTTTCACGCCCGCGGCAATGACCTCGGGACCGATGCCGTCTCCGGCGATAACTGCGATTTTATACGTTTCCATAACCATATACCTTTCTCTTTTTTCTTCAGTATAGTATAAAGCGAGTTATTTGTAAATCAAAAAAATATTAGCCGGTTATAAAATAAAGTTATAACAAAAAAGACCCCGAAGGGTCTTTTTATAAAACAATCGTTTCGCCTACGGCGGGGATCAAGAGATCCGGGTCACCTACGGTGACGGCTTCCACCATCGGCCAGAGGCCGTGGGGATCATTCGCACGGTCGGGCAGATGGATCAGAATAATTTTTTCTGCGCCCCAGCTTTTTACTGTCCGCCAAGCGGACTCGGTGATGGCGAAGGCATAGGTGATCACCGCCACGTCGGGCTTCGGCAATCCCTCCTGCCGTTTCCAGTTCATGGGAGAAGCATCGCCGGTGAACCAGACACATCGGCTTCCCTCTATAACAAAACCGGCATGGGGCAGTTCCATCCGGCC
>JAZQAE010000131.1:0-7674 GCA_045544995.1 Eubacteriales bacterium
CTGACCCCCACGGAAGGCTATAGCGACGACTACAATGAATCCGTTTCCGTCCGGCGTTTCGTTTTGGATATGGAAGGGGAGAATGCGTATAATAACTACGTCAAGGGATACGTGGAAAACCTGGAACGCACCCTTAAAAACTATAAACTGGTCTCGGAATCAGACGTCACCTTAGGAGGCCAGCCTGCCTACCGTATCGTTTATGAAAGTACCGATAAAAAAGAGGGTTCCGCCGCCAACGAAATGCGATTCTTGCAGATCTTTGCCCAAAAGGGAAATCAAGTATACGTGATAACTTATATGGCGGAATTCAGCAGTTACAGTTATTTCCTCACCTACGTGGACGAGATGATCGCCACCTTTAAATTCATCTGACATGATTAAAGGCAGTATTACGGAAAAAGTAAAGGATCGGGATCGTCGGATCTATCAGGCCATCTGCCGATGGATGGAGCAAGAGGGCAGATTCCCCACCGTTCGGGAACTGATGACGGAGGTTTCCGCTTCTTCTCCCAGCCTCGTCGCTTCCTCTCTCAGCCGGCTGGAAGAGGAGGGGCTTTTGGAACGCCACGGACGGCGCAGAATGTTGGCGGGGCAGACCGGCAGTCTGTCGGTTCCCATTCTCGGCACCATTGCCGCCGGAGAACCTTTGATGGCAACGGAGCATATCGAAGGCTATCTTTCGGTACGGCCGGAATTGGCGAAGGGGCGCCCCCTTTTTGCCCTGCGGGTTCGGGGAGAGAGTATGATCGGCGCCGGAATTCTGGACGGAGATACCGTTATTTTGGAGCAGACCCCCACCGTGGCGGACGGAGAGATCGCCGCCGTCTGGCTGGAGGATGCCGCCACCGTCAAACGGGTCTACCGTGAGCAAGACGGCATCCGACTTCAACCGGAAAACGATCTGCTTGAACCGATCTACACAAAGGATTGCGTGATCTTAGGAAAGGTCATTGGATTGGTACGAAACTATGAATGATCCCAACGTAGCAGCCATCCTGGCTCAATATCAATTGGCCACCGCCAAAAGTCTGGGGCAGAATTTTCTTCGGGACGGCGAGGTACTGGAACGGATTGCCGAGGCTGCCTGCCCGGCAGAACGGATCCTGGAGATCGGTGCCGGCATCGGCTCTCTCACGGGACTGCTTTGTCAAGGCGCAAGGCAGGTGACCACCGTAGAGATTGACCGCCATCTGGAGCCCCTGCTCCGGGCGGAAGTCCCTTATGAAAACCACACCTTTATCTGGCAAGATATCTTAAAAACCGACCTTTCCCAAGTTTTTGGGGAAGAACCCTATACCGTGGTGGGCAACCTGCCCTACTATATCACCACCGATATTTTGATGAAGCTTCTGAAAGAGGTGCATCGGTGGGATCGGGCAGTGCTGATGGTGCAACGGGAGGTGGCAGAACGGTTATTGGCAGGTCCCGGCAACAAAGAATACCGGGCCGCCTCTGTGATTACCCAAGCCCTTTGCGAGGGGGAACTGCTTTTCGAGGTTCCGCCCCACTGTTTCCATCCGGCGCCCCACGTCCATAGCGCTGTCCTGCGCCTGACCCCTAAAAAGGATCGGCCGGACGGGGAAGGGTTTATAAAATTCGTGCAGGCCGCCTTTGCCGCCCGGCGAAAAAAGCTCACCTCTTCTCAAGCGTTACAGCAATTCCTTCATATCGATAAAAACGGCTTGATCGCTTTGCTTTCAGAGGCAGGACTGCCGGAAAACAGCCGTGCAGAGGCCTTTAGCGCCGAAGATTTTTGCAATCTCTACAAATTTGCACAAAAGAAAAAGGGATAATTTTTTAAACTTTAGCAAAAATAGGGATTGCAAAGCGAAAAAATGGCAAGTATAATTTAATTATAATTTTTTTTAAGGAAGGACTAAACCTATGACCACCAAGAACCAAGCATTATTGACCTGGATCGACGAGATGGCCGCAATCACCAAGCCCGAGAAGATCGTCTGGATCGACGGCAGCGACGCTCAGCTGGAAGCTCTGCGTGCAGAAGCCTGCTCCACCGGCGAACTTGAGAAGCTGGATCAGGAGAAACTCCCCGGTTGCTATCTCCATCGCACCGATCCCCTGGACGTCGCCCGTGTGGAAGACCGTACTTTCATCTGTGCTCGTACTGAAAAGGAAGCCGGCCCCACCAACAACTGGATGGATCCCCAGGAAGCTTATAAGATGATGTACGAACTGTTCGACGGTTCCATGAAGGGCCGTACCATGTACGTCATTCCTTACAGCATGGGCGTGATCGGCTCTCCCTTCTCCAAGATCGGCATCGAACTGACCGATAGCATCTACGTTGTGTTGAATATGCACATCATGACCCGCATCGGCGCTAAAGTGCTGGAAGCTCTTGGTGACGGCGAGTTCGTTAAGGGTCTGCACTCCAGAGCCCAGATGGACGCCGAGAAGAAATATATCATGCACTTCCCCGAAGACAATACCATCATGTCCGTTAACTCCGGTTACGGCGGAAACGTGCTCTTGGGCAAAAAGTGCTTCGCTCTGCGTATCGCTTCTTACCTGGGTAAGAACGAAGGCTGGATGGCTGAGCATATGCTCATCCTGGGCGTTGAAAATCCCGAAGGTGAAGTGCGCTATATCTGCGCTGCATTCCCCTCTGCTTGCGGTAAGACCAACCTGGCCATGCTGATTCCCCCCGAGTACTATGCTTCTAAGGGTTATAAAGTATGGTGTGTCGGTGACGATATTTCCTGGTTGCGGATCGGCGAGGACGGCCGTCTCTATGCCATGAACCCCGAAAACGGTTTCTTCGGCGTAGCCCCCGGTACCAACGTCAAGTCCAACCCCAACGCACTGGCTTCTACCATGAAGAACACCATCTTCACCAACGTTTGCCACACTGCCGACAATACTGTATGGTGGGAAGGCCTCAACAAAGAGCTGCCTGAGAACGCCATCGACTGGAAGGGCGCACCCTGGGATCCTGCTAAGTTCAACAAAGCAGATAAAACCACCTGTGCCGCTCATCCCAACAGCCGTTTCACCGCTCCTGCCGAGAATTGCCCCTGCATCTCCAAGGAGTTCAATAACCCCAACGGTGTGCCCATCGACGCCATCGTCTTCGGCGGCCGCCGTGCCAAGACCGCTCCCCTGGTGTATCAGTCCTTTGACTGGAACCACGGTGTGTTCGTAGGCTCCATCATGGCTTCCGAGACCACTGCTGCCGCTGCCGGCGCTGTCGGTGTTGTTCGCCGTGACCCCATGGCTATGCTGCCCTTCTGCGGCTACAACATGGGTGACTACTTTGCTCACTGGATCGAGATGGGTAAGAAGATTCCCCATGCTCCCAAGATCTTTAACGTAAACTGGTTCCGTACCGACGATGAAGGCAACTTCATCTGGCCCGGATTCGGTGATAACCTGCGTGTCCTGATGTGGATCCTGGATCGTTGCGCCGGTAAGGCTGACGCTGAGGAGACCGCCATCGGTTACCTGCCCAAGGCTGAAGACATCAACATCGAAGGCCTGGAGGACATCGACCTTAACACCATCAAGGGTCTGTTGTCTGTGGATAAGGATCTGTGGAAAGAGGACATCGTCGGCATCAAGGAGTTCTACTCCAAGTTTGATAAGTACGACACTCTGCCTGCAGAGCTGAAGAAGGAGCTCGCCGACTTCGAAGCCAGACTGGAAAAGTAAGACGGCTGAAAAAAGCGCAGACCAACTAAAACAAGGAAGCCTCCCGAGAAATCGGGAGGCTTTTTTATGTTTTAGGGTCGTGGCGACCGCTCGGCGTATCGCATACGCCTTCGGGATCACCCCAACCCTATCTGCATCCTTTTTGAGCCGTCTTTAATTCCTAATCACCGATCGAAAAAGTTCTGCCGGTTTAATTCCAAACTGCCGTTGGATGCGAAACAACACCCGGCAATCCAGCCTTGGGGGAAGCATACCGCTTTCAATCTCCATTAACGTCTTTGGGCTGATCCTCAAGATCTTCGCCATCTTCGTTTTAGATAAGCCTTCCCGTTCTCTCAAGTATTTAATATTGCTACAGAAATATTCCAATCCACGATCCTCTACCATAACTTCTCCCTCATACATAAAATATTGTGTATATTTTTATTATACATATTTTATTATGTATAGTCAACATATTTTTTTATGTATGGTTTATAATTCTTAAAAAAGCAGGAGGTAAAAATGGAGTATTTTCAAAGATTACGTGACATAAGAGAAGATTCTGACCTTTTACAAAAGGATATAGCAAAAGTTTTAGACTGCTATCAACAGCAATATGCCGACTGGGAATCGGGAAAGGTCAAAATGCCCATTGATAAATTCAAATTGCTTTGTAAATATTATAATCTTTCTGCCGATTATCTTTTAGGTCTGACTGATGAACCCAAACCATTGAAATAAGAAGGGATGTTTCGTCATGCTGTTTTTCAAATGCAAAGCCGAGAGGGAACTGGACTTTATTCTCTCGGAGCTTAAGAACTTTCTTTCCAATAATTACAAAGATGCTGCCCATGATTGCCGCAAAATGTTGGGGCAGAAGACAGAGGAGTACTATACAAGCGGTAAAATCAACCGTGCGCAATACAATAAGTATATGGAACTCTATAAAAAGTACACCCGCCTCATGGAAAACTATCATCATTAAAAATTGGGGCTGTAAAAAAACGAATGTTTTTTTACAGCCCCTTTTTAGGGGATAGGAAAAAATGTTTGGAAATCTCAAACCGAGCCATAGGGCGAAAAATTCGCCCTATGGGTTACCCGAAGGTGTATGTGATACACCGAGCGGCGAGGTTTGGGATTAGCAAAAAGCATCATATAAAAAGAAAAAATCGCAGAAACTGCGATTTTTTCTTCCTTTGGGGATATAAAACTTTTATGACGCTATATTTTTCTGTGTTTTTCTCGCTTTTTGCGTTCCGGACTTTTTTTACATCCCCTTTTTGTTTTATATTTTTTCTGCTAAGGCTTGTTTCTTTTTCCATCGGCCGGCCAGGAAATAAATCATGCTGGGGATGGCGTAGCCATAGGGCGCCAGTCCGTAGCCCAGGACGAAACCGTAAAAGCCCCAGTTCAAATAGATGCCAAACAGCCAACTCAAGCCGATCCGCAGGACGACGCCGTCCAGGATGGCGAGGACCATACTGAGGTTTGCGTTGCCAATGCCCTGAACAAAGGCACCGCTTCCCCGCATCAGGGCAAAGGCCGGGAACATCCAGAGGATCGCACGGATGAAGTCGCCGGACATGGCGTGGACCAGAGGATCTTCGGAGAAGAGCATAAAGAGCTGTTTCCCGCAAAGAAGATAGCTGAGGACGAACAAAACGGTGAAGGTTACCGAGTAGATCCAGGCAAAGTACACCACTTTTTTAGCACGGTTTTGCTTTCCGGCGCCGATATTCTGACTGATCATCGGGACGGCGGCATACTGAATTCCCTGAGAGATCTTATTGAAGATGTCGTCGATCCGGACGCCCACACCGAAGGTGGCGGAGGCCACAACACCGACCTTATTGATCATCGCATTGACCACCAGCATGGAAAGGTTGATACAACCCATCTGAATGGCCATGGGAGTTCCTAAAGCGGTAATCATTTTGACGTATTTAAATTGAGGAATGAAGCTTCTGCGTTTAAAATCAAAGCCGAAGGCGCTGCGATGGCGATAGAGATAGAAGAGGGAGAAGATAAAGGAAACGGCCTGTCCAATGATGGTGGCCCAAGCGGCACCGGCGACACCCCATCCGAAAAGCCCGGTGAAGAGAAGGTCCAAGACTAAGTTGACTGCTGAGGCAATGCCGATAAACAAGAGGGGACGTTTGGCATCACCCATTCCCCGAAGAACGGCTGAGATGAAGTTATAACCGGCGGTGAATATGAGTCCCGCTCCGCAGATCACCAAGTACTCCCGTGCCATTTCATAGGATTCCGTGGGGATATTCATGGTGTCTAAAATCCAGGTTTGGGTGCTCAGCATGGCTGCCGCTAAAAGGAGCGCTAATACGGAGACAAAACTGAAAAGAGTACCGATAATATCGTTCATCTCTTTTCGTTTGCCGGCTCCTTGAGCCTGCGCCAGGAGCACCTGACCGGCGTTGGAAAACCCTAAGCAGACCATGGTGGCAAAATTGACGATCTGGCTACTCTGGGAAACGGCAGAAAGACCTGCCGTGCCAACAAATTCGCCCACGATGATCATATCAATGGTACTGTACAGCACCAGCAGGGCGTTGGATGCCATAAAGGGCAGGGTGAACAGCAATAGCTGACGGGCAATATTTCCTTTGGTAAAATCTTTGGATAATCCTTTTTCTTTCATGGGAACCTCGTTTTGATATAATCGTCCATCATTTTCGGTTGCCTGCTGAGCAGGCGAGAAAATCGGACATCGAATAATATCCGCAATATCAGCAGGCGTTGATATTCGCAGATGCTTTGTGCGGATATTATACTACAAAAGGGAAAAAACTTCAATTGAAGAATAAAATATTGTGAAAGTAAAGAGGAACTGCTATAATGTTTTTATCAAAGAAAAGTGAGGAAAGAATATGCGTAAAAATTTTGGCAAAAAAACCTGGGCTTATCCTATGCCGGTATTCATTGTGGCGGCCTATGATAAGGACGGTAAGCCCTGTTGTATGAATGCTGCTTGGGGCGGGATTTATGATACGGATCAGATCATGCTTTGTCTGGCGGACGATCATAAGACGACGAAAAATATTTTAGAAAGTCAGGCGTTCACCGTCAGTATCGCCGATGCTAAGCATGTGGTGGAAGCGGATTACGTGGGGATCGTCTCAGGCAATCAGGTTCCGGACAAAATGGAAAAAGCCGGGTTGACAACCACTAAATCGGAGTTTGTTCATGCCCCGATCATTCATGAATTCCCCATGACCATTGAGTGCAAACTTTTGAAATTCAATGAGGACGGCATCTGTGTCGGCGAGATCGTTAACGTTAGTGCAGACGAGGCGGTTTTGGGAGAAGATGGAAAGATCGACCCCGTTAAACTGGAGGCCATCACGTACGATCCCGTTCATTATTCCTATCTGAAATTGGGGGAGAAGGTCGGCAATGCCTTTTCCGATGGAAAGAAGTTGAAATGATGGATAGACCCTATATTATCTGCCATATGGTGACCTCCATCGACGGAAAGGTGACGGGTGAATTTTTAAGAAGTCCCGCAAGTGCAAAAGCATGCGAAATATATTATGAAATTAACCGCAATTTAAAATCAAACGGTTTTATCTGCGGACGTGTTACCATGGAGGGGAGTTTTACCGGCGGTTGGTATCCCGACCTCGAGGGATATGACCCGAAGGAAAAGACGGATTTCATTGCCGAGGACCTCTCCGGGTTTTATGCCGTTGCTTTTGATACAACCGGTAAGCTGGGCTGGAAATTCGGTAAAATCATTGATCCGGACGGCGATCCCGGCTATGATGGGGCTCAGATCATCGAGATCCTCTCGGAAAAGGTGGATGGACGTTATCTCGGTTATTTGCAGGAGAAGGGAATTTCCTATCTTTTTGCAGGCAAAGAAAAAATCGACGTGGCAATGGCGCTTCATAAATTGAAGACAAAGATTGGTGCTGAAACCTTGCTCTTAGAGGGTGGCAGTATCATCAACGGCGCCTTTCAGCGCGCCGACCTGGTTGACGAGCTCAGCCTCGTCGTGGC
>JAZQAE010000132.1:0-25127 GCA_045544995.1 Eubacteriales bacterium
AATCCGCCTTGTTGCGTTCCGAAATTCGCCTTTCCAACCTTGCCCTAAAATCGCCTCAAACGGGCGGTTTTCTTTTTGGACGGGTGTTTCCTCGCATCTCTTCGTTCCTCGGCACACAGGCGGTCTGTGGGCGACACACGGCGTTCTGTGGTGGTTATCTTTTCTCTTTTTCTGTTGTAGTAGTTCCTGAGTTTTGTTCTATGGGTTTTCTTCTTGATAAGAAATTCTGACACTACCCCAACGAAAGATCTACTCTACTCCAAAAAGGTTTGCCACGTAGTAGAGATTGCTTGTCCTTGTTCCGTCCTCACGGTGCCGCTGAATCTTTTTTACCAGACCGAGGGATGAGAGATTTTCAATCGCAGAGTCTACGGTTTTCCTGTCCATACCGCACTCCTTTGCGATGACTCTCCGCGAGGGAAAGCAGGAGCCGTCCTTGCTGTCGCTGTGCCGAAGCAAACAGCAATACACGGTGAAGTCTCTTGGCTTCAGTTCTAAATCAAAGATTCGATTGGGAACCATAAAGAAATTTTTGTGTTGCATCCGATCCTCCTTTCGTTTGCGTTGATTCTGAATTTTGATACAATCATCTGCATTCCACCTTTCGATTTTTATGTAATCACGGCGAGAGCAAAACAAAAAGACTCGCACATACATCAAGACGGAAACACAAATGAGCGAACGGTTTGGTTCGCTTAAAAATGTTCCGTACCGATGTATGTACGAGTCTATAACTCTAAATGGATGATCGTTATCTTTCCAACGAAAGGGTGACAGTAGTAACTGTCGTGGCACATATTATTCAATTTTCAGCCGATCTCTCGGTGCCTTTATTATACCATACGCAGGAAAGTTTTGTCAAGGCAGGGTGAATAAAGTGAGTGGAATGTGGGGATAATATATGATTTTGTTAACCAAAAATGCTTTGCTAATGCAAAAGCAAAACCAAATTATTTTAGAGTAAAATTGAGCGAAGTTGCAATTTTGCATTGATTATATTTACAATATATGATATAATAATTTTATCGAATACTTGTAAAAGGAGCGTTATTATGGCGATCAGTTACAAAAGGCTATGGAAACTGTTAATTGACAGGGATATAAAGAAAAAAGACCTTGTTCAAATGGCAGGCTTGAGTAGCTATACTCTCAACAAATTGAACAAGGGCGAAAACGTAAACGCAGAAACTCTTATGAAAATCTGCGTTGCTTTGGATTGCTCTTTTGACGATATTATGGAAATTGTAGGTGAGTAAAATGACCTCTAAGGAAATACAAAAAGCATATGAAATAAATCAATTGCGCAACGATATTCAAGAGATACAAAACTTCCTATCGGGAATGTTTGATCGTTCAAAGGCAATTGATATTTTAAGAAAACATCATTTTACGGATTTCAATATTGCGATTGCCGACTTGGTTTTAAATGTAAATGAAGCCACCTTGTGCATCGAAACACCCGAGAAAATATCATGGTATCTCTTTTCTATTCAGATTTACCTTCTCGATAAATTAAATAAAAAGCTTTGCGAGGAATAAGATATGCCTAACCTTTCACAGTTAAAGCGTCAGCGTATGCTTGCGTTTTTAGATAAAATCAAAGAAGAACATAAAACCGATGATGAGATGCTCATTGCCCTCGGTGAGATTGCCAATGCGCTCATTTCAAAAAAGTACGGACTTGTATGGGAGCAGCACGAGGAAAATGTCGATGTTGCTATGCAAACCAGCATTCCCGTATTTGAGGAAGTATTAGAGCGTGAAATTTCAGTTGATCCTGATAAACCCTACAACTTCTTGCTCGAAGGAGATAATCTGCATAGTCTTTATCTCTTGGAAAAAACGCACAAGGGGGCTATTGACTTAATCTATATTGATCCCCCTTATAATACGGGTGAAGAAGATTTTATTTATGATGACAACTATATTGATGCAAATGATTCTTTTCGACACAGCAAATGGCTGTCCTTTATGTCTGTTCGATTAAATATTGCCAAAAGTTTATTAGCACCACATGGATTTATATTTATTAGCATAGACGATAAAGAAGCTTCTCAATTAAAAATGTTATGTGATGAAATATTTGGCGAAGGTAACTACGAGAAAACAGATTATATTCAAGTCAGATATCCAGAAAAAACTCTTAAGTCCGATATGAAATATCATAAGGAAATTGAGCAAGTTTTAATATATAGGAAATCCGAAGCTGCGCAACCTTATATAAAACCTGAAGATTACGATTATGATAAATTTATTTATTCAATCGAGGAACTTTCTCAAGGTCAAGAAATTGTATTAGGCAACAAAAAAGTAGTTATATTCCAACCGAATGAGTATAAAATTGTAAAACACGAAAGTGGCTTTAAGGAAGGGCTAAAAGAAGTTTGGGCAACGGGAACTATCTTGAATGGCAACTCTTCAGGGCGTTTCTTTAGAGATTATTTGGACGGAAGAAAGGCTATTGATGGGTTAGGCGTCTTATACAAAGTTTACGATATTGGTGATGACCAATACGATTATCGCTATTTTACGGGGCCGAAACAAGAAAAGGCTACAAAAGGTAAGTATTATCAAGGTGTTCCTGTAGATAAACTTGATGATGGTTCACAAAAGGTTTCTCCTATTCCTAATTTCTATGATATGGCTGGCGACTTCGGAAACATAAGACATGAAGGCGGTGTTCCTTTCAATAGCGGCAAAAAACCTGTAAAACTTATAAAGCAATTTCTGAATTATTTTGAGCGTAACGATATTACAGTTTTAGACTTTTTTGCGGGAAGCGGAAGTACCGCTCACGCTGTTTTAGAGTTAAACAGTGAAGATAATGGTACTCGCAAATTTATATTGTGTACGAACAATGAAAACTCTATTTGTGAAGAAAAAACTTATCCGCGAATTAAAAATGTAATTCAAGGCTTGGGTAACACAAAAGGAATTCCTGCAAACCTCAAGTATTATAAAACCGCTTTTGTGTCGAGAGACGAGGAATATTTGTCCGATGCTCTCTTGGAACACATGACGGAAATGATTCAGCTTGAACATGGCGTTAAAATTGACGGCAGCAATTACATTATGGTTATGAGCGACGAAGAAGCGGACGAGCTTCAAGCAAATTGGGCGAATTATCCCGATGTCAAAGCCCTGTACGTTTCTAAAAACGTTCTTTTTACAACCGAGCAATGCGACTTGTTTGCTAATACGGATATTTATATTATCCCCGACTATTACTTTAATTTTGAACTCAAGGAGGTGGGTGAATCATGGTAGGAGGAATTGCAATCAATTTATTTGATTTTCAAGAAAAAGCTGTACTCAAGCTCATAGACCTCGTTGCCGACAGCAACAGCAAGCAAACGATTACCGTAAAATCCCCCACAGGATCGGGTAAAACGATTATTCTTATTGATTTTGTCGAGGAATACCTTACTAAAATTAACAGCAACGCTGCTTTCATTTGGCTCTGTCCGGGCAAGGGCGACCTTGAGGAGCAAAGCCGCAAGAAGATGCGTAAATTTGCACCGCACCGCCATACGCAAAATCTTTTTGACGCTTTGCAAGGCGGTTTCCCTGCGGAAAGCACCACGTTCATCAACTGGGAGTTGGTAACCAAAAAAGATAATACCTCGTTGCGTGATGGCGAAAAGAAGAATTTATTTGACCGCATTGCCGAGGCTCATCGTAATAATACCGAATTTATCGTTATCATCGACGAGGAGCATTCCAATAACACCGCAAAGGCGAAAACCATTATTGATGCCTTTTCCGCAAAGAACATTATTCGTGTTAGTGCTACTGCCATTGAGAATAAACGCTTTGAGTATTTTGAGATCGACGAGGTTGACGTCATCAATGCAGGGCTGATTACAAAAGCTCTTTATGTAAACGAAGGCATTACCGAAGGCATGGAGGTTGGCGACGATTACGATTGCCTACTCGACCTTGCCGATGAAAAACGCAAAAATATCGCAAGCCATTATACTGCGCTCGGCAAAGATATCCGTCCCCTCGTTTTAATTCAATTCCCGAACGCACAGCCCGAAACTATTGTAGCTGTTGAGAAAAAATTGGAGTCTATGGGTTATACATACGACAACGGTATGGTATCCAAGTGGATGAGCGAAGACAAAAAGGATTTGCCCGACAATCTTACTGACAACGATGCCACCCCTGTTTTTCTTTTGATGAAACAGGCTATCAGTACGGGTTGGGATTGCCCCAGGGCGAAAATCCTTGTCAAGCTCCGTGAAGGTATGAGCGAGAGCTTTGAAATTCAAACGATTGGTCGTATTCGCAGAATGCCCGAGGCAAAGCATTATGACGATGATTTGCTTGATTTCTGCTATGTTTATACTTTCGATGAAAAGTATAAAGCCGGTCTGCTTGCAAGCATTGATAAGGCGTATGAAACTCGTCGCCTTTTCCTGAAAGAAAAATGCAAAACCTTTACGCTTGAAAAGCAAATGCGTGACCTCGACTTTGGTGGTCTTGGCGAGCGTGAGGTTTTGAATAAGCTCTACGATAGTCTTGTCGCAAAATATAAGCTTGGTAGCGATAAAAAGCAGAATCAAATGTTACTTGCCGATGCAGGTTATGTGTTCGGTACGAATATCCGTGGACAAGTCCTTGAAGGTATGTTCGTCCGTACTGCATCCGTTGCAACGAGCGATAACTATCTGTCTACAAAGAAAGCGGTAGATACACATAAACACGGTATCTACCTGCTTCATAGCGTTGATGCAATTAAATCCGCTATTAGTATGCAGACGGCAAAAGTTAAGACGATTTTGGAACGACTTTTCCGTAAGGGCGGTAATATGTCCAAAAATCTTGTCGCTCTCGATACAAGAGAGTTTTACGCTTTCGTTATCAATAACGAGCATAAGCTGAAACAAGATTTCCGTGCTGTTACCACAGGTATGGCAGAACAAATGAGCTTTGTTTTGAAACCCAAGACTACCGTATTTCATATTCCCGAACAGGACTTTTTCAAATATGATCCTAACGTGAAAAATGAAGTTGAGTATCTTTCAAATGCTTATCACGACTACACTTCGGGCTTCGCAACCAGCGTTGTTCGCAGCACCTCGGAAATGCTCTTTGAACAGCATTGTGAAAAGCGTGATGATATTGAATGGGTTTATAAAAACGGCGATTCCGGTCAGCAGTATTTTTCTATCGTCTACATTGACGGACTCCGTCACCAATGGCTGTTCTATGCCGATTATATCGTAAAAAAGAAAGACGGCACTATTTGGATTATCGAAACCAAAGGCGGAGAAAGCAAAGGCAAGAATAAGAATATCGACGATCAGATCGAAAACAAATTTAACGCTTTCAAGGACTATGCTGCACAGCAAGGTATTCAATGGGGATTTGTACGTGATAAGGATAATCAGCTATATATCAATAACACGGAATTTTCCATTGATATGGCTGACGACGCTTGGCAACCGCTTGAAGATGTATTTTAGAGACTTGAAAAATTAAAAGGTGTTACTATGGGAAAAGAACTATTTAGCCTATACTACATAAATCTTGAAAAAGTTTACGAATTACGCATGATTCGTAATAATTTTATCCAAGAAAATCGTGTTTTAGAGAATAGGATTGAAACCAATAGTCATGATAGCGTTAATGCAGGATTATCCTCTGGAATTAAAGGCATTATCTCATCGGATATTGGTTCAAAATCAAGTTTTGATAGCTTAAAGTCGGTAAAAGTTTCTGACTCTTTCACGGTAAAACAAACAAAATCTAATATTTTATCGGATATATTGGAAATGGCTGATAAAAAAACGGATCTTTCATCTGCGTCTGATGGTGATCTAATTCGGTTGGATAATCTAAAATTAAAATTAGAAAATGAGCAACTTATTAGATTGTTTAAGGTTCTTTCCAGAGATATCATAAAAGGACAAGTTGCTAATGGAATAGATATCAATAAGGCATTAAATTCGCTTGCTAAAGACTATTCTTATCTGCTTTCCGCCACCTTTGCAGGCAAAAATATTGTAATAAAAATTCCTATGTCTGCCGAAGGCGAATTTGAAAACAAATACTCCATTGACGATTTGTTAATTGGAAACGTCGGTATTATCGGAGTTTATAAAGGAACAATTAAGGGATCGGAAATTAATAGTACCTTCGATTTCTTTGTTAATCTTGGGAATGTAGCAGGACAAGCAAATACATCTGAGGAAGAGATCCAAAGTAGCAGTGATGAGATTTCTGTTCAACCCTATGCATTGTCCACTACATTGAAAGAGAGTGCCGATTATATTTTTATTGATTTGCTTGCTGTTTTTCAGCACATAAAAGTTCGAGAGCCTGATTCATCTGCAGATAAGCCCTTTAAAAAAGAATGTTTTCTTAAAAGATGGTTTAGGAGAAAGAAAAATGATTGATAGAGAATTAAAGCTATACAAATTAAAAGACTTTCGCTCAATCAAATCATTTTTCGAGGATAATGGGAAGATCTTTACTGCTGCCATTGATTTGCAAGGAGATTTTTTAGAGGAAATAAAAAGAGACCCCGATAAATATTACATTGACATCACGCAGTGGGTAGAAAATCTTAACGTACATAGAGATCTCATTCACAATATGCAGGGACTTCTTAATCTCTTGCCAGAAGAAGTTACTTTTTTGTGCGAAGATAAACTTGGTGATTTGTCTTTGGATGTTTTTAGGCATAATTTCTCTTCAAGTGCTGATTTAGATATCCAACTACCAGAAGAGGTACAGCAAACTCAAATGCAAGAGGATGTTAATGTAGTTAAAAAACTCGTTGATCTTAAAAACGAAGAATTATCAGACTTTTTGGAGTTTATTAATAAGAATTTAATTGGTCACAAGAAGTTTAAAGAAGAATTAGCCGTTAGATTGAAGAGTTTTAAGTTGTTTCATAGGTTGGGTGAGCAAAAGGTCTTTTCGATTTTCTTGATGGGCGAATCTGGCATTGGCAAAACTGAGGTTGGCAGATTAATGCATAAGGCTTTAGGAAGTCAAAAGAGTTTGTGCAAGATCAGTTTTGGAAATTATAGTAGCAAGGATTCATTGAATAGCTTGATTGGATCGCCTCGTGGATATATGGGAAGTGAAACTGGTGAACTACCTATGAAAATTGAGCGGAGCGACATTGGAATTATTCTAATTGACGAATTTGAAAAAGCAGACAACCCTGTCTTTAACTTCTTTTTGGACTTACTGGAGGAAGGAAAATTTACAGATTCACAATCCAATGTTTATGACTTGGACGGGTATTTGATAATTTTTACATCCAACCTATCGCCCGAAAACTATAAAAAACGGCTTTCACCAGAACTTCGATCTCGCTTTGATTATGTTTGTCAATTCCAATTGCTGACCGACAAGGAAAAGAAAGATTATATGTATAAGCGAATTGAAGTAACCATAAAGAAATTTGAGGAAAAATTAAATGTTACGATTTCAAAAGAGGATAAGGCTATTTTATATAGCATAGATTATTCTTCCTTAAACAATCTTCGAAAAATAAATCGTGCGATAAAGGAAAAATTTGCAGAAATATCAAGAGCATATATATCATGATTTTAAGTAAAAAGTCATTGCAAAGTTGCAATGACTTTTTTATGTCCTATTCGGTTCTCAATTTCTCTGTTAAGAACACGCACTATGTTATAGCAAAGTTTTGCATCGAATGGCTGTGTCCAGTGAATGTTTTATGCTTGAAATAATTTTATTTTTAAGCGTAACCGATATAAATGTCGTAGCAGTCGTCACTTGTGCTTTCTGCCCAGATCCACACGTCGGTGATATCCTCGTCCTTTGCATAGCGGTTCAGTCGGCTTTGGATATCTCTTTCGAGGTAAATGCAGTGTGCGCCTGCTCGGATCGGGTTGTCCCAGCAGTCCACCGCTGTGTCGCTCAATACGAGCCCTTTACATTTGGCGTAGCTCCTTATATATGCGATCCAGTAATCAATATCAAAGGGAGCAGGCTTTTCCGTAGGTTCCGGCTCGGTTACCTTCGGAGGTTCCGTTTCGGCTTTCGGTTCGTCCTTTGGCGGTTCAGTTTCCGTCGTTTCGCTTTCCGCAAGCTGCGGTGTTGTGCCTTGCACCGTTTCCACGATCGGAGGAGTAGACTTTTCTTCAACGATGCTTGTTGCAGTCGTCGTTGTTTCTTCTGTTGGTTGTGTCGTCGTTGGCTCTGTAGCGACCACGGTCGGCTCGGATACATGATCCTCGCTCTCGGTTGTGACAGGATCTTTCTCTGTCGGCTCTACCGCTGTCACGGGCGGTATTGTTTCGAGTGGGGTTTCTGTTATTACCGTTTCCGATACCGTTGTCGTCGGACTCTCTGTAGGAGGCGGTGCGGTGTTGCCACCGCATCCCACCATACTCACGAGCACCACACAGCAGAGAAGATAAATTATTAGTTTTTTCATATATCATCCACCGTTTCTAACCCTTCCATCGCTTCAACCATTATTCGCACTGCAAGGATGAAGCCATCCCTAAATGCATCTCGTTCGGTCAGTCCCGACAGTTCGCTCTGACAGTCTTTGAATTTTTCGAAAGTTTCTTTCTGCTGCTCAGTGAGCGTTGCCGTTAGGCTTTCCTCGTTTTTGCATATGAGCTTTACGAGTTGATCGACTCTCGAACCGCGCTTTATGTACCTTTCGTGCGGACTGATGTTGCCGTAGTATAAATCTTCAAGTGTTGTCATGTGCGTTGCACCTCCTTTTTGCAACACAAACACATACCACAACACTTTCCACAAGTCCAGCGTTTTTCGATATAATTTTCAAAAAAACACCGCATTTCTGCGACGCTTTCAATCGAGTTCACTTTTCTATAATCAAACAATGCAAAAGACAGCATAGCCATCATAGACTATGCTGCCTTTCTCTGTTATCCTATTCGGTTTTTCGTTTTCTCCGCTAAGGACATCACGCTTTGCATGGCGGTATTTTTTATCGTCCTTCAGAAAACGCTTTGGGGCTGATTCCATACTCTGCCTTAAAAGCACGGAAAAAGCTGGTATAATCTTTAAAGCCACAGCGGATATACACCTCGCCGGGCGCAATTCCCTCACTCAAAAGCTGCTTGGCCGCTGTCAGCCGACGGAGCATGATATAGCGGTAAACACCGGTCCCGATCGCACGGCTGAACTCATGGGAAAGATGGTACTTACTGATAAAAAACTGTTTCGCCAAGCCATCCAAGGAAAGGTTTTCGCTATAATGCTCATTGATATAGTCCAGCAGTCCCGCCACCAAAGAGGGGGCGTCCTGCTCTCCTTCTGTCCGATCTCCTGCATGGAGTGCCAGGCGGTTAAGTTCCACCATGATCTGCAAAAAGAGGCCTTGAGCATAAAGAGAAGAGCCGTGCTCCTTTCCATAGCACTCCCGCACCAGGCGACCCAAAAGATCCGTCATCTCCACCCGTTGCACGGAGGTGGGCAGGTGCAATAACCGAATCCGATCCGGACTATCAAAGCACTGTAACAACGCCCCTGCTTCTTCATCCCATTTTTGGAGAAAGTCTTTATCCACCCACAGGATGATCCGCTCATAATCCGGTCCATCGGAAGCTATGATGGGCTGATGCAGGACCATGGGATTGATTAAAAGAATATCGCCGGGCTTCAGATGATAGATCTGACCCTCTGCCCGGTAACTGACATTCCCCCCTAAAAAGAAAAAGATCTCGTAAAAATCATGGTGGTGAACCGTCACTTCCTCCGGGGTCATCTGGTTATAATGAAAGATCTCAAAGTTCTGATTTCGCATCGTCTGGCGAACGTCAAAACGCTGGATCCGTTCTTTCATCTTCATCCCTCCGTTTCGCTTTTATATTACCGCAAGAATTGCAATATGTCAAGCAATTAACACAATATTCATTGTAAAAAAATCGTGTTATACTTAAATTAATTATAATTATAATAGGAAAGGAGCGAAAAACCTTGAAACCTTTTATGGACAAAGATTTTCTGCTGACTACCGAAACTGCTAAAAAACTCTATCATGACTATGCGGCCGATTGCCCCATTGTGGACTACCATTGCCACGTCAGTCCCAAGGAGATGTTTGAAGACCGGCGTTTTGCCAACATCACCGAGGTCTGGCTGGGCGGAGACCACTATAAATGGCGCATTATGCGCTCCAACGGCGTGGATGAATATTACATCACCGGCGATGCCCCTGCCCGGGAAAAATTCCAGAAATTCGCAGAGGCTCTGCCCCGTGCCATCGGTAACCCCATGTATCATTGGTGCCACCTGGAACTGAAAAAGTACTTCGGATACGAAGGGATCCTGAATGGGGAGACTGCGGAGGAAGTTTGGCAGTTGGCTGAAAAGAAACTGCAGGAGCCCGGCATGAGTGTGCGCGGCCTGATCAATCAGAGCAACGTAGCATTCATCGGTACCACCGACGATCCCATCGACACCTTGGAGTGGCATAAGAAACTGGCTGAGGACGAGTCCTTCAAGACCGTCGTTGCTCCCTCTTTCCGTCCGGACAAGGCCCTCAACATTGATAAAGCCGGCTGGTTGGATTACATCAAAGCCCTCTCCGAAGTGGTGGGCTATGAGATCGATACCGTCGCAAAATTGAAGGACGCTCTTTCTGAGCGGATCCGTTTCTTCAACGACCACGGTTGCCGGGCCAGCGACCACGGTTTGGATCGTACCATTTACTGTCCTGCTACCGAAGAGGAACTCAATGCAATGATGCAGAGAGGTCTCAACGGTGAGATCCTCACCCAGGCAGAGGCAGAAGGCTTCAAGACCGAACTGCTCCTGCACTGCGCCAGAGAGTACGCTAAGATCGGCTGGGTAATGCAGTTACATTACAACTGTCTGAGAAACACCAATACCCGGATGTTCCGTCAGTTGGGTCCCGATACCGGTTTTGACGTCATCGGTCCCAATAACGATACCGAGAAGCTCTGTCGGTTCCTGGATGCTCTGAATATGGAAAATCAGCTCCCCCGCACCATCCTTTACAGTCTGGACGGCGGAGACAACTCTGTCATCGACACTGTTCTGGGTGCATTCCAAGGCACCGAAGTGGCCGGTAAGATCCAGCACGGCAGTGGCTGGTGGTTCAACGATAATAAGCAGGGTATGCTGGAGCAGATGATCTCCCTTGGCAACCTGGGATTGCTGGGGAACTTTGTCGGCATGCTGACCGACTCCAGAAGCTTCTTGAGCTACACCCGTCACGAGTACTTCCGTCGGATCCTTTGCCAGCTGATCGGTCAGTGGGTAGAAGATGGCGAATATCCCAACGACGAGAAGACCCTCAAAACCATCGTACAGGATATCTGCTACTACAATGCAGAACGTTATTTTGGATTAAAGAAATAAGGAGAAAATGCCATGCAAATGACATTCCGTTGGTACGGCGAGGGCAACGATCAGATTACCCCCGCTCATATCAAACAGATCCCCGGCGTGACCGGACTAGTCTGGGCGCTTCACGATAAGATGCCCGGTGAAGTCTGGGAGATCGAAGAGATCGAGAAGGTCCAAAAGCAGTTGGAGCCCTACGGCTTCAATATGGACGTGGTGGAATCAGTCAACGTCCACGACGATATCAAGATCGGTCTTCCCTCCCGGGATCAGTATATTGAAAACTACAAACAGACCATCCGCAACCTCTCCAAGTTTGGCGTCAAGGTGATCTGCTATAACTTTATGCCCATCTTCGACTGGACCCGTAGCGACCTCTTCCATCCGGTAGGAGACGGTTCTACCGCCCTCTTCTATGAAAAGGGTATGATTCAGACCGATTATAACGCTATGGCGAAGTATATTCTCGACTTTACCGAGAAATATAACATGAGCTTCCCCGGCTGGGAGCCGGAACGGATGGCAAAACTGGATGAATTGTTTAAGGCCTATGCCGGCGTGGATCATGAAAAACTCTGGGCGAACTTAAAGTATTTCCTGGAAGCCATCATGCCCACCTGCCGGGAGTGTGACATCAAAATGGCTATCCACATGGATGATCCCCCCTGGGATATCTTTGGTCTCCCCCGTCTTTTAATTAACGAGGAAAACATTGATCGTTTCCTCAAGATGGTGGATGATGAATACAACTGCCTGACTCTTTGCTCCGGCTCCTTAAATGCCAACCCCGAAAACAACGTGGCAGACATCATCCGGAAGCATTGCGACCGGATCGCCTTTGCCCACATCCGCAACGTCAAGCACTTTGAAAACGGCGATTTCTCCGAAGCCAGTCATCGGGATTGCGACGGAGATACCGGTATTCTGGAGATCATGTGCGCTTACCATGACTGCGGTTTCGACGGCTACATCCGTCCCGACCACGGTCGTCATCTTTGGGGCGAGGGTCCCGGAACCGTCCGTCCCGGCTACGGTCTTTACGATCGGGCCCTTGGCATTATGTATATGCTGGGTTGCTGGGATATGCTGGAAAGACTGAGTGAAAAGGAGAAAAAACAATGATTAAAAACGTATTAGATACCGATCTGAACGGCAAGGTTGCCGTTGTGACCGGTGCCGGCGGTGTGCTTTGCAGCCACTTTGCCAAGGTACTGGCCCGTGCAGGCGCAAAGGTTGCTCTCCTGGATCTGAATCTGGAGGCAGCTACCGCCTATGCCAACGAAATCAACGAAGAGGGCGGTATCGCCAAGGCTTACTCCTGCAACGTGCTGGACAAAGCAATTTGCTACGACGTGGCCGATCAGGTTCAAAAAGATCTGGGTGCTTGCGATATCCTCATCAACGGTGCCGGCGGAAATAATCCCCGTGCCACCACCGATAAAGAGTACTTCGAGTTGGGCGACATTGATGCCGAGACCAAGAGTTTCTTTGATTTGGATGCAGACGGTGTAGGCTTTGTCTTCAACCTCAACTTCCTGGGCACCTTGATTCCCACCCAGGCCTTTGCCCGTCAGATGGTGGGCCGTGAGGGATGCAGTATTCTGAACATCTCCTCTATGAACGCCTACACTCCCTTGACCAAAATCCCGGCTTATTCCGGTGCGAAAGCCGCCATCTCTAACTTTACCCAATGGTTGGCCGTGCATTTCTCCAAGGTGGGCATCCGGGTCAATGCAATTGCTCCCGGCTTCTTCTCCACCCAGCAGAATGCCAAGCTCCTCTGGAACGAGGATGGCACCCCCACCGCCCGGACCGGCAAGATCCTTGCCGCTACTCCTATGGGTCGGTTTGGTAAGACGGAAGAGTTGGAAGGCGGTTTGCTCTTCCTCCTCAATGAAGAGGCGGCCGGCTTTATCACCGGTGTGGTACTGCCCATCGACGGCGGTTTCTCCGCTTATTCCGGCGTTTGATTTTGTAATTTAATTGGAGGTAAAATAAAATGGAAAAGTTTGTACCTGTTGTTGTTATCAAAGAGTTGGGCGAGACCGATAAGATCCTCACCGCCCTCAAGAATAACGGCATCAACTGCGCAGAGATCACCTTCCGTACCGCTTGCGCTGCCGAGGCAATCGCCTATGCAGTCAAGAATTATCCCGATATGAGCATCGGTGCCGGTACCGTCATCAATGCAGAGCAGTGTGAAGCCGCTTTGGCCGCCGGTGCGACCTTTATCGTATCTCCCGGTCTGTCTGTAGGCGTTGCTAAGATCTGTAAAGAGCGGAACATCCCCTACTATCCCGGTTGCGTCACCCCCACCGAGATCATGCAGGCTCTGGAGCTGGGCATTACCACCGTGAAGTTCTTCCCCGCCAACGTCTATGGCGGTCTGGCAGCTCTGAAGGCTCTGGCTGCTCCCTTCCCCCAGGTGAAGTTTATCCCCACCGGCGGTGTGGATCGCAGCAATATCGACGAGTTCCTGGCCTTCGATAAGATCGAAGCCATCGGCGGCAGCTTCTTTGTGAAAGAAGCTCTGGAAAAAATGGAGGGTTAATCACATGAAAAGAATCGTAACTTTCGGCGAAATTATGCTTCGCCTTGCTCCCAATGGCTATTATCGTTTCTTCCAGAACGATCAGATGCAAGCCACCTTCGGCGGCGGTGAAGCCAACGTGGCAGTTTCTCTTGCCAACTATGGCATGGATAGCGTCTACGTCACCAAGCTTCCCGCTCATGCCATCGGTCAGTCCGCAGTCAACAGTCTGCGTTACTTCGGCGTTGATACTTCCAAGATCGTCCGTGGCGGTGATCGTGTAGGTATCTACTTCCTGGAGAAGGGTGCTTCCCAGCGTGGCTCCGTCTGCATCTACGACCGTGCTCATTCCTCTATCGCAGAGGCTACCGCAGCTGATTTCGATTGGGATGACATCTTTGAAGGTGCCGATTGGTTCCACTTCACCGGAATTACTCCGGCTCTGGGCCCCAACGTAGTTGAGATCTGCTTAGAGGCTTGTAAGGCTGCAAAGGCCAAGGGCGTCAAGATCTCCTGCGACCTGAACTACCGCGGTAAACTCTGGACCCGTGCTGAGGCCAGAGAAGCCATGACCAAGCTTTGCCAGTACGTTGACGTCTGCATCTCCAACGAAGAGGATGCCAAGGACGTCTTCGGCATCGAGGCTGAGGATACCGATATCTACGGCGGTAAGCTGAATCACGAGGGCTACAAGTCTGTAGCCAAGCAGTTGGCAGATCAGTTCGGTTTCGAGAAGGTGGCCATCACCCTCCGAACCTCCATTTCTGCCAGCGACAACGATTGGGCAGGTATGCTCTATGACGGCGAGAACTACTGCTTCTCCAAGAGCTATCATCTGCGCATCGTGGACCGTGTCGGCGGCGGCGATTCCTTCGGCGGCGGTCTGATCTACTCCCTCTTGAGTGGCAAGTCCACCCAGGAAGCCATTGAATTTGCGGTTGCCGCTTCTGCTTTGAAGCACTCCGTAGAGGGCGACTACAACCGTGTGGGCGTTGCTGAGGTCGAGAAATTGGCCGGCGGCGACGGCTCCGGCCGCGTTCAGCGCTAAACTAAAAATCCCGGCTTCTGGCCGGGATTTTTTTCGGAATGAAACTGTCCAAAAAGAGTGCAGATTTCGTTGAAATGATCCTGAAGGCGTATGTGATACGCCGAGCGGTCAGTTCGACGGAAAGCGGAAAATTTTCAATAAAAACTCGGCTCTGCCGAGTTTCTTCTTTTTATAAAAAATAAGGAAAAAGAGTACAAACCTCTTTTTCCTTATCTATAATCAAAAATAGTACCAACCATCCTGTCGATTTATTTTCTGCGGTCTGCGCCTTTTTCGACAGTTTCATCATGCATGATAGAGTTTTTTCGTCTGGTAACGGGGTTCGCAGGTGAGATTGACTCCCAACTTACGGAAGGTCTGCTCATCTACCCGAGAGAGGATCACGGAGGAATGAGCCTCCAATCCTTTCAGTTTCTCCACCTGCTCCATGGCCAGTTTAGCGGTCTCGTCAGTGGCGGCGCAGATGGAAAGGGCGATCAATACTTCATCGGTATGCAACCGAGGGTTATGATTGCCGAGAACGCCGGTCTTCATCCGCTGGATGGGTTCGATGATGGTGGGAGAAAGAAGCTGCACTTCATCGTCAATGCCGCCCAGTTCTTTCAAAACGTTCAACAGCATGGAAGAGGATGCACCCAGCAAAGAGGAGGTCTTGCCGGTGATGATCCGTCCATCGTCCAACTGAATGGCGGTGGCCGGTGCGCCGGTCTTCTCTGCTTTCGCATTGGCGGCGGCCGCTACCGGACGGTCGGCGGTGCTGATATGAAGTTTATTCATCAAAAGCTCGATCTTGGAGACTTCGCTTTGCTCGCCCATACCCTGCCGGACGCTCCCCAACGCCGCATAATAACGGCGGATGATCTCCTGATTAGCCGCCGCACGGACAACTTCATCATCGCAGATGGCGCAACCGGCCATATTGACGCCCATATCCGTGGGGCTCTTATAGGGGGATTTCCCCATGATCCGCTCCATCATGGCATTGACCACCGGGAAGATCTCGATGTCCCGATTATAGTTCACGGTGGTTTCCCCGTAGGCTTCCAGATGGAAGGGGTCGATCATATTCACGTCGTTTAGATCTGCGGTGGCGGCCTCATAGGCCACGTTCACCGGATGGGTCAGCGGAATGTTCCAGATGGGGAAGGTCTCAAATTTAGCGTATCCCGCCTGCACGCCACGCTTTTGCTCATGATAGAGTTGAGAAAGGCAGGTAGCCATCTTACCGCTGGCAGGACCCGGGCCGGTCACAACGACCAGTTTCCGCTGAGTCTCGATATAATCATTTTTACCAAAACCCTCGTCGCTGACGATGAGAGGCACATTGGAGGGGTAATCAGCGATGGGATAATGGCGATAAACTTTAATACCCAAGTTGATGAGACGCTTTTCGAAGGCCTGCGCCAAGGGCTGACCGGTATAGCGGGTAATAACCACGCTCCCCACAAAGAGACCGATCCCACGAAAGGCGTCGATCAGCCGGAGAGTATCCAGGTCATAAGTAATGCCTAAGTCGCCACGGCGCTTGTTCTTTTCGATGGCGTCGGCATTGATGGCAATGACGATCTCTGCATCGTCCTTCAACTCCATCAGCATCTTCACCTTGGAGTCCGGCTCAAAGCCGGGCAATACACGGGAGGCATGAAAATCATCAAACAATTTTCCGCCGAATTCCATATAAAGCTTGTCCCCAAACATGGCGATCCGGTCCCGAATATTCTGGGACTGTAAGCGGACATATTCTGCATTGTCAAAACCAATTCTTGCCATACTCATCCTCCGTTTCAAAAACGTACTCCAATATAATATTATACCAAAAAGATTTTTTCTTTCAAGTATCTAATTTCATTTTTCGGAAGAAATATTTGATCTTTTGACACCGAAGTTAAAACTGCAAGATTGCGGTTTATTGATTTTTATGTTATACTGATAAAAAGGAGATGTTGCTATGAAAATTGCGATCATTACCGGAGCCAGCAGTGGCATGGGGCGGGAGTTTGCCCGACAGGTCACGGCGGCGGAACGGTTTGACGAGATCTGGGTCATTGCCCGGCGGGCAGAACGGTTGGAAGCCTTAAAGCAGGAGCTTTCTCAGCCGGTTCGGGTGGTTCCCTTAGACTTGACCGACAAAGGGTGTCTCCAGGAGTATGAAGCCCTATTAGAAAAAGAACAGCCGGAGGTGGACTTGCTCATCAACTGCAGCGGATTCGGCAAATTCGGCCGGTACGATCAGATCCCCTTGCAGGACATGATGGACATGATCGACCTGAATGCCAAGGCCCTGGTGGCGGTCACCCAGTTGACCCTCCCCTACGTCCCCAACGGCGGCCGCATCTTGCAGGTAGATTCCCTTTCTGCCTTTCAGCCGGTGCCTTATCTCACCGTTTATGGGGCGACCAAGGCCTTTGTGCTCCGTTATTCCCAGGGGCTCTGGGCGGAGCTTCGGGATCGCAAGATCCACGTGATGGCCTTTTGTCCCGGCTGGGTCAAGACGGAGTTCTTCGACCATGCGGAGCAGACTTCCAACGACGCCGTTACCTACTTCAATAAGTGGTTTACCGCCGAAGAGGCGGTGCGTTGCGCCCTCAAGGATCTTAAAAAGAAAAAATTGGTCTCGGTTCCCAGTCTGACCAATAAATTACAGACCTTTGCCGTCAAGCACCTGCCGGAAAAGATGGTTATGAAGATCTGGATGAAGCAACAAAAGCATTAAAATGCCAAGTGTCCCTTGGCAACGATATAAATTCCTTCGGAATTTTCGATATGTATTCTACTCGATATATTTTGCTGAGGCAAAACTCGATATGTTGCTTCGCAACAAGAAAAAATCTCTCAACCGAGCCCAGACTCGGTTGAGAGATTTTTTAATCAATATGAAAGATCTCTTTGATCTCGTCGTCGATTTTTTCAGGGGGTTGCTCCAAGACTTCCGGGTGCTTAAGATAATCCTTAAACCGGCGGAAGCCCAGGGCGAAGTAACTACCGCTGGCGATCCGCTCGTCCATAACGATGCCGAGGGGCATACATTTCTCATGGATGATCTCGCCGCCCTTACGGCGGGGGACCTCCCGATTGACACCCATGGCCATGGCCACGGAGGTAGTACCGAACTCATAGATATGATGGTAGATGGGATCCAGCCGGATACTGGCCAGATCGGTGATCACCAAAGAAATATGGAACGGGCTCATGTCGATAATACTCTTGGGGAGCATTCCGTGCTTATCCATCCATTTTAAGAACCGGACACCGCCACGCAACAAGCCGGGCGTTCCCAAGAGAATCTTGATGATTTTTTCGGTACCGTTATCCGGCTCCTCTGCACGGTTTTCCTCGATATACTTATTCAGCCGTTCCTGCACCTTATAGACGTCGTCGGTGGGCTGGAAATAGATCTTGGACATGGTCCCGCTTTCCATCACCGAACCGCCCTTCAAGACCACCATGCCCACGGCAATCTCATTACGGGCATAAACGTTGCTATTCACCACAAAATGATTAAACTTCGGGAATTCATCAATCACCCGAATGTAGGCTGCCAAAAGAACCGCCAGACGGGAGATCTTCATCTCGCCTTCATCCCGTTTGCGATGCACGTAGTCTGCAATCGGGTCCACAGGAATATCAATGGTGATCATGTTCATGGAGTCCATCCGCTTATCCATTACGTGAGCGGCCACCATATACATAGGGTCGGAATTTTTGATCCGAACGCCATCTTTTCTTTTCATTAAATTTATCCCCCAATAAAATTTAATACAGTCTCATTTTACACGAAATTCGACAAAATGGCAAGTTTTTTTCATATTCTTAATAAGGACTTAATGGAAAGTCTTGAAATTTTACCCTAAAATTGATACAATAATCTATATTTTCTTCAAAGAGGTACACCATGGAAAAGATCAGACACACGTTATTACCGATATTAGCCGCCTTTATCTGGGGCACGGCGTTCGTTGCTCAAAGCGAGGGAGCAGAATTGATGCCGCCCTTGGCCTTTAATGCCATTCGATCCGTCATCGCCGTAGTTGTCCTTTTGCTGGTACGGGCGATCTTCTCCAAGGTTCAAAAGGAGCCCTTTTTACCGCCCAAGAAAAACCGCAAGAATCTTTTGATCGGCGGATTGGTCTGCGGTGCATTTTTAGCCGCCGCCCAGACTTTTCAGCAAATGGGACTGGGCACCACCGATCCCGGTAAAGCAGGCTTCATCACCGCTTTATATATGGTACTCGTCCCCATTGCCGGATTATTCTTCAAAAAAAAGGCGCCTTTTACAGTATGGATCGCCGTGGTGGTGGCGGCAGTCGGACTTTATTTCCTCTGTATCACCGAATCCTTCACCATCGAGAAAGGAGATCTTTTGACCTTTTTCTGCGCCATCAGCTACACAGCGCAGATCCTTGCTATCGACCACTTTTCCGAAAAGGTGGATGCCATCCGCCTTTCTTGCCTGCAATTCTTTGTAGTTGCCATCATTTCTTCGATCGGCATGCTGCTCTTTGAGCAACCGGATTGGAGCATCCTGCCTCAGTGTACCATCCCCCTGCTCTATACCGGCGTTCTCTCCAGCGGTGTGGCCTTTACCCTGCAGATCGTGGCGCAGAAAGGTGCCAATCCTACCGTTGTGTCCCTCTTGATGAGCTTGGAGTCGGTCTTTGCCGTACTGGCAGGCTTGGTCTTTGGTGATACCATGACCGGTCGGGAATGGCTTGGTTGCGCTTTGATTCTCGGCGGCGTGATCTTCGCCCAATTACCGGCTCTTGACAGAAAGAAACAAAAGGTGTAAAATTACACTTGTACCATTATACTACGAGGTGATCGCAATGACACGAGAAGCTTTCATCGCCCTTTGCGACCGCAAGGAAAAACTGGTCCGCAACGAACTGGGCTACAGTCAAGAAAAAATGAGCGTCCTTTTGGGGCTTTCCAAAAAGACGTTGGTAGAAATCGAAAAGTGGCGCTCTTCCCTCGGTTGGCAGGGCGCTGTCACCCTTTGCACCCTTTTTCAGAACACCCGGGAGATCACGTTGACCTTTGGTTCGGACGTGCCGGCGTTGCTTCGATCCATGACCGAGGATGCCGCCTATCTTCCGCCGGTGGAGTCCCCCTATTCGGCGTGGGTTCCCATTTTGGAATTGGGAGAGCACACCATTGAGCAAAACTCCGCCAGTCAGCTTTACCGGCTGAGAAAGAATAACGAGACCATCGCCTCAGACTTCGAACTGGCAGAGCTCAGAAAGAGGACAAATCTATGAACAGACTGCTCTATCTCTTAAAACGGGCCGTCAACATTAATCTGGACGGCTTGAAAGAACGATTACGGCAGGTGCATAAAAAGACCGGCAAAAGTAAAATTTTTATCCTTATGGATATGCTGGTCTGTGCCATCCGCTATGAAGCCGGGTATATCGACTACACCCTTTTCGGGATGTATGACATGACCCACGAACAACGCAAGGATATTTTGACCCGGGGCAAGAACACCAAATACGTGTCCGCCCTCAATAAACGGGAAGATTTCCACTATTTCAACAACAAATCGGAGTTCCTGGCGCTCTTTGATAAAGAATGTGGTCGGGATCATCTGGATCTCAATCAAGGAGACATTACCGACTTTGAGGCTTTTATTGAGCGTCATCCGGTCTTTATGGCAAAGCCTGAAGCCGGACTTTGCGGAAAAGGAATTGAAAAGATCCACTCTGAAGGGGAAAGTCCCATCTCCCTTTATAATGCTTTAAAGACCAACGGTCAGACCCTTTTGGAAGAGGTGCTGGAGCAGCACGATAAAGTCAATCATCTCTATCCCGACGCCATCAACACCGTCCGGATGGTCACCATGACCGATGACGAGGGAACCCCCCATCTGCTCTATGCCGCTATGCGGTTAGGAAGCGGCGGTGCAGTAGTGGATAACTTTAACAGCGGAGGTATGGTCATCCCCGTTGAGCCGGAAGAGGGTCGCCTTATCGGCGTGGCGGTCAACAAGGCCGGCATGACCTTTGAAAACCACCCGGACACCGGCGTGAAATTCGACGGCTACCAAGTTCCCTGCTGGAAGACCTGCCGGAAACTGGCCTTACAGGCAGCGGTTCGGATGCCTACCATCCGTTTTGTGGGTTGGGATCTGGCCATTACCCCCAAAGGACCCGTTCTGGTAGAGGGAAATCATTATCCCGGCCACGATATTTACCAGCTGGTTCCTCAAAATCCGGAGAAAAAAGGAATGCTCCCCGTCTTCGACGCCGTCGTCCCTTATGACTCTCTGAAAAATCGCAAAAACTCTTGAAAAAACGCCGATTTATGATAGAATTATCTTATATTTTATAAAAAGAGGATCTCAAAATGTTAGACATCAAATTTATCAAAGAAAACCCCGAAGCAGTCAAGGAAAACATTCGTAAAAAGTTCAAAGACGCCAAGCTTCCCTTGGTGGACGAAGCCATCGCCCTCTACGAGGAAAAACTGGCTTCCAATAAACGGGCAGACGAACTGCGTGCCAACCGCAACCGTCTCAGCAAACAGATCGGCGGTCTGATGGCCAAGGGTCAGCGGGACGAAGCCGAAGCCATCAAGGCACAGGTCAGCGCTCAGGCAGACGAGCTGGCGGCTCTGCAGGTTAAAGAAAACGAACTGCAGGCCAAGCTCAACGAAGTCATGATGAAGATTCCCCAGATGGTGGACGAATCCGTTCCCGTGGGTAAGAACGACGAAGAAAACGTGGAAGTGGAGCAGTTCGGTGCGCAGACCAATCCGGACTTTGAGATCCCCTACCATACCGACATTATGGCAAAATTTGCCGGTATCGACAAAGAGGCTGCCGGCCGGGTTGCCGGAGAAGGCTTTTACTATCTGATGGGCGATATTGCCCGTCTGCACAGCGCCGTCCTGGCTTATGCCCGTGACTTTATGATCGATAAGGGCTTTACCTATTGTATCCCCCCCTTTATGATCCGCAGTAACGTGGTCACCGGCGTTATGAGTTTTGAAGAGATGGACGCCATGATGTATAAGATCGAGGGCGAAGACCTCTACCTCATCGGCACCAGCGAACACTCCATGATCGGTAAGTTTATCGACACGATCACCCCCGAGGCCAGCCTGCCTCTGACCCTCACCAGCTACTCTCCCTGCTTCCGTAAGGAAAAGGGTGCTCACGGCATTGAGGAACGGGGCATCTACCGGATCCATCAATTTGAAAAGCAAGAGATGATCGTCATTTGTAAGCCGGAGGAAAGCATGGAGTGGTTCCATAAGATGTGGAGCTATTCTGTAGAATTGTTCCGTTCTCTGGATATCCCTGTCCGCACCTTGGAGTGCTGCACCGGTGACCTGGCTGATCTGAAAGTCAAATCCTACGACGTGGAGGCCTGGTCTCCCAAGCAACAGAAGTACTTCGAAGTCTGCTCCTGCTCCAATCTGGGCGATGCGCAGGCCAGACGCCTCGGCATCCGTGTGAAAGGCGAAGACGGCAAGAAGTATCTGGCTCATACCCTCAACAATACCGTGGTTGCTCCCCCCAGAATGCTCATCGCTTTCTTAGAGAACAATCTACAATACAAAGACGGCAAATATTCCGTTCGGATCCCCGAAGCCCTGCGTCCGTACATGGGTGGAAAGACCATCATCGAAGAAAAGTAAGCAAAAAATCCTCCCCGATGGGGAGGATTTTTTTATTTCTTTAAGAGAACGACCTGATTGGCTTTTAAGAGGAATTCTTCTGATTTCCAGTCTACCTTTTCAAGAGGATGCTCTTCATCGATGAGATACACCTCAAACCCTTCCAGATTGGTGGAAATGGTGGTGTCCTCTCCGATATTGGCGATCATGACCGCCTCGGTGGTGCCATCGGTGGCAGCAACGGCATACAGTCCCTCTTCTACGGTACATTCTGACTGATTGCCCAATACGTACAATTCGCCAAAGGCCTTTAAGGCATAGTAGGTGGTATACGGCTGACGGGTTTCGCAGTTAAAGAGTCCGCCATACACGGAGGTGCCGAACCGGGCATCATAATACATCAGCATATCCACCGGCAGATCCTGCATCCCCAGCATCACAGCAGCGGTATGGGCGGCTGCCTCGGCAGTGCCTCTCTCTTCTACGGTATAATGGGTATTCCACTCGTTGAAATGGCTTTCGGTATGGGTAAAGCCATAGGCGTCCAATTGCTCACGAAACTTTTTCGCCATGATGAAATTATGGGGCATATCCCAATAAGAATGCCAGGTGAAGAAGTCCAACGGCACGTCATTTTTACGGCTGTATTCCAAAAATCCCTCAAAGAACTCTACCCGATAAGCAGCAGAGCCGTCGGCACGGCTGGGCGGAACTTCATCGGGGAAAAAGCCATACATGGTGCAGGCGGCATAGCCGCCGATCTTAATGGTGTCACCAAAGCAGGCACGCAGATGCTTGGCTACGGTGCCGTAGAATTCATAAAACTCTTCCTTAGTACCCAGCCAACACTGGTTCATCCGGGGAACGGGGGCACCGGGATGGCCGTTTTCCGGCTCGTTCCAGATCTCCCAATACTTCAGATCATAATGGAAGCCGTCTGCCCAGCCTTCATTATAATGACGGATGATATGTTCACAGATCCTTGCCCACTTATTAAAATCCGCAGGGGGATAAATGTGACGAGGCTTGAAGCCCTGGCGGACGGCATTCTCGATGGTGACGCCCAGACGGTAATAGGGAATACACTCATACATCAAAAGCTCCGCCAGCATATGATCGGTATATTCAAAATCATAGGAAGCAGGATCCTCTACGTCCGCCTCGAAATTCGGAAAAATACGGGGAACATCCACTTTGGGACGCATGGCATCTATGCCTTGATCGTGCAGACGGCTATAGGGAATATGCGCTTCCTGCAAATACCTGCAAAGGTCATAAGTATTGCCATAATAGGGCGCACCGCCCACAGCGTGCATCGGCTTGATCTTACCGACGATGTTGCTAAAATTGACCTTCATTTTAACCACCTCCGATTTTCTTCATTATAACAGTTTTGACCTGAAAAGCAATAAAAAAGTTACGAAACTTTTTCGTAACGATTGATTTTTTAAAAAACACTTGTTAAAATAGAGCAAAGGAAGTGAATTGGATGACACTAAAGGATATCGCTACAGAAGCCGGCGTTTCGGTGGCCACCGTCTCCAAGGCATTCAACGAAGCCAAGGACGTCGGACAGGAGACGAAAGACAAGATCTTCGCCATCGCCAAACGGCACGGATGTTTCCATAAATATTATAAAAAGCGGTACGAAAAAAAGGTAGTGGCGGTGATCTGCCATGAGATCGGCAGTGCTTTTTACAGTCAGCAGTTAGACTATATCAAAGCCTACTTCGCCTCTCGGAATACCGACATTATCATCTCCACCGACGATTTTGACAAAAATAAACAGCAAGAGCTGATCCAATTCCACGCTACGCTGACGAAGGTGGACGGCATCATCACCTATGGGCTTTATCAGCCCCTCCCAAAAGGGATCGACGTCCCGGTGGTGGCCATCAGCGGTGATCGGGATCTTTCCCACACCGATATCATCCGTCCCAATCATCGCAAGTCGATGTGCTCTGCCGTCGCTCATTTGAAAGAATTAAAGCATCGTAACATAGCTTTCATTGGGGAAAAACTAACCAAAAAATATCAAAACAGTTTTTGCTATGCCATGGAACGCTATGATCTCTCCCCTGCCTTACAGATCATGGCAAACGGACGATTTGAAGAAGCCGGCATCAACGGCGTAGAAAAACTTCTGCAAAAAAAGGAGCCCTTTTCCGCCATCATTTGCGCCTACGACTATATTGCCATCGGTGCGATCAAGGCATTAAAGCAGCACGGGTTCCGGGTACCGGAGGACGTCTCCATCATCGGGTCCGACAATATCCCCACCTCCGGTCATTTAGATAAGCCCCTCACCACCATCGACCAGGCATCCCCGGCCATCTGTGATATGGCCTGCTCCCTTTTAATGAAAAAGATGAACAATAAATATTTTTGCACCGGTTCCACCATCACCATCGACGGAAGTCTCATCATTCGGGAAACAGCCGGACCTTGCAAACAATAATCATAACTACCGGCTTAGCCGGTAGTTTGCTCTGCGGCTGTAAGCCGCTGTTACTGGCGGGACTGAAAGTCCACCGAATAATCTGCCAACCGCAAGCGGACTCTTAGCCACCGCTAAAGCGGTTGGTTATTTTTTGC
>JAZQAE010000133.1:0-15809 GCA_045544995.1 Eubacteriales bacterium
AAATGCAACAGCCTGTTGCGGAATTTCCAATGAAATGATATAGACTTTCGTGCCGTATCCTTTTATAATTAAACCAAGGAGGCGATCAACCATGACCTTTGGTGAACGATTATACCAATTAAGAAAAGAAAGAAAAATATCTCAGGAAGAATTGGCGGAGCAATTGAACGTCTCCCGTCAGTCGGTCTCCCGTTGGGAGAACGGTACCGCCTCGCCGGATTTTGAAAAAACGGTACGACTGTCCGAACTCTTCGGTGTCACCACCGACCATCTCCTCAAAGGCGAAGCCTCCGCCCCCACTCCACCGGCAGAGCCGTCCAAAGAACTCCCCGCCTGGCGAAAAGTTCTTTCAGCGGTGCTCTTGGTGCTGGGCGGTCTCTCTTTGATCTACGGACTTTTGCACGGCGGATATTTAGAATATTATTTTCTTCTTCCCCTGCCCCTGCTGTCCTACGGACTGTTCTGCCTGTTCAGTAAGAAATACACCCTTTTAAAATGCTGGTGGTCCCTGTTCTACTGTGGTACAAACTATCTTTATGTTTCCTTTTCTTGGAGTTGGAATCTTGCTTTTTTGCTCTTCCGCAAAATTCCCGAGCAGATGAAACGCTATCTCCTCCCCGGCTGGATCTTGCTGATCTTACTGATCGCCATCGTCCTTTATACCGCCCGTAGTCTGCGCAAGCTCCCTATTCAAAAGGTAAAACGGCACCTGATCTTTACCGTTCTTTTTCCCATCCTTTACGCTGTGCAGGAAATACTCTTCTATCTCTGTTCCCGCCATATCATGACCGTTCATATGGAATTGGTTCAGAGCGTACTCTTTCAGATCATCAATCTTCTATTCCAAACACTCCGTCTTGCATTGATCACCGGCTTTGCAGTCCTTTTAGCCCAACGCCTGCACCGCAAAAAATAAAACCACAAGACCGCCGTCACCCCATTTAAAATGGAGTGACGGCGGACTTACTTTTTTATTGACCTCTTTCTTTCCATATTGTATAATAAAGAAAAACACCCCTTGCCGAGGCAAGGGATGTTTTTCGCAGGGGTTGATCAGTTATTGCAGCAGCACCAGAGCAGGATAACAATAAGGATCAGCACCAAGCAACCGTTATTCTCAAACAGATCGTTGAAGCAACCACACATGAGCCGTACCCTCCTTCTTCGTTATTCAAAGTATCCTATGAAACGGGGCGGTTTTGTGTTACAGAAAGGAAAAGCCATGGCTGAAAAAATTTATTCCATCAAGATTAAAGAAGCATTCTCCGAAAAATGCGGATGCCCCATCTGTACCCTCCGCAATCTCCTGGAAAAGGACGAGATCGAGCGGATCTTGGGTGCCGCCATGATGGAGCCGGATACCCGAAAAGAGACCAATAAGAAAGGTTTTTGTAAAAGCCACTTGGAAAAGCTCTTCACCTCCGGCAATAAACTGCCCATGGCATTGATGCTCTCCACCCATATTGACGAACTGGAGGGCAAACTCTTCAAAGGGGACGGAAAGCGCTCCGCCGGCGCTTATGAAGAGGCCAGAAAGACCTGCTACCTCTGTAGCCGAATGAGCCTTTTCATGGGCAGAGTGCTGGATAATATCTGCTATCTCTATTCCGCCGAAGAGGACTTCCGGAAGCTTCTCCGAGAGCAGGAATATTTCTGCAAGACCCATACCGCCCGGCTTTTGGCCATGGCAGAAAAGACCTTGCCGAAAAAAGAACGTGCCGGGTTTGCATCGGACGTGACCGGCTGCAATAAAAAGTATTTAGAGACCCTCAAAGAGGATCTGGATTGGTTCTGCAAGAAATTTGACTATCGCTACGCCAAGGAAGATTGGAAAAATTCCAAGGATGCCATCGAGCGTACCGTCAAGTACCTCTCCTGACGCCATGGCTAAGAGAGAGGAACGGGTCACACCCGTCTATTATTCCCCCCGGGAAGAACTGCTGTCTGCGGTTTCCCACGGCATCGGTGCTTTATTTGGTATCTTTGCCCTTTTGTATATGCTGATCCCCTCCGCCCAAAACGGCAACGCCTGGGCGGTGGTAGCCTCCGCCATTTACGGCGCTTCCCTCATTATTTTATATACCATCTCTACCCTCTCCCACGCCCTGACCCATCGGGGCGCACGAAAGGTCTTTCGTGTATTGGATCACGCCACCATCTTCCTGCTGATTGCCGGCACTTATACGCCGGTAACGTTGATCACCCTGCAAGGGCCTTTGGGCTGGACGATCTTCGGGCTCCAATGGGGCATCGCCGCCATCGGCATCACGTTAGGCGCCATCTCTCTGAATCGGTTCAAAAAGATCTCCACGCTGATCTATCTGGTCATGGGATGGATCATCATTCTTGCCCTCTATCCCCTGGTACGGAATTTAGACCCCTCCGGCTTCTTCTATCTCTTAGGTGGGGGGATCTTCTATTCCGCAGGACTCTTCTTTTACCATCGCCACGTCACCTACAGCCATTTTCTCTGGCATCTTTTCTCTCTTTTAGGCTCCATCTTGCAATTCATCGCCGTGGCACGGTATATTTTGCCGATCACGTTCCAATAAATATACGTTAATTCTCTTTAGGGGATCGGAAAAATTTTTCAGAAGTTTCAAACTTTGCCGTAGGGCACCCGAAGGCGTATGTGATACGCCGAGTGGCGAAGTTTGGAAGTAGCAAAAAGAATAAAAACGAAGAAAACCATTGTATTTTTGAAATACAATGGTTTTTTCCTTTTCAAAAGTTGTACGAACAGCTTACCTCTTTTCCCTGTTAAATTCTCTCTTTTTGCGTTCTGAGAAATTTTAACATCCCCTCTTTTTGCCAAAAAGGTTACAACCCTGTAACTTTTTAAGCGAAAAACTTGACATTTCGACCTTTTTAGGCTATACTGTGTTACGGTTTTGTAATTTTTTGATCCCGAATTGTCATTTTTGGGCCTAAAAATTGCATAAAATGGAAAGACGAACCCCAAACTAAGGACAGGGAATGATAACCAAATTCAGTCGCAAAACTGCGCACCCCTCCCTGCCATGAATAAGGAGAGTTTTTTATGCTTAAAATGAAAGAAATGCTCCGGCATCTTTGGTCGCAGATCACTGCGCTGACCAAGACCGCTTTGGAGCAGACCCGCCCCCTTTGCCGAAAGGCCCTCGGCTTTATGGCAAAGCATCGGGTTCCCACCACCGCCATCAGCGGTATATTGGTTTTGTCGATGCTGATGTCTGTGATCACCGTCACGATTCATGAGGTCACCGTTTTGGAAGACGGCGCCGAGATCGACCGGTTCCACGCCGTCCTCACCGACGAAGAAAACCTTTTGGAAAAAGCAGAGATCACCTTGGGCGACGGCGACGAAGTTTCCGTCACCGAAGAGGGCGGAAGGGTTACCTTAAGCGTAGCCCGTGCCTTCCCCATCGAGATCAAAGCAGACGGCGAGACCGTCACCGTGCTTTTAGCCTCCGGCACCGTAGCAGATGCCCTTGCAAAAGCCGAACTGACCGTAGGCGATGCCGATCTTCTCAACCATGAAAAGACCGCACCCGTCGCAAAAGAAATGACCATTACGTTGGATCGGGTCACCACCGGCGAAGTGGTAGAGACCGAATCCATTGATTATGAGACCGAAAAGATTTCCACCAACGACCTTTACGTCGGGCAAAGCGAAGTCCAGCAAAAGGGTGAAAAAGGTGAAAAGAAATTGACCTATTCCGTCACCTACGTCAACGGCAAGGAAACCGAACGGGAACTGATCAGCGAAGAGACCACCAAAGAACCGACGAAAAAGATCGTCCGGGTAGGTACTAAAGTCCGGTCCTCTTTCAAAAAGACCGCCTCTACCCCCACGAACTATAAAAAGGTGATCGCCATGACCGCCACCGCCTATTCTGAAGGGGGCTATACCGCATCCGGTATCCCTGCTAAGGTGGGCGTGGTTGCGGTAGATCCCAACGTCATCCCCTTAGGCACCAAGGTCTACGTGGAGACCGACGACGGCAAGTATATCTACGGCACGGCCATCGCCGCCGATACCGGCGGCGCCATCAAAGGCAATAAAATTGACCTTTGCGTGCATACCCGTGCAGAAGCCTACCGCTTCGGCCGACGCACCGTCAATGTCTATATTCTGTAATAAAAAACCATCCTTGAAGCAAATGCTTCAAGGGTCGTTTTTCTTTAGATAAAATCCTCGAAATAAACCTTTTTTACTTTGAAGACCTTTCCGTTGAGATAGGAAAGGAAATGGTCTTCCGGCAGTTTAAATTGCAAGGAATAGGCGTACAGTGCCTGATGACGGAAAGGGAGTCCTTTATTGAGGGAGGCGATGCCGTACTTCAGATCCCCTGCCACCGGATGGCCGATATGCGCCAGATGGGCACGGATCTGATGGGTCCGGCCGGTGACCAGTTCGATCTCCAAAAGGGAAAGCTTCTCTCCCTCTTTGAGGACCCGATACCGGGTGATGATCTCCTTATATCCCTCCTGGGCCCGATCCCGGACGGTAACCAGGTTTTCCTTGGCATCCTTTTTGAGATAGGCTTTGAGGGTGGCCTCCTTTTGAGGCATCCGCCCCAACGCCAAGGTCAGGTACCGCTTTTCCACCTGTCGGTATTTGACGATCTCGTAGAGAGCCCGGCCGGCAGCGGCATTCTTCGCCACGATGACGATCCCGCCGGTATTCTTATCCAGGCGGTTGCAGAGCGCCGGCGTGAAGGAATGTTCCGTCTCCGGGTCATACTCCCCTTTTTCATAGAGATACAGCAGAATATGATTGATGAGGGTGTCCCGGCTGCCGTGGTCATCTGCATGAACCGGCACACCGGGCTTTTTATCCACCAACATCAAATTTTCATCTTCATAGACGATAGAAAGCTCCGGCCGATAAGCGATGGCACGGAAGTCGGAACTCTTTTCGGTGAAAAACTCATCGTTGATATAGAGTTGCACCACGTCCCCTTCCAGAAGACGGGTATTGCCTTCCGCCCGTTTTCCATTGACTTTAATGGCCTTTTTTCTGAAATATTTATACATCAGCGACGGACTCAAATTCCCGGCCACTTTCCGGACGAACTTATCCAACCGCTGATCCGCATCATTGGCGGTTATAGTGAATTGTTTCATTTAAAACTCCAGATCATCTGGGCGTGTTTTGGCTTCTTACGAAGGGTCCACTTGTACCAGAATTTTTTGAAGAGATTTGCCTTGCGGAAACTGGTCTGATCCAATGCCCGAACGTAGTCCACCACCGGGGCTCGCTCTTCCTCGGTCAGTTCCGCCTCAGAGTAGAGCGCCTTTTGCAGGATCGGCACGATCTCCGTCAACGGCAAGGGCGCCAATTCCAGATTATCCGCCCGACGGGCAAAGTCCTCCAAAAGTTCACCTTCAAAGAACTTAAAGCCACGCATCTGCATCAAGCGCAGAATGAGGTAATACCCTCTGCGTACGCCCTTGCCGGGTTTCGCCTTCGTCATCCGGGCAAGGCTTCTGCGATGCATCCATTCCGTCAGGAACCACACTGCAAGAGTCAGCAGTGCCACGATAAGGAGCCGTATTGCAATCAGGAGGATCTTACCCCAGTTCCCCAGATCCAGCTTATTATTGATGAGATCGGCCAGAGGATCCTTTTCCTCCTCCGGCTCCTTAGGATCGGGAAGCTCTTTGGGATAATTGTTGTATTCCTGAACACCGTCATATTCCACCTCAATGGTGGGCTCTTCCAGTTCCTTTCCTTCATCGATCAACTCCAAGAGATGATAGTTCCGGGTCACGCCGTAGCCCGGCGTCGGTTCAAAGGAAAGCCAGCCCATGCCGTCGAAATACACTTCTACCCAAGCATGGTAGTTATAGTCCATCACGTTCGCCGAGAAATGATCGACGCTGATATACTTCGGTTCTACGTAATAGCCGGTCGCCACACGGGCCGGGAACCCGATACTGCGAAGCATGGAGACCATGGAGGAAGCAAAGAGGGTACAATACCCTTCCTTCTTCTCATTCTGGAACATAAAGTAATTGATGTAATCATCCGCAGTGGCGGAGGTTCCGTCCGCACGCTTCAGACGGAGTTTTTGATCGGAATACTTATAATTCTTCCGCAGATACCGCTCAACCGCCTGCACCTTTTGCAGTTTGGTTTCATAGGTTTTTGTAATATCCCGGGTCAGAGGCTCCAAGGTATTGTCCAGCGAGGACGGAAGTTCCAGATAATTCCGATAAACCAGACTGCTGTACTCCACTTCCCGGCTCATGTACGGATCGTTCTCCCCATACTGAGCGCGGATCATAAAGTAACTTTTCTGAGCTGCATCAAAATTGGTCAGATGAATGTTACTGGAAAGTACCGGCGAAACCACCCGGAACATATAGGAGCGATCCTGAGGGAACTTATTTGCCCGAAGAATCGTATCACCTTCCCGTTCCAATGCCTCGTAATCGCCGATGGGCTTATTGGAGGTAATCCCGCCGGGCAGACCCAAAATGTCACTGGCCTTATACTCCGGGAAAACGGTGATCTGATCGGTAATGTAACCCTCTTCTTCGCTTTCCACGTTATCCAGACCGGAGGTCAAAGGATCCCCGCCGGGCGCCGTTAACTTAAGATATTGGTAGTACTGAGTATATTCACAAAAATCATAATAGACGTTCTGGGTAAGATCGTTATAAAAATCCTCATCCCAGGTGGCCCAACCGTCCGGTTTCAGATCCTGACCGACACGGTAACGCAGATAGATCGGCGTTCCGGTCTGACTGGTCACAGTCATGACCTTCAGCCGACGCCAGGTCGGCACCTGCAAGCTGAGAGTTTCTCCCTCGTCCAGGTAACCGGCCACGTTCAACTGTTTCTCATAGGTCTTGCGGAAGACCACGTTCAGAATATCCTCAGAAATGGTATCCAATTTTTCTCGGAACTGCTCCATCTGCAGGATGGGACGGGTATAGATGAAGGCTGCGGTACCCACCGTCACCGCCATCATCACCACTGCCACCACCATACCAAAGCTGCCGTGACCGGAAGCAAAGGAGAACCGCTCCTGGGTGGTGAGGAATTTCTTTTTCCTTTTAACTTTTTTGCCCTTGCACTCCGCTTTCTTCTCCCGAACCTTTTTGATCCGAAGACGCCCCATCTGCTGCACCACACTCTGTCCGTAACAGCCGATCAAGGCGGAAAGGAAGAGGCTAAACGCAAAATAATGGGGCACGATACCATAGAAGAAGAACGGCACCAAACCGATTCCCGGCACAATGAACGCCACCATGATAGGCACACGGCGGAAAAGTGCCAGTGCAAAAAAGAGGGCGGCGATCAACGCCAAAAGAATCAGCGCTGAATAAAAATAGCGGGTCAGTACCATGGGATTTTCCAGGATATTATCCAGATCCATGGTCATGTAGTTAACGTAGTTGGTATAGTTCGGTTGACTGGCCAGCAGATGAATGGTGTAGTTGTAACACACCTCCAACGCCCGCCCCATCCCGGCATACATCGGGAAGGTGATCTTATAAGCCAAAAGGGAAAGTCCGGCAAGACCGCCCACGATGCTGAAAAAGACCCGCTTATACCAAACTATAAAGACCATCAGTCCAAAGGCAAGAACCGAGATCAGAATCACCGCCCAAATGGGGACACCCATATCCAGAGCAGTGGTATTACAAAAAAGATACCCCAAAAGACCGGCATAGAGCAAGAGAACTTCCAGGAAGATCCCTAAGCGGTTGCTTTTCCGCTCCACAGCCATCTTCGGCTCGACCCGGAGGGGTTTCAAATGTTTATTCTTCGTCTTATCCATTCTTTTCCATCTCCGTCAAGCTCAAAACTTTCATATGGGGACCCTGCTCCCCTTCCGGGGTGGGACGCACCAAAAGATATTGCTTTTCGCAATTGATGCCTCTTAAGTACGACTCCACACGTTCCTCTAATTTATCAGAGGGCATGGAAGAGATAATGTATAAAGCTCCGCCCTGCAGAGCCTGGACGTCCAGTTCTGCCAGGGATTCCTCTAAAGAACCGGCCTCCATCATAGGCGTCATGGCGAATTCATCCGTCGCCGCCATCTGCTCTTCGGGGGTCGTAATGCTCTGATGATAGAGCATGGTGCTGTAGGTAGGATACCCTAACGTACTGCGGATCCCCTCCTCCGCCAGTCTGGAAGTCAGTTCCAGAGCGATCTCCACCACACAGTCGGTCAGCCGACGATTGACCAGCCGTTCCTCTTCGTAGGGGAAAAGATCCGCCAGAACCATGATGTTATCGCAAGAGTTTTCCCAATAGGTCTTGACGATCATCTTGGAAAGACGAGCTGAGAGCTTCCAATGCACCTGGCGCAGGGTATCGTATTCATTGAATTCACGGATCCCGGCCATATCTCCATTAAACTTTGTTTCGTGACCGCCGGCAGAGACAGTGTTTTCCTGCTCCTGACGGGACGTCTCGACGGGGATCTCCATCCGAAGCTGACGGGGAGCCACGACCACCATACTGCTCTTATGAAGTTTCCGTTTAACGCAAAACAGTTTTAAGAAATCATAAAAGATCACCCCATCGACCCCGACCTTATAGAGACCGCGCACCTTGAAGTGCAGGGGGATCTCCAGTTCCGTCGTGCCGAAAGCCCGATAATGAACCACCGCATAACCGGGGACCGCCTGATCCCCTTCGGGGCTGTTTACGTGCAGATCAAACCGCATCATAGGCAGCATCACCGGTGTCTTACTGGTGATCTTCACCCGAACGCTGAAGTCATGCAAACGATGTTCCCGAGGCGTAACAGCCATCGGTTCCACCTTCACCAATGCCAGACTGATCATCAGACAGAGAAATGAAATAATGGGAATGAGCAACACCACCGCCAAGGTAAATAAGGAGATGGAGTCATACAAAGCCTGCGAGAAAACGAACGCCGTAACCAGCAGGACAAGATAAATTAATCGTGAACGGGCCATAACAGTCCTTCCTTACTTCACGATGGGAGCCTTCACGGCATCCTTCAGAGAAGCCAACAGTTGCTCAGCGGTCATCCGCTCGATCTTTGCTTCGGGAGCGAGCATAATTCTATGAGAAACCACTGCCTCATACATCTCACTGACGTCCCGGGGAATGACGTAGGTCCGTCCATCCAGCAGAGCGGCAGCGCAAGCGGCACGCATCAAAGCCAGAGAAGCACGGGGCGAAGCGGAAAGGGCTACTAAATTATTATCACGGGTCGCGCAGACCAGACGGACGATGTACTCCAAAACGGCAGGATCCACAAAGATCTGCTCCACGATCTTCTGCATCTCGATGATCTCTTCCGCACTGGAAACGGCCGCAACGGTCTCCATGGGGTTGATGCCGTGACGGTCGCCGATGATCCGGGCTTCCTCCTCTGCAGAGGGATAACCCATAGACATCTTCATGAGGAAACGGTCCAACTGCGCCTCCGGCAGAGGATAGGTGCCCACGTAGCCCAAGGGGTTCTGGGTTGCCACAACCATGAAGGGCTCCGGCAGTTTATAGGTCACGCCATCCACCGTCACCTGACGCTCTTCCATGACTTCTAGCAACGCAGACTGGGTCTTGGGGGAGGTACGGTTGATCTCGTCGGCGATGAGAATATTGGTCATGCAGACACCGGGCTTATATACAAACTCACCGGTCTTGCCATCGGGGGCAGTAAAACCGGAAATATCCGTTGCCATCACGTCGGGCGTAAACTGCACTCTCTTGGCATCCAGACCGGTTGCCTTTGCCATCGCAGAAGCTGCCGTGGTCTTACCTACGCCGGGAACGTCTTCGATCAGAATATGCCCCTTAGAAAGTAAGCAGATCAGAAGATACCGCAACTGATCGTCCTTACCGACGATGACCTTTTTCATCTCTTCGGTGATCTTCTGGCAGATTGCCTGTTCCTTTGCAACACTTTGTAATTTTTCCATGATTTATCTCCTCTAAAAAAGATTTTCCTAACTACATATTTTATCATATAAATATGAAGATTTCAACCAAATCCCCGTTGTGCGATACCCCAAAAATATCGTCTCCTTTTTATGCAGATTGATGAAAAGGATTGACATTTTTATCGTCCGGCATTATAATAATTAATTAGTTAACTAAATTTATGGAGGCTTTATATGAAACGAGATATCACGAAAGCACCCCCGTCCATGCTCATCAACGGCTTATCCAAGCTTTTTAATGACCGGATGCGTCAAAAGACCGAAGTCTTAGGAATGGCAGACGGCTGGCGGCGGATGCTCTTTCACTTGAGTCACAATGAAAGCCTGACCCAACTGGAACTGGCCCATCGAACCCACCTTTCCACGCCGGCGGTCAGCGTCACCCTGCAAAAGATGGAAGCGGAAGGACTGGTGACCCGTCATCCGGATCCCCACGACCAACGTGCCATTCAGGTGCAGTTGACCGATCTGGGACGGGAGGCAGACCGCAAAGTGGTTACTGCCATCCGGGAGACCGAGCAGGAGATGCTGGACGGCATTACCGAAGAGGAGTTCGATGCTCTGCGCCCGGTGATGATCCGGATGTATAAAAACCTGGCAGCCGAAAAGGAGCAAGAGGAATGAAACTGTTAAAATACTTAAAGCCCTATTGGTTTTGGGCAGTCCTCTCTCCCCTGACCATGATCGGTGAGGTGTTGGCGGATCTGTGGCAGCCCAAACTGATGGAGACCTTGATTAACGAGGGCGTTCTCAAAAGCGACCAGGAACTTTTGCTCGCCGTAGGACTGAGAATGCTTTTGGTGGTTCTCTTGGGAGGCCTTTCCGGCTCTCTCTGCTCCGTCTTTGCCAGTCTGGCATCTCAGAATTTTGCCTGCGATCTGCGCAAGGACGTCTTTCGCAGCACCATGGCGCTCTCTTTTCAGCAGACCGACCAGTTTACCACCGGCTCGCTGATCACCCGTATGACCAACGATATCACCCAGATGCAACGCTTTGTGGAGCAATGCATCCGGATGTTTGTCCGCAGCGGATTTATGTTTGTGGGCGGAATCGTAATGATGCTCTCCCTGGAGTCTCGATTCGGCTTCATCCTGCTGTGTTCCCTCCCCTTGCAGATCTTTATGATGGCATTGGTCTTAAAGGCAGCCAATCCGCTTTATGCCAAGGTTCAGCATCGGCTGGATAACGTCAATAATGTCATGCAGGAAAACGTCAGCGGTGCCCGGATGGTCAAAGCGTACGTTCAGGAAGATCGGGAGATCGAGCGATTCAACGAAGCCAACGAAGCCCTGACCGAGACCAATCTGCGAGTTGCCTTCATCATCGCCCGCCTCTCCCCGGTTCTTTCCATTATCATGAATCTTTCGGTGGTTGCCATCCTCTATCTGGGTGGATTACAGACCATGGCCGGCACCATGGAAGTGGGTACCATCATGGCCGCCATCGACTATAACACCCGGGTTCTGCATTCGGTGATGATGGTCAGCATGATGTTCCAGTCCATTGCCCGTGGCCGTGCCAGCGGAAAACGCCTGACGGAAGTTTTAAATACCGCACCGGTCATCGAAAGCGGCAGTTACGCTCCCGAAAAACTGGGCGAGATCACCTTAGATCGGGTCGGCTTCCACTATCCCGGCTTTCCCGGCCGTCCGGTATTGAAAGACCTTTCTTTGACCATTCATCCCGGCGAAAACCTGGCGATCTTAGGTGCTACCGGCTCAGGAAAATCCTCGCTAATGCACCTTTTGACCCGATTTTATGATGTTACGGAAGGTTCCGTCACAGTAGGCGGCGTCCCCATTAAAGACTTCGATCTGACCGCCCTTCGGGAGCATATCGCCGTGGTACTCCAAAAGAGCGAACTTTTCAGCGGTACCGTAGCAGAGAACATCCGTTGGGGCAACCCGGACGCTACCGACGAAGAAATCCGCCGTGCGGCAGAAATTGCGCAAGCGGCAGAATTTATTGATAAAATGCCGGAGGGCTACGAGACCGTCATCGCCGAAAAAGGTGCCTCCCTTTCCGGCGGACAGAAACAACGGCTTTCCATTGCCCGTGCGCTGGTTCGTAAACCGGAGCTTTTGATCTTCGACGACAGTACCTCTGCGCTGGATCTGGCCACCGAAAGCAAACTGCGCCATGCCATCCGTGAGGAACTGCAAGGAACCACCCTCATCACCGTTGCGCAACGAATCGCCAGCGTCCAGAACTGTGACCGGATTGCGGTTCTGGAGGACGGCACCTTCTCCGCCATCGGCACCCATGAGGAACTTTTAAATTCCAGTCCGGTCTACCAAGAGATCTACCGATCCCAGACCAAGGAAGGAGGGACACTCCATGGCTGAGCAAAAACCGACCGCCATGCAGGCGATGCGCCCCGGACGACGGGGACCGGTCATGCAGGTGGAAAAACCGAAAGACATGAAGGGAACCCTTAAACGACTGGTAAGTTATATCGGCAGAAACCGTCGCACCTTCTTCCTTTTGTTAACCTTCACCCTTCTCATTACCGCCACCAACCTCTTAGCCCCCTCTCTTCAGCAGAGAGCAATTGATGCGGTGGAAAAGAACCTGGCAGCTCAACTATTGATGATGCTGGGCTTTATGATCCTCTCTTATCTGATGAACTGTGCCTTCACCTATCTGCAAGGCATCTTTTCTGCAAAACTGGCGCAAGGCACCGTCCGCACCATGCGAAAAGACCTCTTTTTCCATCTGGTGCATCTGCCCATTGCCTATACCGATCGGCATAATCACGGCGATATTATGAGCCGGATGACCAACGACGTGGAGAATATCTCCAATACCGTCTCCACCTCCATCTCTTCCCTGTGTTCCAGTGTTTTGATGGTGAGCGGTTGTTTCATCATTATGATCTGTTATTCTCCCCTGTTGGCGCTGGTCAGTACCGCCACCGTAGGATTGACTGTTCTGGCCTCCACCTTTATCACCAAGTTTATGCGTAAGTTTTTCGTCCGTCAGCAACGGATCTTAGGCGCCGTCAACGGACAGGTGGAAGAGATGGTCTCCGGCTACCGCACCGTGGTGGCATACAACCGCCAAGGACGAGCCATTGAGGATTTCAATGCCACCAGCGACCGCTTGAAAAAGACCGGCATCTACGCCAATATCTTCGGCGGTTTCATGGGCCCGGTGATGAATTTTATCTCCAACGTAGGCTTTTTGCTCATCGCCTTGGTGGGCGGATGGCTGGCCAGTCTCCCCACCGACCACGTTTTGTATATTTCGGTGGGTACCATTCAGGCCTTCATCCTTTATTCCAAGCAATTTTCCCGTCCTATTAATGAGATCGCCAACCAGTACGCCGCCATCCAGACGGCGATTGCCGGTGCCGAGCGGATCTTCGACGTAATGGACAGCGAAACGGAAGACGTCGGCGGTACCGCCTCCTACGATCCCGAAGCCGTCCAAGGCGCCCTTTCCTTCCGGAACGTGCATTTTTCCTACGTCCCCGAAAAGCCGGTTCTTCGTGGCTTTGATCTGGAGGTGAAGGCCGGGCAGAAGATCGCCATTGTGGGCGCCACCGGCTCCGGTAAGACCACCGTCGTCAACCTTTTAACCCGATTTTATGATATCGACAGCGGTTCCATCACTGTGGACGGTACCCCTCTTAATGAGATCCCCAGAAAATCACTGCGCAAGAGTTTGGCCATCGTCCTGCAGGACACCGTCCTCTTCTCCGATACCATTGCCCGAAATATCGCCTACAGCCGTCCGGATGCGCCGATGGAAGAGATCGTGGCAGCAGCAGAAGCCGCCGGTGCAGATCGGTTCATCCGCCGCTTGGAAAAGGGATACGACACCGTCCTCACCGAGGGAGGCGGAAATCTCTCTCAAGGCCAACGTCAGCTTTTAAATATCGCCCGTGCGATTTTGGCAGACCCCAGTATCCTGATCTTGGATGAAGCCACCTCCTCGGTGGATACCCGGACTGAGATGCGGATTCAATCTGCCATGGTTCAACTGATGAAAAACCGCACCAGTCTGATCATTGCCCACCGACTGTCCACCATCCGGGATGCGGATAAGATCATCGTCATCGACGGCGGACAGGTGGTGGAAGAAGGAAACCACGACACCCTCCTCAGTCAAAAAGGAACCTACTACAATTTGTATCAATCCCAGTTCGCCGGCATTGCAACGTAAATTTGTATTGACGAATAAGCAATCTTCCTATAAAATAGTAGTATCATTCTAACGGAGGCAAAAACCCATGCTCTATCAAAGTACAAGAAATAAAAATCTGACCGCCACCGGACCGGAGGCCATTCTTCGTGGCATTGCCCCGGACGGCGGACTGTATATGGTTCCGGATTTCTCCCAAGTGAAATTGGACTGGAGATCCCTTCTGGAACTGGACACCATCCCCATGGCAGCGAAGATCCTTCAAGCCATTCTGCCGGACTTTTCACCGGAGGAGATGGAAGAACTCTCTAAAAAAGCCTACTGCGGAAAGTTCGAGTCTGATGACCTGACCCCGTTGGCGCAGGTTGGAAACCGCTACGTGCTGGAACTCTTCCGGGGTCCCACCAGCGCCTTTAAGGACGTGGCACTTTCCATGCTTCCTCAGCTGATGACCGCATCCCGTGCCAAGACCGGCATGAAGGAAGAGATCGTCATCCTCACCGCCACCAGCGGAGACACCGGAAAAGCCGCTTTGGAAGGCTTCCACGACGTAGACGGCATCCGGATCATCGTCTTCTTCCCCAATAACGGCGTCAGCGCCGTTCAGAAAGCCCAGATGGTGACCCAGACCGGGAATAATGTCACCGTCACCGCCATCAACGGCAATTTTGACGATGCCCAGACCGGCGTCAAGAAGACCTTTGCGGCTGCTGCCGAAGCAGATCTTACCGGCGTAGAGCTTTCCTCCGCCAACTCCATCAATATCGGCCGCCTGGCTCCCCAGGTTGTTTATTACTTCAAAGCCTACGCTGATCTGGTACGGGAAGAAAAGATCCAGGTCGGTGATCCGGTCACCTTTGTGGTTCCCACCGGCAACTTTGGCGATATCCTGGCAGGCTACTTTGCTAAAAAATTGGGGCTTCCGGTCAAAAAACTGATTTGCGCCTCCAACGAGAATAAAGTCCTTACCGACTTCTTTGAAAAGGGCGTCTACGACCGTCAGCGTCCCTTCTATAAGACCACCTCTCCCTCTATGGATATCTTGGTGTCCAGCAATCTGGAGCGTCTGCTCTTTATGATGAGCGATGGAGATAGCGAACTGGTGGCCTCTTTGATGAAAGATCTGAACGAAAAGGGTGCCTATGAGATCCCCGCCGCCATGCGTAAAAAGATCGCTTTAGAGTTCGGCGCCGGTTACTGCGGAGATGAAAAGACCGCCGAGACCATCAAGGCCGTTTGGGAACAGTACGGCTATCTGATGGACACCCATACCGCCGTTGCCTGGGCAGTCAGTGAGGACTACCAGAAGGAAAACCCCGAAGAACCGGTCATCGTCCTCAGCACCGCCTCCCCCTTCAAGTTCCCCCACGCCGTGTTGTCTGCGATCGGTGAGACCCCGGCGGAGGATGAATTCGATTGCCTGACCCAATTGGCGGAAGTCAGCCGTCTGCCCATCCCCAAGAATTTGGCAGGACTGAAAGAAGCCAAGGTCTTGCATGAGACTGTCATCGAAAAGGACGATCTGGTGCAATACGCCCTAAAAACTGCAAAAAGAGCATAAAAAAGGGGATGTAAAAAAAGTCCGGAACGCAAAAAGCAAGAAAGAACACAGAAAAATATAGATTTATAAAAGTTTTCATATCCCAAAAGGAAGAAAAAATCGCAGAACTGCGATTTTTTCTTTTTATATGACGTTTTTTGCTAATCCCAAACCTCGCCGCTCGGTGTATCACATACACCTT
>JAZQAE010000134.1:0-3462 GCA_045544995.1 Eubacteriales bacterium
AGATCCGCTCTTCTTCGATATCGACTGCCGTCAGTTTGGTATAGGTACTGCCAAAATCAATCAGAAGGATCGGTCTCATTAGTCTAACAGCTCATGCAAAGCCTGGATGGTGGTTTCGGGAGCTGTTCCCGGTGGGAATGCCCGATCAAAGCCCATGGCCTTGAACCGCTTCTCCACGTCTTCAAATTTCTGCTTACCGATCACGATGTTACCGCCTACCAGCAGGGGGATCCCCTTCAGACCGGCCTCATCGCACTTCTCACGCATCCCACGGCAGTCCAATTCACCCTGCCCGTAGAGGGAGGAAATAACGATGGCATCTGCGCCGGATTCGATGGCCGCTGCGATGTACTCTTCCTGAGACACCATAACGCCCAGATTGACTACCTCAAACCCTGCCTCGGTAAAAGCATGGTAGAGGATCTTGTTGCCCACGGCATGAACGTCAGCACCAATGACGCCAATGACGAGGACTTTCTTTTCTCGCTGTTCCATGTAGCACCTCATAATTTCTTTTTAATCAATGGTTCCCTATTGTTATACAACAATATAATATAATGTTCTACACCTTTTGTCAATACCAATTTATAAATAATATTATAACTACATAGACGCCCATTGTGCACTCATATTTATACATTTTATTTTGGCATCTCGTTGCCATATATACAAAACCATTCTCTCAAATTTGTTCATTTTGCTTATTTTAATTTGATTTTGTTGTTTTTTTATTGATGCATCAGAAAATTTGTTATAAACTGATATTAGAAAGAGAGGTGATTAGTTTGGCAGTTTAATCAATTATTCATGTACCGCTCATATTCGAGTTCAAGTAGGAAGAATAATATGAATTTAAAACAAAGAATTATTTCAATACTTATTGCCTTTACATTATCATGTTCAATGTTTACAATATCCGCCTTTGCTATTGATTTGAATGAATCAGAAAATAACAATACTGACTCAACAGCCGATATAACCTATAACGACTATACAAATTACGGAAAGATCTCAACATCTGGCGACGTAGATTGGTGGCAAATCACATTCAGTCAAAACGGCTCTGCCAATTTTTGGATCGGCAACTTTCCTTCCGGATGCCGTTATGGACTTTACTTATACGAACTCAACAGTGCAAATCTCATTGCAAAATCAATCAAAGGAACTTCTGCACAGCTCATTAACGCCCGTGTTTATGCCGGTGTGACCTACAAAATCAAAATTGTATCTATTTCCGGATATTCATCCTCCGCAACTTACACTTTTCGGGCAAAAAACTATACCGCAATACGACAAGCTAAAATTTATACGTTTACTGATGAAATTACCACCATTAACTTTTCTGTTAATTTTCCCAATATCTCTCCCCATTTAACCTATATGGATTATACCCCTGTAGATCGCTTCGACTATACAGCAACAACAGCGTTCAACGATATTCCAAACAGTTCTTTAGTCGCTATATACAATCATGCACAAGCAGGAAAAATGTATTTTCACAATAATACCTTCTTATATGCAGGTACCACTGCATACAATACCCAAAACGCCGCAATCGGGCAATACTCCGCCGAAGCATTATCAAATATAAAACTCCTCTCCTTTGTCGGTTGCCATTCTGGCAACACTGATTCTTCTTTTGGTAATCTCGTTGATAACGCCAAGAATAAAGGTGTTTTTTGTTGTATTGGGTGGACAGCTAAACCAAAACATGGAGATGTTTTACGATGGAACGATAAGTTTTATGAAACATTATCCTATGGATACACTGTTGCGTATGCTCTCCAAGAAGCACGGCAACATATGGCAGAAAGCGCTCTCGATTACAGTTCTATCACTTCAATATACACCGGAACTAGTCCAATTGAAACACTTACGATCTATTAACAACGAAAGGAGTCCCAACCATGCGTAATAAGAAAGTTTTTATCACGACTGCAATTGCAGTAGCCGTCGTCCTGACCGCCTCCGTCATCACCATCACAGCGCAGCCGGAGCGGGATCCCAATAAGAGAGTAGAACGCCCCCTCCCCGACACCTGGTATCAACGGGAGGATATTGAGAAAAACAAGGAGATCACGATTTTCGACCCGGCAGAAGAGCAAAAAGAGCCCGCCTCTTCCGTTCAAACCGAAAACAAGGAAGAGCTCTCGGAGAAAAAACAGTTGACCTATCTGGGAACGGACGGTTCCGACGAAGAATTTCCTCTGGATATTTATTTGGATGAAGATAAAAATCAATTCCGATACAATAAAGACGGAGAGATCGACACCTACCGTAAGGGATACGACGAAACCTCCAATATTGAAACCGGCGATCTGACGAAGGAACAGGCGTTGGAAAAAACCAAGCGGTTTACCGCCCAACTATTCGGCGACCGGATCAAAGGGTTTGAACTGATACGTTGCGAAGCACGGCCCAGCGGCGGCGGATATTTTGTAGACTTTGCCAGAAAATACGGCGTGAATGGTTTTATCCACGGCGCCAAATGTGCGAACGAAATTCAGCAAAACGGCGAATTTGCCTTTTGTACACTCACCAACGACCTCTTTGAAGATTTTGATCCCGCTTGGGTAGAGAACTTGACCCGGGAGCAGGTCCTGAAAAAGGTGGCAACGGATTACGTCGCCGAACATCCGGAGGTAGACCCCGCCGTCATCGAAATGAACGGTGTGGACCTCCTCCGAAAGGATGACGGTTTCGTCCTCCGGGCCCTGATCTCCTATCCGGATCCGCAACCAACCTGGCCGAATTACGTCCATAAAGACATTGGTTACTACGAACTTGAAATCTAAAGTAAGCCAAAGTCCCGGTGTTTCAAAACACCGGGACTGTTTTTTATATGGTCTTCTCTTCCAACAATCGCTTGATCTTCGCCTCTAAATACAATACGGAGCCTTCGTCCATTTCGTAGTAGCACTCGATGACTTCCCCGTTGAATTGACGGAGCAGTTCGGTGGCGGAGGCGGTGAAATACTTTTCATAGGACTTGGGCACCAACACCGCGTCCAAGCCGTTGAGATAATCGGAAACGTCCGCTTCTTCCGCAAAGACCATCGGCTCCCGAAGAACCGCATCCTCTGCATAAATACTGCAGGTCTCCTGCAAAAGTTCACCAAACCGACGGCTGTAGCCGAGGATGCCCACCTTCTGACCGGGACGAAGCTTAATAATATGGGAAAGACACCGTGCCGCCGGACGGAAGGCCACCCGGGCGATCCGCCGATGCACCGGCAGGACGCTCAAAAGATACTTGGCGTGAGAAGAGGTGGTGACGATCAGATCGAACTCCTCTCCTAATTTATATGGATACTGCCGGATATCCTGCAACATATAGGAATAGAGATCCACGCCTGCCAGATGGCGGAGCTGTTCCGACATCTTAGAAAGGTTCTCCGGATTACATTCCACCACCGCCACTTTGACGTGGGCTTCCTGCTCCGCCCTCTCCCGTAATTTCAA
>JAZQAE010000135.1:0-36386 GCA_045544995.1 Eubacteriales bacterium
GAAACTTTTTGATCCGGCAAGAGTTCGCTATGGAATTCATTGATCTTTAATGTCTTGGCCACTTGCTCCGCAACGGCATTTTGGTCTCCGGTCAGCATCACGATTCCGTCAACCCCCAATTCTCGCAGGGCGTCCAATGCCTGAGGTGCTTCCGGCTTCATTTCATCCGCCACAGTAAGGAAACCGGCATAACTTCCGTCCACAGCAAGATGCAGAATAGTGCCGGCCATCTGTTCTTTTGTCACACAAATTCCAATGTCTGCCATCAGTTTTTCGTTTCCTACCGCAACACGCTGACCGTCTATGATCGCCGTTACACCTTTTCCGGCTAATTCTTGAATAGCTTTTACCCGTGATGGGTCAATCTCTTTTTTATAAGCACGACAGACTGAAAGCGCAATGGGATGACTCGAATTGCTTTCAGCCAAAGCTGCCAGTCCTAATAAAGTCTCCTCATTCATGCCGATCCCGTGAATATTGGTCACCACAAAACAGCCGCGGGTCAGCGTTCCGGTCTTATCCATCGCGATGGTCTTGACTTTGGAAAGTGCCTCTAAGTAGTTTGCGCCCTTAATAAGAATTCCCCGTCGGGAGGCTCCGCCGATCCCGCCAAAAAAGGAGAGCGGAACCGATATTACCAAAGCGCAAGGGCAGGACACCACCAAAAAGATCAACGCTCTGCGGATCCATTCGCCCCAGTTTCCCACAAAGAGGGATGGAACCACCGCCAATGCCACAGCGCCCAGCACCACGCAAGGAGTATAGTACCGGGCAAAACGCGTGATGAAGCGCTCCGCCTTTGCTTTTTTCACAACGGAGTTTTCCACCAATTCCAAAATTTTGGAAACGGTACTTTCCTCAAACTTTTTCGTCACCCGAACCCGGATCATGCCGGTTAAATTAACGGAACCGCTGATGACGTCTTGGCCGGCTTTGCACTCCCGTGGGAGAGATTCTCCGGTAAGGGCAGCGGTATCCACAGTGGTTACACCCTCGATGATAACGCCGTCCAAAGGAATTTTTTCACCGGGCTTTAAAAGGAGCGTTTCTCCTATCTGTACTTCTTCCGGGGAGACCTCCATTTCTGTTCCGTCACGCAGGACCCGGGCAGAATCCGGCCGAATATTCATCAGTTCTGCAATGGAACGCCGGCTCTTTCCCACCGCAATGCTCTGGAACAGTTCACCCACCTGATAGAAAAACATCACCAGTACCGCCTCAGGATATTCTCCGATCCCAAAAGCACCGAGCGTGGCCAACGCCATCAAAAACTGTTCGTCGAAAACCTGCCCGCGTAAGATATTGCAAAATGCCCTTTGCAAGACGTCATACCCGATCACCCCATAAGGAATGAGAAAAATACACAGCCGAAGCCATCCATCGACCGGCACCAATAAAGCACCTACCAATAAAACCGCCGCTATAATGACCCGATATAAGACCTTTTTCTGTCGCCGTGTCATCATTTTAAGAGTACCTCACAGCGAGGATCCACCTTCTTAACCACCCGAACAACCTGCTTCATAATGTCGTCAAACCGTTCTTCATCCGCTTCAATAATCATCTTCTGTGCCAAAAAATTGACCGAAATTTCCATAACACCATCCAATTTACGGATGCCGTCCTCCATTTTAGCGGCGCAATGAGCGCAATCTAATTCTTCCATTCTGAATGTCTTTTTCATGGTATGTTCTCCTTCTGTAATATGTTGAAATCCTTGTGCGATAATCAATTCCACGTGATCGTCAGCCAGAGAATAATAAACTGTCCTTCCCTCTCTGCGGCTCTTGACCAGCCTTGCCTCTCTCAGCACCCTCAACTGATGCGAAACCGCAGATTGCTCCATCTCCAAAAGTTCTGCAATAGCGCAAACGCAAAGCTCCGCTTCAAATAAGGAATACAAGATCTTAATCCGTGTCGGTTCACCAAAAACTTTAAAAAAGTCACCCAACCCGGTTAAAATCTCATCCGCCGGCATCTCCTGCCGTACCTTTTTCAGTAAGTCTTGATGATTATGCAAACGCATGAGCCTCCATTCATATGAATATCTATTCATATGTTATCACGTTTTATTCCCTATGTCAATCATTATTTCATCGAAAATCCCCCTTGACTTTCCTATAATATAATGTTAATATATATAGGATTTAAAGACGATGACGAAGAGAGTAGTTTTTTCAGTGAACTCCAAAGCGAACCGGGGATGGTGGAAGCCCGGCGAAAGTAGCAAAAGAATGAAGATCACTTCCGAGTCGGGGATCGAACGCCTTATTGTCAGTAGACTCCCCCGCTACTCCGGCGTTATAGGAGCGGCAGATGATGGTCTGCATGAAATAGGTGGTTAATGGAAGTACTGCGCTTTCATCCTTTTTCAGGATGGAAGCGCTATTTATTTTGGAAGGAGAAAAACGCCATGTATCAAAGCGTATCCCCCAACCTGAACTTTGTTGAGGAAGAAAAGAAGATTGAAAAATTCTGGCGGGAGCAGAAGATCTTTGAAAAAAGTATCGAAAGCAAGGCCAAGGGAACTCCCTATGTCTTTTATGACGGCCCTCCCACAGCCAACGGTAAACCCCATATCGGTCACGTCTTGACCCGTGTCATTAAAGATATGATTCCCCGTTACCGCACCATGAAAGGATGTATGGTCCCCCGGAAAGCCGGCTGGGATACCCATGGTCTGCCGGTAGAGCTGGAAGTGGAAAAGATGCTGGGTCTGGACGGCAAGGAGCAGATCGAAGAATACGGTCTCGAGCCCTTTATCGGTTTCTGTAAGGAAAGCGTCTGGAAATATAAAGGAATGTGGGAAGACTTCTCCCGTACCGTCGGTTTTTGGGCGGACATGGATGACCCCTACGTTACCTACGACAATAACTTTATCGAATCCGAATGGTGGGCATTAAAGCAGATCTTTGAAAAGAAACTGCTCTATAAAGGCTTTAAGATCGTCCCCTACTGCCCCCGTTGCGGCACCCCCCTCTCCTCTCATGAGGTTGCGCAGGGTTATAAAGCTGTCAAAGAGCGCAGTGCGGTGGTTCGCTTTAAGGTCATCGGCGAAGATGCTTACTTCCTGGCATGGACTACCACCCCCTGGACCCTGCCCAGTAACGTAGCGCTTTGCGTCAACCCCAACGAGAGTTACTGCAAGGTAAAAGCCAATGATGGCTATACCTATTATATGGCAGAAGCCCTTTTGGATAAGGTGCTCGGTAAATTAGGTGAAGATGCCTACGAGATCCTGGAGCGGTACGTGGGTACCGATCTGGAGCACAAAGAATATGAGCCTCTCTTTGAGTGCGTCAAACCCATCTGCGAAAAACAGGGCAAAAAGGGCCACTATATCGTCTGTGATAATTACGTCACCATGACCGATGGTACCGGTATCGTTCATATTGCTCCCGCTTTTGGTGAAGACGACGCTCAGGTTGGCCGTAAATACGACCTTCCCTTTGTTCAGTTGGTGGACGGCAAGGGTGAGATGACTGAAGAGACCCCCTATGCCGGTAAATTCGTCAAAGATGCCGATCCTTTGGTATTGACCGATCTGGATAAAGCAGGGCTTTTGTTTGATGCTCCGAAATTCGAGCATGACTATCCCTTCTGCTGGCGTTGTGATACTCCTCTGATCTACTACGCCCGTGAATCCTGGTTCATCAAGATGACCGACGTACGGGAAGACCTGATCCGTAACAACAATACCATCAATTGGATCCCCGAAAGCATTGGTAAAGGCCGTTTCGGCGACTGGTTGGAGAACGTGCAAGACTGGGGTATTTCCAGAAACCGTTATTGGGGTACTCCCCTCAATATCTGGCAGTGTGACTGCGGTCACCTCCACTCCATCGGCAGTATCGAAGAGTTGAAATCCATGTCGGAGAACTGCCCGGATGAGATCGAACTGCACCGTCCGTTCATCGACGCTGTAACCATCAAGTGTCCCGTCTGCGGCAAAGAGATGCACCGTGTTCCCGAAGTCATCGACTGCTGGTTCGACTCCGGCGCCATGCCCTTCGCTCAGCATCACTATCCCTTTGAGAATAAGGATCTCTTTGAGTCTCAGTTCCCTGCCGACTTTATTTCTGAGGCTGTGGACCAGACCCGTGGTTGGTTCTATTCCCTCTTGGCAATTTCTACCCTGATCTTTAATAAGGCGCCTTATAAGAACGTTATCGTTCTGGGTCACGTTCAGGATGAAAACGGTCAAAAAATGAGTAAATCCAAAGGCAACGCCGTCGATCCCTTCGATGCATTGGAGACCTACGGTGCCGACGCCATCCGTTGGTACTTCTATACCAACTCCGCTCCTTGGCTGCCAAACCGGTTCCACGGCAAGGCCGTTACCGAGGGTCAGCGGAAGTTTATGGGTACTCTTTGGAATACCTATGCATTCTTCATCCTCTATGCGAATATAGATAAATTCGATGCCGGCAAATACGATCTTAAGGATTGCAAACTGACCGTCATGGATCGGTGGATCCTTTCTAAACTCAATACCATGGTCAAGAACGTGGATTCCAATCTGGAAAACTACCGCATTCCCGAAGCCGCCCGTGCATTGGAGAGCTTTGTGGATGATCTGAGTAACTGGTACGTCCGCCGCGGCCGTGAACGCTATTGGGTGCCGGAAATGACCGAGGATAAGATTGCCGCTTATATGACCCTCTATCATGCTTTGGTGGTGACTGCCAAGGCCGCCGCTCCCATGATCCCCTTCATGGCAGAGAATATCTATCAGAATATGGTTTGCAGTATTGATCAGAATGCACCCGAAAGCATCCATCTTTGCGACTTCCCCGTTGTGGAGGAAGACCGTATTGATCCCGCCTTGGAGGCCGGCATGGATCAACTGCTGAATATCGTTGTTCTGGGACGCTCTGCCCGGAATGGTTCCGGCAGAAAGAACCGTCAGCCTCTGGCCTGTATGTACGTAGAAAGCGCCGAAGCGCTGGGCGATGAATTTATCGAGATCATCAAGGACGAATTGAACGTCAAGGCCGTTTCCTTCAAAGAAAGCCTCAATGAGTTCATCTCCTATGAATTCAAGCCTCAGCTCAAGACTGTCGGCCCCAAATACGGCAAACAGTTGGGTGAGATCCGTACCGCACTCGCCGAGATCGACGGCGCTGCTGCCAAAGCAGAGCTGGATGAAATGGGCGCCATTATCCTGGATCTTCCCGGCGGTCAGGTCAAACTGGAGACCGAGGATCTCTTGATCAGCGTCGCTCAAAAGGAAGGCTTCTATACCGCCAAGGATAAAGGCTATACCGTCGTACTGGATACCCAGTTGACCGACGAGTTGATCCGTGAAGGTATGATCCGTGAGATCATCTCCAAGATCCAGACCATGCGGAAGGATTCCGGTTTTGAAGTGATGGATCACATCGAGATCTACATCAGCGGAAACGCCACCCTCCTCTCCCTCTTGAAGGAAGATTTTGCCGAGGTGGCAGAAAGCACCCTCGCCGATCGTCTCGTGGAAGACGCAGTGGCTCCGGAATTTTCCAAAGAATGGGATATTAACGGTGAAAAGGTAACGTTAGGCGTTAAAAAAGTATAAATAAGTTTCTTTTATGCAATGAAAACCGAACGGCAACGATCACCTGTGTCGTTGCCGTTCCTTTTATGAGGTAATTATTTTGAAAATCACAGTAATCGGATGCGGTCGGTGGGGATCTTTGATCACCTGGTATCTTGATACCCTCGGCCATCAACTCACATTATACGGCAGATCTTCTTCTGCCAAAATGCAAGCTTTTTTGGCAGATCGTAAAAATGATCTGTTGACCCTCCCGGACTCTATTGCGCTTTCCACCGATCTTTCCTGTGTGGATCAGGCAGAAGTCATCATCATTTCCATTGGTGCGCAAAATCTCCAGTCCCTGTGTGATGAGCTCAAAAACCAAGCCATCTCCGGCAAAACCGTTGTGCTCTGCATGAAGGGCATTGAGATTGCCACCGGACGGCGCCTTTCGGAAATTGTCAAAGATAATCTTCCGAAAGACTGCCCGGTAGCGGTCTGGTTGGGCCCCGGTCATGTCCAGGAATTCTACCAAGGAATCCCCAATTGCATGGTCATTGATAGTGAAGATCCTTTCGCCAAGGAACAATTGGTTCAGGCCTTTTCCGGCCCTTTGATTCGTTTCTATTACGGCGAAGACCTCATCGGCAATGAGCTGGGAGCAGCAGCCAAGAACGTCATCGGTATTGCAGCCGGAATGTTGGACGGCTTAAATCTCACCTCTCTTAAGGGCGCGCTCACCGCACGGGCAACCCGAGAGATCTCCCGACTCATCGAAAAGATGGGCGGAAATCCTCTCTCCGCCTATGGATTGTGCCATTTGGGCGACTATGGCGCCACCGTCTTCTCGCCCTACAGCCATAATCGAAAGTTTGGGGAAGCCTTCATTAAAAAGGAACCCTTTGACCACCTGGCAGAGGGATATTATACCGTCCAAGCCATCATTAGATTGGCTAAAAAGCATCAAGTAGAGCTTCCCATCTGCGAAACAGTTTACCGCATCCTCTTTGAAGATGCCGACCCCCAAGATGCTTTGACCTTGCTTTTAACAAGAGATCTGAAAACTGAATTTTAACTCAAAATACAGCATAGATTTAAACTATGCTGTATTTTAATATATGTAGAGATTTTCTATTTCATCGCAAGCGATGACACTAAAATTTGCTTTGTACCATTTGACATTTTGCACAATTTTTTCTTGCTCGACGATGTTTTTTTGATATTTTAATAGTTGACATCCAGAAATTTATTGATTATAATAAATTAAAATCTATAAAAAATATTTTTATAGCACTAAATTTAATTCAACCCCCTCTGCGCCTGAGCCTCAGAGCCTGTGCCATTCAATCGTTTGAACGATTGTGGCACAGGCTTTTTTTGTTTGCCTCCTGCCGCAAGTAGGGTAAAAACGAGGTGATATTCTTGCAAGAAATAGCTCAACTTAAATCATTAATTAAAGAACCCGTTTCGGAAAGAAGACGCTTTCTTTGTCCTTTATGCGGAAAGCATACCGTTTTGTGGTTGCTTCCCACCACAAAGATCAAAGATCTTCCAATTAAATGTAAGCGTTGCGGCAGAGAAAGCATTGTTAACATTCTCCCTGAAAAAGAATCTTAGTTATATACTCATCTTTGCACATTTTGTCAAAATTGTAGTAACTATTTATTTCATGGAAGGAACACGATAACAATGAAACACGAGGAGATCCGAAAGAACTTGATCAACGGAACGATCTATGTTATCGCCAGAGATGGCATCAATAAGGCCACGACGAAACAAATCGGGCAAACCACCTCCATTAATGAGGCATATATCTATCGTGTCTTTGAAAATAAGGAAGATATGTTTGCCAAGACATTTTCCTACCTTGATGAGGAGTTGGTCACAAACGTAATGCAACACGTATCTGTAATGTATGATCAGCAAATCAAGTTTGAGATGAGATGCTGGCTCTTCTTCTCATCAGTCTGGGAGTTTTTGCTTGGCAATCGGGAAAAGTGTTTTGCTTTTATCCGTTACTACTATTCTCCATATTTTTCTAAATATTCGTCGGAGGAACACAAGAAAAGGTATCTGCCGCTTGTCGATCAGTTCAAGAACGCTTTTCGCGATGAAGCAAACGTCTGGATGATCCTCAACCATATCCTGACGACGATGCTGGACTTTACGGTCAAAATCTTTGACGGCGAAGTGCCGAATAATAACGATACAGCAGAACATGTGTTTCGCTTAATCTATTGTTCGGTATGCCAATATTTCAGAACTTAAAATGAACGCTACATTCAGAACTATACTTAAAATCTTTTCAAACACGTTAGTGGCACTTACCGTTGTATGCGCCTTTTTACTACATGGATTTCAATTATTCGGTATCACCCCCTATTCCGTTCTCTCCGGATCTATGGAGTCTGTATATCCAACGGGATCCCTTATATACGTCGTAAAAACAGACCCCTCGGATTTAGAAATAAACGACATTATTACTTTTAAGATGTCAAACGGAGTTATCGCAACGCACCGCATTATAGAATTAGTTCCCGATGAAACAGCAGTCGATAAAATCAAATTCCGCACCAAAGGCGATGAAAACGAGATCGCCGATGGGACGTTAGTTGATTTTGACAGTGTAATCGGGAAACCGCTGTTTTGTATTCCATATCTGGGATACTTTGCCGCCTACATAACACATCCGAGCGGAAAACAGGTGGTTCTTACTGTCGGTATAGCAATCATCGTGCTTGAAATCATTATCAGCATTTACCTCCATGATAAGGAAAAACCAAACCGGCGCAAACGAAAAATAAATAAAGGGAGACATCATGAAAAAAATTAACATCTTACTTTCGATCCTCTGCACGGCACTGTTTATTACCGCTTCTGTCCTCGGCACCCTCGCCTATTTAACAAGCCAGGATGCCGTTGTCAATACCTTTACCATCGGAAAAGTAAATATCACCCTGGATGAAGCGGCAGTTCATCCGGATGGCACCCTCAAACAAGGAAGCGGACGTGTAAAAACCAACAACTATCATCTCATTCCCGGAAACACCTATATCAAAGATCCCACACTGACTGTTGTGAAAGGGAGCGAGGAATCCTACGTACGAATGCTTCTCACCATCAACTGTCTGAAGGAATTGGACGCTGCATTTGCCCCCGGAGTTGCTGATCTTACAACCATTTTTAACGGCTACGATGCAAATAACTGGAGGTACGAAGGAACTGTCCGAGATCAACTTTCCAATACCGTCACTTTTGAGTTTCGTTATAAAGAAACAGTGAAACCTGCCAATGACGATGCCACTCTCGACGCTTTATTTGACTCCATCACCGTTCCCGGCACGTTAGACAGCAAGGATATGGAATCCATATCTGATCTCAAGATCACCGTGGTAGGACACGCTATTCAGGCCACCGGTTTTGACGACGAAGATTCTGCCTGGTCTGCCTTTGACGCTCAGATCAGCAGGTAATCTGCAATAACGTTTTCGTTCAGACGGTGTCCTTGTGTTTCACCGCCTGTAGAAATAAAAACTAAAGAAAGGAGGAACACGAACATGAGCGGAAAACATTGCAAACAAAGAAAGAGATTCGGTAGAACAAAGATCGCTCTTTTATCCTTTGCGCTCACCCTCATCCTCTGCAGTGTTATTGGCGGTACTGTTGCCTGGCTCATTGCTGACACCGATCCTGTAATCAATACCTTCACCTATGGCGATATTAACATCGCTCTTGAAGAGACCGATACAAATAAAGACGGCGATAATGATCCGAATACCAACAACTATCCCATGCTTCCCGGAAACCCCATTACAAAAGATCCGAAAGTCACCTTTAAAGCCAACAGCGAAAACGCATGGCTTTTCGTGAAGTTGGAAAAAACCGCAAACTTCGATGGGTTTATGACCTATGAGATCGCAGATGGCTGGACCGGATTAGACGGTGTTGATGGGGTGTATTACAGAAGCATAGATAAGTCTGATGCCGATGCCGAGTTTTACGTCATTAAAGAAAATACCGTGAACGTTAAGGGAGAAGTTACGAAGGAAATGCTCAATGCCTTAGATGCAAACGGCGCAAGCAACTATCCCAAACTCACCGTTACCGCCTATGCCGTACAGCGTGACAATAACATTACCACTGCTGCTGATGCTTGGGCAAAGATTCCGACCGGCAATTAACTCCATGCAACAAGTGGAAAAAACCACTGCATCACCAAATTTGATCTTATTTTGAAAGGAAAGATGACAAATGAAACTGAAAAACATTCTTCTGTCAGGTCTTAGCCTCGTCCTCGTTGCGGCTCTCGCAATCAGCGGCACTGTGGCTTACCTGCAAGACGAGGACAGCGACGTCAACGTCATGACCACCGGTAAAGTAACAATCGAACAGCACGAGTATGAGCGTGTTGTTGAAAACGGCGCTTACAAGACCGACACCATCGACGGTCAGACCAGCTATGTTCTGAAAGATTTTACTCAGGGCAAGCCCCTGCTGCCTGCCACTGAGCTCGATGCCAACGGTCAGCCCTATAACTACGGTGCAGGTGACTGGGATTCTACCACCGTCCGGATGTCTCAGGTAAAATCCTACGGCGGAATGCAGGTGTTCACTTCCAAGAACGCCCAGGACAAATTCGTAACCGTTGAGAACACCGGCAAGACTGACGCTTATGTTCGCACGCTTGTTGCCATTGAGGTTGGTTCTACTGACGGCTCTCTGATCGGAACCTCTTATCACGGCACTTGGAACAAAACCGAAATCGGTGTTATTACCATCGATGGCAATAACTACATGTTGATCGAGTATGCTTACGAAGGCGGTAAGCTGAGCGATGGCACTTGGAGACACGAGAACGGTATCCTGCCCGCAGGCGATACCTCTTACCCAAATCTGTCTCAGGTTTATATCTCCGCTGCAGCTACCAATGAGGACATGGTAAAGCTCGACGGTAACGGCAACGGCACCCTCGACATCCTTGTTGTTTCCCAGGCTGTTCAGGTTGCAGGCTTTACTGATGCTGAGACCGCTCTGAACGCTGGCTTCGGTGACATCACCACCACCAACCATCCTTGGACTAATACCACCATTTCTTCTGAGGTTGGCATTACCGAAGCAGGTACTTACAATCTCAACGGTGACGTTTATACCATCGACTCTGCTTATTTCCACACTCAGAAGGTTAACGCTCCTGTTACCATCAACGGTAACGGTGCTACCGTAGAAGGTGTTGCCACCTCTGTCGATGCCTTCCAATGGGAAGGCGGCACGATCCCCGCAATGTCCCCCATCTTCTCGTCTGCTGACGGCAGCAAGGTTACTGTAAATGATCTGAAGTTTACCGGAACGATGTCTGCTATCATGCTTGGACACTATGTAGACTCCAACTCCAACTGTTACAATACCGAACTCAACAACGTTGATGTTATCGGCACCGAGGTTGTTTCCTTCTCTGCCGGGGTTTCTCCCGCAGTCGCTGTTTACGGTACGGCAGTTCTTAACAAGTGTAACGTTTACGGCACTACTCTCTCCGCACTTGACACTGATCCCCAATGGCCTGTATATGACGTTGTTGCCGTTAACTATTCAGATCTCACCGTGAATAACAGCAATATCGGATCCCTCTATATGTGGAATCAAGCAAAGGTTACTGTTGCCAATGGTTCTGAGATTGACACCGTGATTGTTCGCGGAAATATGAACACCACTAAATATGGTCTTGTTATCAAGGCAGGTGCAACCGTTGATGCGATTGATCTTTCCGCAATCACCAACAAAGCAAAGATCAATATTACCATCGAATCTGGTGCAACTGTTGGCAAAATCATCGCCAACGGCGTTGAGTATGCCACCCTTGCAGATTGGCAAAACGCTTAAAACCAAGTCCGTCCTATCCCCTTCGGGGGATGGGCGGCAATCAAAGGGCATAAGTCCCGTATTTATGCCTTTTGATTGCCGAAAGGCATGGAGCTTCCTTCGATATAAAGCCTGTATTATCGAAGGGTAGTTAAGGCTAAAATACAGGCAAATATCAAAAGGAGGCATAAGTATATGTCAAAACTCAAAAAGGTACTCTTGATGTGTACCGCTTACGTGCTTGTTGCCGCACTTGCTATCGGCGGCACCATTGCATACTTACAGGATTCCGATAGCGACGTCAACGTCATGACCCTCGGCAACGTAAAGATCGAACAGCATGAGTATGAGCGCGCCCAAAATGCTGATGGTACCTATGAAATGATAACCTCTGCTAAGTATGGCGAAGGCTACAAGCTTCAGCCTTTTATACAGAACAAACCTCTTTATCCTGTAACTGGCGAAGTAACCGGCTGGGGAAAGGCAGTTTACTTTGATCAGCTTGACGCAGGTGCCAGCGGCGGTCAGAAAGTTCTTAATGGTATCAACAACGTTCAAGATAAGTTTGTTCTTGTTGAAAACACCGGCAAAACCGATGCATACATTCGTACCCTTATCGCCTACGAAATCGGCAGTCTTACACATGCAGAGTGGGATGCGTTAGTGATGACTTCCGGTTTTGACTCCTATACACCGAAAGATATCGGCATAATCGAAGTCAAGGGAAACAACTATTTCGTTATCGAATACGTATATGCTGGTAACAACACTCGCCACGCAGGCGGTATTCTTCCCGCAGGTGAGTACACCTACAACAGCTTGGCACAGATTTATCTTGCCTCTAAGGCTACCAACGAAGACTGTGATGCTCTTGACGGCAACGATAATGGTAAGTACGACATTCTCGTATTCTCTCAGGCTGTTCAGGCGGCAGGCTTTGAAAATGCAAAGACTGCACTTAATGCCGCTTTCGGTGAGACAACTCCTGTTAATCATCCCTGGACGGTGCCTGAAGTGATCAAAACCGCAGAAGATCTTGAAGAAGCAATTACCATTCCTAACAGTGTAATCAAGTTTGGGAATAATATTATAAATGATACCAACATTTCAGAAAACATCACTGCTACCATCGACCTCCAAGACAAAACCCTCGAAGGCGTTATTGAAAATCAGGGTGTCGCAGAAATCTCGAACGGCAGCATTGACGGTGACTATGTACAGAATGAAGGTAATGCCACCTTTACTGACATTACTATGACCACCGGTACTCCTTCCGACTATTCCAACATTGCCCGTGGCGAGGAGGCCGTAACCGTATACAACAATGCAACCATTGTTTCCGGCGGTGGCGGAGTTGCAGCTGCAGATGGTGCAAAAGTTGTATTCAACAGCGGCAGCGTTGCAGTTAATACAACAAGCACTTCCGGAAGATATGTATTCTACGCCGAAGGCGCAGGAAGCGAAATTGTCATCAATGGTGGCGAGTTCTCCTTTAGCAAGACCCTTAATCAGAAGCGTGCATACGTATACGCAGGCGCAGGCACTACCGTTATCATCAACGGCGGCACCTTCGGCCCAGCTTCTACCCGTAGTGGATACACCGCAGGTATTCTCGGCAAAGGTACTGTTGTGATCAAGGGCGGTTCATTTGGTTTCAATCCAACCAACTGGGTTGCTGATGGCTACGAAGCAGTTCAGAACGGAAATACTTGGACTGTTGTTGCAAAGTAATCTGATGAGATATCTGATCTGCCCCATCCCTCCTCCGGGAGGGATGGGCGGCAATCAAAGGGCATAAGTCCCGTATTTATGCCTTTTGATTGCTGTTCTGTTAAAAGAAAAATACCCCTAAGAAAAAGGAATGATTCTAATGTTACAATTTATTTTTGGTTTTATCCTCGGCGGATTATTTGGCTTTTCCATCTGTGCTGTTTGCAGTATGGCCGGAAGCGCTGAACGTACAGATTTCCGTTACGACAAAGAGATAGGAGATCGTGATGTCGAAAGCAAATAATTCTGATATCGGTTTTTATTTTCTCATCGGCATTGTTGCTGTTTTTTTCTTTATTTTAATGTTAGTAGGTTTAGTTTCATTTATTAACGATTTTTCTTCGGAACTAAGGTATTTAAATAATGAAATAGGACGAACGGAGGGTGCTGAACAACGGTATTGGATTCGTATGCGCAGAAGACTTTGGCTATCGTTGATCCCGTTCGTAAAGTTTTAATTGTTTTTTTCCTTTTACAAGGAGGTAAATAGTTTGATTAAAAATAAGATCGTTCGGAAAATAGCTTTGCTTATTTCGTTGATTACGCTGCTTACTTCAACGGTAAATACGACCTTTGGCTTTATTGTGACGAAGACGGACAGCTTGATCAATACATTTGTCCCGTTAGATCATATCGTAAGTACTCTTTCGATAAGCAAAAGTATAGAACATCCTTTTGGTGATAACTACATAATACCGGATAACGTCGCCTTTGATTTCAAGGTTCATTTCGGTTCTCATTATGCCAAAGCAATCATAAAGACAACAGCCGGGAATATAACCGCCGATGAAGACGGCTCCATTCAAATTGCTGTGAAGCCCGGAAAATCCTTTGCCGTCGAGGGGATCGATAAAGGAACCAAGGTAACGGTCACAGAAATACAGAAGGAGGGTACCGGCTTCGCCGTAAAGGACGGTGCCGCCACCATGGAGGGCGTTGTGGACGAAGATGGCAGTTTGAATTTTCAATATACCAACGTATATACTCCTGCCGGTGTAAGACCTTCCAACGTATTTGTACGGGGATATAAAAAACTACATGGCCGTGATTGGCAAAACGGAGACACGTTCTCGTTTGCCTTAGAGCAAAAGACGAGCGATGATACCTGGGTAACTTTGGGTACTAAAACCATTACCTACCGTGCCGACGATGCCACATTCCATCATTTCGATTTCAGCGATTTGATTCAAGCGATCACCTTTGAAAAGGTGGGATTATATGAATTCAGAATGACTGAGGTCGTTGGCGACCTTGAAAACGTGGATTACGACAAAAGCATGAATCCGTTTTTCATTCGTGTGACGGATTCCGATATGGACGGCAAACTGGAAATTAATGCCGTAACTGCCGGTCAGAATGCGACAGTCGAGGAAATCGAGGGTAATTACAACGTAAACGTTACATTTAACAACACTTTCACGCCGGTTTATTCTAATCCGGACGACATAACAGTCACGGTCGATATTCATAAAACTGTAAAGAATACCGGCGACGCAAAGAAAGGTCCTGACGGTTTTGAATTTGTTCTTGAAAACCCGGAGAAGAATGAGAAACATACTCAAACCTCCGATGCAGACGGCAACGCAACATTCACACTACCGTTTACTGCAGCCGATATTGGGAAAACGTACTCCTACAAGCTTTATGAGCTTGATAAGGGGTTAACGGGCATGATCTATGATACTACGGTTTATGACCTTTCCGTTTCCATTGCTATGAACGAAGAAAACAAACTGTCCGCTCAGCTAATGGTGAATGGACAAAAGTGCGACGAAAATATTCTGGAATTTGTTAATACCTATCATGTGGAATCGTCGACTGCGCCGGATACCGGCGACAATAGCAACATCACAGTTTGGTTTTTTGTGATGATTCTCAGTGGGTCGGCATGCATCTTCCTTATTATCACCGATAGGAAGTACCGCTCAAAATAAAGACGACGAACAAAAATGGGCTGTAAAAAACGTACGTTTTTTACAGCCCCTTTATTATAGGTTTTCCATCAAATAATCAGTAAATTCCCGACAAGTGGCATTGTCAGCCGTACCATCGGCAATCAACTTTCGTTCTGTTTCGCAACAAAAATACAACGCCCTCTCCAACCGTTCTGCTTCCGAAATTCGGCCAATATGACGAAGAAGCATCGCTATCGCTTTGAAGATGCTACAGGGATTGGCGTACTCTCCAAGGCCCTGCTCCATCAAACGGGGCGCTGAACCATGAATTGCCTCAAACATCGCATACTGATCTCCGATATTGGCACTTCCGGCCGTCCCTACACCGCCTTGAATCTGAGCCGCCTCATCGGTGATAATGTCCCCGTAGAGATTTGGCAATAAAAACACCTGAAACTGACTGCGTATTGCTTCATTGATCAAATTTGCAGTCATAATGTCAATGTACCAATCGTCTGCGATAATCCCGGGATATTCCTCGGCGATCTCATGACAAATTCGGCTAAAATTACCGTCCGTTTTTTTCATAATATTCGCCTTGGTAACGATCGCTACTCGGTTCTTTCCGTTATTTCTTGCATATTCAAAGGCAGTTCTTGCGATTCGCCGAGTTCCGGCATCCGTCGTAACCTTAAAGTCTACGGCCAATTTTTGGGGAATTTCAATTCCCCGACTGCCCAGCACGTATTCTCCTTCGCTATTTTCCCGGAAAAAGGTCCAGTCAATTCCCTCATCGGGGAGGCTGATGGGACGTACATTGGCATAAAGATCCAGTTCACGGCGCATTGCAACGTTGGCACTTTCCATCGCTCCGCCGTGTGGCGTAGCGGTAGGGCCTTTCAAGAGCACGTCGCAGGACTTGATTTCCGCCATAACGTCATCAGGAATTGCTTTTCCGCAAGCCATTCTATCTTCTAAGGTCAACCCATTGATGACTCGGATCTCTACTTTTCCCTTCTCCAACTCCTCTTTCAAAAGAAACCGCAGGACCCGCTCCCCTTCCCGGGTTATAATAGGGCCGATACCGTCTCCTCCGCAGATTCCGATGATCACGGATTCTCTATTTGAAAAATCCTTAGCGGTTGACTCTTGAGAAATACGATCCTGTCGCTCCAATTGTTCCGTCAAAAGAACACGGAACTGATCTACAGCATCTTCAATATATTTATCAATCATAAGTTCTCCTTTTTCGTATATGCCAATAGCCCGCCGGCTTTCAATATTTCTTTTTGACGATCAGTAAAACTACAGATCAACGGAATCTCTATTCCCTTCGTTTCATTCAACAGAGTCACCTCGCCCGAATCCATTCCGGAATAGATCTCCCGAAGCGTCAAGCGATCCCCCTGTTCCAAACGGTCATAGTCCTTCTGATCTTTGAAGACGAAAGGCATGATGCCGGCATTGATCAAATTGGCAGCATGAATTCTGGCAAAGCTCTTGGCTATCACCGCACGAACACCAAGGTACAACGGCACCAACGCCGCATGTTCTCTGGAAGAGCCCTGTCCATAGTTTACACCGCCTACAACGATGCTCTCACCGGCCTTTTTTGCCCGTTCCGGAAAGGATTTATCACAAACTCCAAAACAGAACTGAGAAAGATACGGAATATTAGACCGATAAGGCAAGATCTTGGCTCCGGCCGGCATAATATGGTCGGTGGTAATATGATCCCCTACCTTCAAGACCAGCTCAGCCGTTAGGGCATCCTTCTGCGGTCTGGGATCCGGGAATTTTTTGATATTGGGTCCACGCAGGATTTCCACCGTTTCCCCGGATTCTGCCGGAGGCAGAATGGCGCTATCGTCGATCTTAAACCGATCCGGCATTTGAATCTTAGGCGCTTCGCCCAAGAGAGAAGGATCGGTAATAAAGCCCGTGAGAGCAGAGGCTGCTGCCGTTTCGGGAGAGACTAAATAAACTTGTCCGTCTGCCGTTCCGCTTCTTCCTTCAAAATTTCGGTTAAAGGTTCTAAGGCTGACGCCGCCGGAATTTGGCGAAAAGCCCATTCCAATGCAAGGTCCACAGGCACATTCCAGCACACGTGCACCGGCACTCAAAAGATCAGAAAGAGCACCGCAATCGGCCAACATCGTCAAAACCTGCTTACTCCCGGGCGAGATGGAGAGGCTGACATTGGGGGAGATCTTGCGGCCCTTCAGCAAGGCAGACACCTTTAAAAGATCCTGCAACGAAGAGTTGGTGCAAGAACCAATGCAGACCTGATCCACCTTTACGCCCTTGAGAGAGGAAACGGGAACCACGTGATCCGGACTGTGTGGGCAGGCGATCAACGGTTCCAGAGCAGAAAGGTCAATTTCAATCACCTTATCATAAACAGCATCGGGATCCGGAGTAAGAGGACGAAAATCATCCCCTCTCCCCTCTGCCTTTAGAAAATCATAGGTTTTTTCATCAGAGGGAAAGATCGAGGTAGTGGCGCCTAATTCCGTTCCCATATTCGTGATCGTCGCACGTTCCGGAACAGAAAGATCATCAATTCCTTCCCCGCCCCATTCAATGATATATCCGACTCCGCCTTTCACTGAAAGTCGGCGTAATAATTCCAAACTAATATCCTTGGCAGTTACAAAGGCTTTACGTTTTCCTGTCAATTCCACTTTGAGAATCTTAGGCATGGTGATATAATAAGCACCGCCACCCATTGCCACCGCCACGTCCATTCCGCCGGCACCAAAAGACAACATGCCAAGTCCGCCTCCGGTGGGGGTATGACTATCTGAGCCGATCAGCGTTTTTCCGGGAATTCCAAATCGCTCTAAATGTACCTGATGGCATATCCCGTTACCCGGACGGGAGAAATAGATCCCATATTTTTGTGCAACAGATTGAATATACCGATGATCGTCGGCATTTTCAAATCCGCATTGAAGGGTATTATGATCAATATATGCCACACTTTTTTCTGTCCGGACACGATCAATCCCCATCGTCTCAAATTCCAGATACGCCATGGTTCCAGTGGCATCCTGGGTCAAAGTCTGATCAATTCGGAGGGCGATCTCCTCACCGGGAATCATTTTTCCGGAAAGAAGATGCTCTTTTATGATTTTTTGTGCAATTGTTTCTCCCATTGTTATTCACCTATAATATGTAATTTTGCATTTTTTGTATGAGCTAAAATGCGCTCTGCCGCCAATTCAGGATCGTGGGCAGCGATCGCTTCATAGATCGCGCGATGCTCCTCCACAGAAGCCAATGCCCGGCTCTGATCTTCCACAGCCTGCTTACGGTAGCGCTGCACTTTTTTGTGCAAGGGAGTTAACGTATCGTAAAAGATCACACTCCCCGAAAATTGATAGATCAATTCATGGAACCGACTGTCCATCCCCTTGATATGATCGCTGTCTTCTTTATTCGCATAGAATTCCTGCAGTTCCAACGTTTCCTTTAATTTTTGCAGTTCCTTATCGGTAATACGTTCCGCAGTACGTGCGGCAGCAATTCCTTCGATGCAAAGACGCAGTTCCATAATATCCTTCAGATCCTCTTGGTTAATGCCCAGCACTTTCATTCCCTTGCCGGTCTCCTCCAGAATGTGCTCCTGCTGCAGTCTTCTGAGTGCTTCCCGCACCGGGGTACGGCTAACGCCTAATTCCTGGCAAAGCCGTAGTTCTGTTAGGATTTCGCCCCGTGCATACTGACCACAAAGGATATCGTTTTCCAATTTATCAAAAACCTGGTCTGCGAGTGAATAATGCTTATGCTCGATCATCATTCAATTCCTCCCATTTTTTCTTTAATTCCGAATTTGAAATATTTGTCTGCCGGCCATCCTCATAGGCTTGATCCACCCACTTTTTCATCGCAATCACTCTGGGATCTTTTTTTCCGATAGCCTCGTCACCCTGCAAACCATAATGCTCATTGACCCAGTATGCAATCCCGGCAAGCCCGGAGGTCTTTCCGATCAAAACGGAAGCAGGACGATTCAATATCTTTTTCGTATCGAAAATATTGTAGATCTCTTCGTCTTTCAAAAGACCGTCGGCATGAATTCCGGCCTTGGTGACGTTAAAGTTTTCACCGATAAACGGGGTCATTACCGGAATCTGATAGCCGATTTCATGCTTAAAAAAGTCAGCAATCTCGGTAATCACCGTGGTATCCATACCATCCAGCGAACCCCGTAAAGAGGCATACTGCATTACCATTGCCTCTAAGGGTACATTACCGGTTCTCTCCCCGATACCAAGCAGAGAACAATTCACAGACGATGCACCGTAAAGCCATGCGGTAGATGCATTGGCTACCGCCAGATAAAAATCATTATGTCCGTGCCATTCCAAAAGTTCGCTGGGAACATCGGAATAAGTCTGCAAGCCGTAAATAATACCGGGGACACTGCGGGGCAACGTCACCTCCGGGTAAGGAACGCCATACCCCATGGTATCGCAAGCACGGATCCGTACGGGAATTTTAGCATCCCGGCTCATCTTCATCAGTTCGTTCACAAAGGGAACCACAAAGCCGTAAAAATCCGCTCTGGTGATATCCTCTAAATGGCACCGGGGCATCACCCCGGCCTCAAAGGCCTGAGCCACCGCAGAAAGATACTGATCCATTGCCTGACGGCGTGTCATCTTCAGTTTCTTAAAAATATGATAGTCACTACAGGAAACTAAGATGCCTGTTTCACGAATTCCAAGATCCTTTACCAACTTAAAGTCTTCTTTATTGGCCCGGATCCAGGTGGTGATCTCCGGGAACCGAAGTCCCAACTCCTGACACCGCCGGAGCGCTTCCCGATCCTTTTCGCTATACACAAAGAATTCCGTCTGCCGAATGATACCGTAAGGTCCGCCCAATTTGGAAAGTAATTGATAGATCTTCACGATCTGATCCACCGTGTAAGGCGCCACAGACTGCATCCCGTCCCGAAGCGAGGTATCGGTGATCCAGATCTCCTCCGGCATCCCGATGGGGACTCGCCGATGGTTAAAAGATACTTTCGGTACGTCTGAATAATTATATACATCCCGGTATAAATTGGGATCGGGAATATCCTGCAAGGAATACTTATAGGTTTCTTCTTCTAAAAGATGGGTTACATGGGATAATTCTAACATAAAAGGCCTCCGCTTGTATAATTGTATACAATTATACCTTATGCTTTGCTATTTGTCAATATAAAATATATGGTAAATTTTCCTTTAAGACCACATTTCTTCTATTATCAAAAAAACGGAGACACATTTTTCAGAAATGTGTCTCCATTTTTTATTCTACATCAAAGCCGAGATCTTCGATTGCCTCTTTTGCGATCTGCGCATCCCCTTCAAAAGAAACGGTCTTAGACGCAAGATCGATTTCTACATTCGTGATCCCATCCAACGCATTAAGGGCATCGGTAATACTCTTCACACAATGCATACACATCATACCGGGTACTTTGTAATTCATTTTTCTTCTCCTTTAAATTTTCTCAAACGTAAGGCGTTTGTTAATACTGAAACAGAGGAAAGGGACATGGCTGCCGCTCCAATCATGGGATTGAGCAACGGTCCGCCAAAAAGATGGAGCAAACCTGCCGCCACCGGAATTCCCAAGCTATTATACGCAAAAGCCCAGAATAGATTTTGCTTAATATTACGAATAGTCGCCCGCGAAAGCTTCATCGCCACGGGAACTGAAGATAGAGTACTATGCATCAATACCACGTCTGCCGACTCCATAGCAATATCCGTTCCGGAACCAATGGCAATTCCTACGTCTGCCGTAGCAAGAGCCGGGGCATCGTTGATTCCGTCCCCCACCATCGCCACTTTTTTGCCGGAAGACATCAACTCCCGAATCACCCGTGCTTTATCTCCGGGCAATACTTCCGCACGAATCTCCGTAATTCCGGCCTCCTTGGCAATCGCCTGAGCAGTAGCGAGGGTGTCTCCGGTCAGCATTACCACTTTGATTCCCTGACTCTGTAATTGACGAACCGCATCCTTACTATCCTTTTTCAAAGGATCTGCAATAGACACCACGCCGACAGCAACACCATCCAATGCAATACAAACCGGCGTCTTTCCTTCCTGAGACATTTTTTTAAGTTCTTCTTGAAAACCATTAAAATCCAGTCGGTTTTCCCGCATCATCCGTACATTTCCAACCAACACGGTCCGTCCGGAGACGACGGCTTTCACGCCGTACCCCACTAAGTTTTCAAACTTCTCTGCCTCTTGCAAAACGAGATCTTTTTCGCGGGCATATTCCACGATGGCACGTCCCAAGGGGTGCTCCGAGGAACTCTCGGCGGAGGCCACAAGGCGCAGTAATTCATTCTCATCGGTCTCAGGCACACAAACCACAGAGGTAACGACCGGTTTACCGGCTGTTAACGTTCCGGTCTTATCCAGAACCACCGTATTGATCCGGTGCAGTTCTTCCACGGCTTCTCCGTTTTTAAACAGAATTCCATACTCTGCGCCTTTTCCAACTCCCACCATAATGGCGGTAGGGGTGGCAAGACCCAAAGCGCAGGGACAGGCAATCACCAAGACTGAAACCAAGATCAGTAAAGCAAATCCCCAAGTCTCCCCTGCCAATTTCCAAACCAAGGCGGATAATCCGGCAATGCCCATAACAACCGGCACAAAATAGCCGGAAACCGTATCGGCCAACCGGGCAATGGGAGCTTTGGAACCCTGGGCATCTTCCACCATGCGGATCATCCCGCCAAGTGCCGTTTCTTCTCCCAGATGCTCGATTTGAACCTGAAGCGCTCCGGTTTGGTTGATGGAACCGGCAAAAACCCGGCTTCCCGGTTCTTTCTCTACCGGTAAACTTTCGCCGGTCAGCATGGACTCGTCCACTGCAGATTGCCCGAAAATGACGGTACCGTCTGCCGGAATCCGACTGCCGGGCTTTAAGATCAAAATATCGGTCATCAGCAGTTTTGAGGTAGGAACCTCCAATTCATTTCCGTCACGAATCACAAAGGTCGTGGCCGGAACCAATTGCACCAGATTGCGGATCGCCTGAGACGTTTTTCCTTTTGAGATGGTCTCCAGCGTTTTTCCCAATAAGATCAACGTTATGATGACACCGCAGGATTCAAAATACAGTTCATGTACTGCATGATGATTTCCACCGGCAATTCTTATCAGAGAATAAATACTATAGCCAAAAGATGCGGTAGTGCCGACGGCAATCAAGGTATCCATATTGGGACTGCCACGAAACAAAGAGGCGTAGCCAACAGCATAAAACTTCCATCCGACGACCATGACAGGGATCACCAGACACATCTGCGTTAAGGCATACAAAAAAGGATGGCTATTGGGTGATAAAAATCCGGGAACCGGCAAACCGATCATCGGCCCCATTGCTAAATAGAATAACGGCACAGCAAAACAAGCGGCCAGGATCAACTTCAACCGCATCCGACGCACTTTAACAGCATTTTTATCCCCGACATCCGTATTCTTTTTATGAGGAACAGCACCAAAACCGGCACGTTCCACGGCAGAGACTACTGCCGGAAAAGCATTACTTTCTGCCTCCACCGTCAGTCGCTCTGCAGCCAAATTGACAACGGCAGAGTCCACACCTTTCACACGCCCCACCACCTTTTCGATCCGTGCGGCGCAAGCGGCACAGGTCATGCCGGTAATATCAAATTCTTTTTTCATTATAACACTCCTCAATCACTCGCCAGTTTTCAATCAATCTCTCCAAACTCCATGCCGCATTCGCAGGGGAAGTCGATGGCAGGAGACCCGCTTCCATTCCGGCAGAGGGATATACATAGCGATCATATAACCGCTTAGCCGTTCCGCCATTGACAAAAACCCTTTTGATCTGTGAATTCTTTAATATAGAACCAATGTCATTCACAACCACGTTCCTGATCGAACTATCGGAACTTCCCTCAATCTCGCAGGAGGCGATCACATCCCATAAAGCAATATGATTTTGCGTTAAAAACGCTTTTTTCTCTTCAATAGAAATAGGAGTCGCCTGGTCAAATACTGCCGCTAAAACACGCCAAAACCGGTTTTGAGGGTGACCGTAGAAAAAGCCCTGTTCACGGGATTTTACCGAAGGAAAGCTTCCCAATATTAAGATTTTTGATTCATTATTATAAAAGAGCGGAATCGGATGGATCATCTTCATTCTTCTTTCTCCTAAATAAATGACCCACATTCTTTTGAATGTGGGTCATTGTTTTGAGAGTATCAAACACCGATCTTCCGGTCAGAAATTAATACTTTCTCTTTCTGGCGGCTTCGGATTTCTTCTTTCTCTTAACGCTGGGCTTCTCGTAGTGCTCTCTCTTTCTGATTTCGGAGAGAACGCCGGACTTAGCGCATTGTCTTTTGAATCTTCTCAAAGCACTATCCAAGGATTCGTTTTCCTTGATGCGGATTTCTGCCATTTGGTCTTCCCTCCCTCCGCTTTGACGACAGTTTCCTAATTACAGGTACAATGGACATTATACAAAACTCCGAGGAAATTGTCAAGCGTTTTTTATTGCAAATCCACACAAATTTTTCCGTCATCCATATGACACCGAATCATGGAAGTATCACGATCAAAATGGTCAATCATTTCCTGCGCAATGCGATCCTCAATTTCACGCTGAATGGTTCGCTTGAGGGAGCGAGCGCCAAACTTCCGGTCATATCCATGCTCTGCCAGATAATCCAGCACCGGCAGTTCCACCTCCAGAGCAATAGACCGCATCTTCAGGCTCTTTCTGAGATCGTGGATCATGATACCGGCAATACTGCGGATGGTGTCTCGCTCCAAGGGATGGAAGGTGATGATCTCATCCACACGATTAATAAACTCCGGCCGCAAGAACTTCAAAAGTGCACGGGTAGCACGGTCTTTCTCCAACTCCGATTCGCTGCGATTAAAGCCGGTCGCATTAGCGGTATCCGCCGTAGCATTGGTAGTCATAACGATAATGGTATTTTCAAAGTTCACCGCTCTGCCCTGGGCATCAGTCAGTTTTCCGTCATCCAACATCTGAAGCATGATATTGAGGACTTCCGGATGGGCTTTTTCAATCTCATCAAACAAAATAACGCTATAGGGTTTACGGCGCACCTTCTCTGTCAGCTGACCGGCATCGTCATAGCCCACGTATCCCGGAGGAGCGCCAATTAACTTGGAAACAGAATGCTTCTCCATATATTCACTCATATCCACCCGGATCAAAGCTTCCACGCTATCGAAAAGCGAGATGGAAAGCTGGCGGACCAGCTCCGTCTTCCCCACACCGGTGGGCCCGGTGAAGATAAAGGATGCCGGGCTATGGGAAACAGAAACCCCTACACGGCGCCGTTTGATGGCACGGACTACACTATCAATAGCTTCATCCTGTCCCACGATCCGGCTTTTCAGTTCTTGATCCAAGTGATTGAGTTTTTCAAATTCTTGTTGTTTGATCTTTGCTGCAGGAATTCCGGTCCACAGTTCCAAAACGTAAGTGAGGTGATCGAAGGTCAATAATGCGTCCTTAGGTGCGCCCAACGCCTGCAAATCTGCATCCAAACGGCATTTTTCGCTGTTTAGTTCCGCTAATTCTTTATAGGTCTCCTCCCCTTGCTCCTCTTCGGAGAGGGTATTCAACCGCGCTTCGATCTCCGTCAACCGACGAGTCAAGCGAATCCGTTCGTTTTGAGAGACATTCTCCAAAGAAGCACCGCTACAGGCCTCGTCCAAAAGGTCGATCGCCTTATCCGGCAAAAAACGATCGGTGATATACCGCTCGGACATCTGCGCAGCCTGAACCAGCAGTTGATCCGAAATTGCAACGTGATGATATTCGCTGTAACGGGGACGCAGCCCTTTCAGGATCTCTACCGTATCCTCTAAGGACGGCTCATCCACCATCACCGGTTGGAAACGGCGTTCTAAAGCCGCATCCTTCTCGATATATTTACGGTATTCTGCCAAGGTCGTGGCGCCGATCACCTGAATCTCGCCACGAGAAAGCGCCGGTTTCAGGATATTAGCAGCGTTCATGGTTCCTTCTGCATCACCGGTACCTACCAGATTATGAATCTCGTCGATCACCAAAATGATATTTCCCAACGCCACCACTTCGGCGATCAGGTTTTTGATCCGGCTTTCAAACTGGCCCCGGAATTGAGTTCCTGCCACCAAGGCGGTCAGATCCAAGAGATAAACTTCTTTCCCTAAGAGCTTCGCCGGAACGTCCTCCCGTGCGATCTTAGCGGCTAATTCTTCTGCAATAGCCGTCTTACCCACGCCGGGTTCACCAATCAAGCAGGGATTATTTTTTGTACGCCGATTGAGGATCCGAATGACACGGTTCAATTCCGTCTCTCGTCCTACCACCGGATCCAGAGCGCCTGCCTTGGCTTTTCCGGTCAGGTTCACACCGTACTGTTCCAGCATCTTACGCTTCTTTTCGGGCTTCTTTGCTTTTCCTTTTTCATGAGCAGGCTCTGCCGATTCCTCTTTTCCGCCCAGCTGACCGAAGATCTTACTGAAAAAGGGCGGCAAGGAAGGTGCGGTCTGGGAGTCTAATTCCTCCCCATTTAACCCCAATTGTTCGCTCATTTGATCAAATTCATCAGCGAACTGAGCGATATCTTCATCGCTCATCCCCATTCCTTTGATCATCTCATTAACTTGAGGGATTCCCATTTCTTTAGCACATTGCAAGCAATATCCCTCGTTCACCGGCGCATTATTCCCATCCATTCTGGACACAAATACCACGGCCGTTCTTTTTTTGCATCTAACACAAAGCATTTTGGTCTCCTTATTTAGGCTGTCTCGCAGCCCGGATCTTCATATACATCGACACGTAGTCGAAGAAAGCTACCGCAGTCGCAACCAAGCATATCACCATCATCCAGGTTGCAGATTTCAACGGCAGCTGTTGTTCCGTCGTCACAATAATTACAGTGATGGCAATAAACAGTAACACTGTTGCCACCTTACCGCTCCATTTAGAATAAACCACATAGTTACGAATATTCAAAAGACGCAGACTTCCGGCCACCTGTAAAAATTCTTTCACTCCATAAATAATAAGAATCCATCCTGGTAACCGTTTCAAAACAAACAGGCATACCAATGCCGTCAACTGCATCATTTTATCCGCCGCAGGGTCGGCCAATTTTCCAAAATCTGTAATCTGGTTCCATTTTCTGGCCAGATACCCATCTAATATATCAGTCAGGGCTGCCAACACGAAAATTCCGGCGGCCCAAAAACGTCCCGTCCCCTCCTGAAGGATGGCGATAGCAAAAGACGGGACCATAAACAACCGCAAAATCGTTAAAAAATTCGGTACATTCATCAAAATGTTTCCGTCCGTTTCTTATCTTAATACGTTCAAAATAGGATTAAACTGATTAATGGTTTTTAAAATCAAAGTATTCTCTAAATCTTCCAAAGAAAAGAGGACGTTTCCGGATGCAAGGCCATGGAGCGCTGCGCCTATCAACATCACGATCAAAAGGGCGCGAACAACGCCAAAAAGCATCCCTCCGACTTTATTCAAACTTTTTCCAAAGGGCAGAATACGAAAGACGGTGTCCAAAAGACGGGTCGCCACAAAGAGAAGGATAAAGAAAATAATCGAAAGTCCGATCAACGCAACAGCCGTACTGATCGCATCGCTGACCGGAGATGCAATCGAATCGATCAATGCCTCTTTGGTAGCGACAGAGTTCGCCTTACTCTCTTCCGCAGAGTTCACAACGCCATCGATATCTACGTTTAATTTTTCCAAAAAAGTACGCAGATTTTCAGGCATTTCCTGTAATTTTCCGGCCACGTCCACTGAGTTCAAGGCTTCATCGTATCCGGTTGAAAGAGAGGAGCCATTAACAGCCGTCAACACCGTATTACGGACGGCGGGGCCAATGTATTCCGTATTCAACCAATCCGCCACCGGCCCGCTCAGACTGACCGCCAATACCACAGCGGCAATCCCGCCCACCAAGGAAAACAATGTTTTGATCAAGCCTTTTTTATACGCTAAATATACAGAAAGAGCAATGATTGCCACAATCAGAATATCTAAAATAATAGCCATCTTCTTCCCTCCTATATTCCATTATATACACACTTGGTTTCGCTTACGACCACCACCGCGTTCCGACCCATAAAGGCGATATCCATCGCCCGTTCAGGGTGGTCTTCCCAAAGGCATTTCCCGGAACGATTATACACCCCGGCCTTTTGATTTCCCAATACGGCGATACGGCCATTATGATAATCAAGCGCAGTCACATAATAATCCAGTTCTACAGTTTCTTTTACCTTTCCTTTTTCGTTACAGACGACCACGCTTGCATCCCCGTTTTCGGCAGCAGAAACCACAAACACATTGTCGTCCCCGTTTTCCAGAGAATAACACTGCAACACCTGATTGTCCAGTTCATAGCGTCCCAGTTCTTTTCCTTTATTGTTCAAAGACACCATGCCCCAACTAAAGAGACCGCAAACTGTCCTGTTATCCTTCATTGAAATATCCACACAAGCACTTTCCTCAAAGGAAGCCGTCCATTGTACAGACTCTTTACTTAATTTAAAATACAAAATTTCCGAAACGATCTCTGCTCCTTCCATATTCATGGCAGAAATCGCCAGTCCTTTATTATCTGCAGATACGGCGGCATCTAAAATATAGCGATTCAGACTCCGATAGCGGTACACTTCTTTAAAAGAGGAATCGAAAACATAGACCTTCGCCAAATAGCCCTCCCCTTCTGTCACTACGGCAATACTACCGTTTCGGTTCATTTTTGCCGTAATGATAGGGTCTTCCATCTGCTTCTCAAACAGCACCGAAAAGGAGTCTGCTACCATCAGGCCGGTTCCTTCGCTGTCATAAACAAAAATATACTGACTGTTTGCAGAGAGAACCGGCTTTCTGAATCCCAACTGGGTATTTTGAAACTCCGTCCCGTTTTTATCCGTTACGATCAGTTTTTCTACCGTTGCGTGGGCAAATCCGTCTTTATAAACCACGGTATCTCCATCACTGGCTGCATCAAAATGGACTTCGCCGTCCATCGTGCCGGTGACCGCAAAACCAATATTTAATTTAGCCACCAGACGGCGAAAGTTATCGCCGTTAATTTGATCCCGGTTGGCAAACAGAAAGATCAATGCCACCATCACCATAATCAAAAGCAGTAAATAACGAATGAATTTGATCGTAGATCTGGAACGAATCGGACGCTCATTCATCTCTTTCTGCACTACTTCTTTTTTCGATTTCACGGGGCACCTCCTTCTCATCATAATAAACTTTATTCAAATACAAGCCGTAGGCCGGCATGGTCTTACCGCAGGCAGAACGTTCTCCCTCCCGGATGATCCTTGGAAGATCCGTCTCCTCGATCCGCCCCATGGAAACAAACAGCAACGTCCCCGCCATGATGCGAACCATATTATAAAGAAATCCGTCCCCCACCACACGGAAGATCACATCGTCTCCTCGGAGCTCGACCCGGCTGTAATAAATCGTTCGCACCGTATCTTCGATCTTAGAACCGGTGGACATAAATGCTTTAAAATCATGGGTACCTAAAAAGTGCCGAGCGGCACGATCCATTAATTCTGCATTCAGTCCCTTGCGTTCATGAAAAGCCAATCCCACTTTAAAAGGATCCGGCGCAAAACTGTCATAAAACCGATAGACGTACTCCTTCGCCACTGCATGGTAACGAGGATGAAATTCCTCCGGCACTTCCCGGCAAGACAGCACACTGATGCTCTCCGGCAGAACAGAGTTTAATGCAAAGGCGATCCGTTTCAGCTCGATCTCACGGGGGGGATCAAAGCAAAGGCAATATTCCATCGCATGGACTCCGCTATCGGTCCGGCTACAGCCGGTAACGCCCACACGGGTACCGAAAATCTCTTCAATGGCGTCCTGCATCTGCTCCTGAACGGATTTTCCGTTTTTCTGCACCTGCCATCCCACAAAGGCCGCACCGTTATATCGAATTTTTAAAAGTAATCTTTGCGGCATAAAACCCTTTCTTTAAACGATCATCATCAAAATAATTACAGTAACCGCTGCCAATACAACCGTCAGTGCGGTCCAGTCACGCCAGGTAAAGGAATAGACCTTATATCGGGTACGCCCCTCGCCTCCGTGATAGCACCGACATTCCATCGCATCCGCCAATTCTTCTGCCCTACGGAACGCAGAGATCAAAAGAGGAATTAAAATCGGGATCAATGCTTTGGCACGGCGGATGATATTGCCGGTCTCAAAATCTGCACCTCTTGCTTTCTGCGCATTAATGATCTTATCCGTTTCATCAATCAACGTCGGAATAAAACGAAGTGCGATCGTCATCATCATCGCCAATTCGTGAACCGGAAAACGAAAAACCTTCAACGGGCGCAACAGACGCTCCATCGCATCAGTCAACATCACCGGGCTGGTAGTATAAGTCAAATAAGACGTTCCTAAAATCAAAAGCAGGATCCGAATGATCATAAACAGCGCATTGCGAACACCATCTGTCTTGATCCAGGAAAGCCATGCAATTTGAGGAAACAGCGGTTCACCGCCCCCATACAACACATTAAAGAATGCGGTGAATACGATAATAAACAGCAACGGTTTCAAGCCGCGCATAACGACCCGTAACGAAACGCCTGAGGAAAAGACCACCAAGCTCAGCAAAGCGCCTGCCACCAAAAAGCCCCAAAAATTCGGAACCAAAAACAGCATTACCACGTATAGAACGGTCAGCAGTAATTTCATTCGGGGATCTAAACGGTGCATAAAAGAATTACCCGGGAAATATTGACCGATGGTGATATCTTTAAGCATGGTGCTCACCATCCTTTCCCAAGATCCGCATCAACTCTGCTTTTCCTTGCTCGACGGTATAGATATTCTTGGAGACGGGATACCCCTTTTCCTGCAAAGAGATAAACACCTTCGTGATATGCGGAACGTCCAGTCCCATTTTCACCAAGTCTTCCGCTCGGTCAAACACTTCCGGCACCGATGCGTGCATAGCACAACGGCCTTTATTCATCACCAAAATGGAATTGGCGTTTCGGCTGATGTCCTCCATGGAATGAGAGACCAGAAGAACAGTACTCTTAGTTTCCTGATGATAATCCCGAATCCGTGCGAGGATCTCGTCCCGTCCCCGGGGATCCAATCCTGCGGCCGGCTCATCCAAGATCAAGACTTTCGGTTCCAGTGCCATCACTCCTGCAATGGCCACCCGGCGTTTTTGTCCGCCGGAAAGATCAAAGGGAGATTTTTCCAGCAACGAGGGATTCAGTCCCACAAATTCGATGGCTTTTTCCACCCGTTTATGGACCTCATCCTCTGAAAGTCCCATATTCCTCGGACCAAAGGCAATATCCTTATAGACCGTTTCTTCAAACAACTGGTATTCCGGATACTGGAAAACCAACCCCACGTCAAAGCGGGTCTGAATACGAGTCTTTTTATCTGCATCCCAAAGATCCCGTCCGTCAATCAAAATACGGCCGGAGGTCGGCTTTAAAATGGCATTAAAATGGGAGATCAACGTACTCTTACCGGATCCGGTATGACCGATGACGCCCACGTAGTCACCTTTTTCGATGTGGATATTCACATCGTCAATGGCGGTGATCTCAAAGGGGGTGCCAACGCCATACGCATGGGTCAGATGCTCAGTTTTGATCATTTCTCAGCACCTCCCAGTAATTTTTCCAGTTCATCGAGACATTCCTCCACACCTAAAAGCGCGATAGGAACCTTAATATCTTCTTGACGGAGAGCAAACATCAATTCGGCTGTTTGAGGAACGTCCAATGACAAGCTGTGCAATAACCCCACGTTTTGAAAGACCTCCCGAGGAGTTCCGTCCAGGATCACTTCACCCTCCCCCATAACAACGACTCTGTCAGCCTGTACTGCCTCGTCCATATAGTGGGTAATTAATACCACCGTAATGCCTTCTTCCCGATTGAGGCGCAGAATGGTCTTCATAACCTCCTTACGCCCCTGAGGATCCAGCATGGCGGTAGGTTCATCCAAAACAATACACTTCGGTCTCATCGCCAAAACGCCGGCAATGGCAATTCGTTGCTTTTGTCCGCCGGAAAGACGATGGGGGGCATGGTGGCGATATTTGGTCATCCCCACCAACTCCAGCGCCTCATCGACCCGTTGCACCATTTCAGGATAGGGAACGCCCAGATTTTCCAAAGCGAAGGCCACGTCTTCATCCACAACAGTGGCGATCAACTGATTATCCGGGTTTTGAAATACCATTCCCACGTTACGGCGGATCTCCATCAAATTCTGATCGTCCGATGCGTCAAGACCTAAAACCGTTACGCTACCGCTATTTGCTTTCAGGATACCGTTTAAATGTTTGGCCAAGGTGCTCTTTCCGCATCCGTTATGGCCCAACACCGCCACGAACTCCCCTTCTTCGATCTCCAAGGAAACGTCATGGAGCGCCAAAGCAGTCGGCCTTCCCTCTTCTGCCGGATAGGCAAAATTTAATTGAGAAACTTCAATGATTTTTGACATTTAGTCCTCCGTGAACCATCTTGCAGCAGAGCCGGACGGGAAAAACATCCCGTTTGCGGTACGCAATCCGATCTCTCCGCTTTCAAAACGACCGCCGATACCCTGCGGTAAAGTCAGTCTTAATAAATACTCCATCACCGACGCAGAAAGCCCGGTGGAATAAGAATTCAAAATAAAGAATAAGGGATTGGGAGACAACAGCTGAACAACCCGTGTCATGAAGGGATACAGGGTATCCTCCAACTGCCACACCTCCCCACCGGGGCCACGGCCGTAAGAAGGCGGATCCATGACAATGCCGTCATAGACGTTTCCACGGCGAATCTCACGCTCCACAAACTTCATACAGTCGTCCACCAAGTATCGAATGGGGCGGTCAGAAACTCCGCTTAAAACGGCGTTCTCTTTTGCCCACTGAACCATACCTTTGGAGGCATCCACGTGCACCACCGAGGCACCGGCCTTGGCACAGGCCATGGTAGCACCGCCGGTATAAGCAAACAAGTTCAAAACCTTAATCGGACGATCTGCCTTTTCAATCAAGCTGCGCATGAAATCCCAGTTGGTCGCCTGCTCCGGAAAGATACCGGTATGCTTAAAGTTCATCGGTTTGATCTGGAAGGTCAGGTCTCTATAATTCACTTTCCAGCTTTCCGGCAAGGAATAGATATCCCAATGTCCGCCTCCGCTCTTAGAGCGACAATAGACGGCGTTGGGCTTTTTCCACTCCGGTCTCTTTTTCTCACTATGCCAGATCGCCTGGGGATCCGGGCGAACCAAAACGTAATTTCCCCACCGTTCCAAGCGATCACCGCCGGACGTATCCAATAATTCATAATCCTTCCATTGGTCTGCAATCCACATGATATTACTCCTCAAAACGCAGTTGTTCCGTTTGCTGATGAATGGGTCTTAACCCTAAGTGCTGATAAGCGTGAGGCGTCACCATCCGCCCACGAGGGGTACGGGACAAAAAGCCGATCTGCAAAAGATACGGTTCATAGACGTCTTCCAGCGTCACCGCTTCTTCCCCGATGGTCGCCGCCAACGTCTCCAAGCCGACCGGTCCGCCGCCGAAATTCTTAATGATGCTCTCCAGCATCCGACGGTCGATCGCATCTAACCCTAACTGGTCGATCTCTAAAGCCTGCAAAGCCACGTCTGCGATCTCTTTGGTGATAACGCCATCGCCCTTGACCTCCGCATAGTCCCGAACCCGCTTCAATAAGCGGTTGACAATACGAGGGGTACCACGGGAACGCTTCGCAATCTCCATCGCTCCTTGCGGATCTACCGGAATTCCTAAAATACCGGCGGAACGCACGACGATGTCCCGCAGTTCTTCCGGCTTATACAGTTCCAGACGGGTAAGGACACCGAAACGATCACGCAACGGTGCCGAAATCTGCCCGGCACGAGTCGTAGCGCCGATCAAAGTAAACCGGGGCAGGTCCAAGCGGATACTGCGAGCGGAAGGTCCTTTGCCGATAATAATATCCACGGCATAGTCCTCCATTGCCGGGTAAAGTACCTCCTCCACCGCCCGGGAAAGACGATGGATCTCGTCAATAAATAACACGTCGCCCGGCTGTAAGTTGGTAATCAACGATGCCAGATCGCCCGGCTTTTCAATGGCAGGACCGGAGGTGATCCGCAGGTTGACCCCCATTTCATTGGCGATAATTCCGGCCAAGGTGGTTTTACCCAAGCCCGGAGGCCCATAAAGCAGACAATGGTCCAGGCTCTCTCCCCGGCCCTTTGCCGCTTCGATAAAGACCTTCAGATTCTCTTTGGCCTTTACCTGACCGATATAATCCTCCATTTTACGAGGACGCAGGGAATCTTCTATTTCACCGTCCTCCACACCAAAACTGGTGGAAACGATGCGATTTTCAAAATCACTCTCAATCATTGGCTAAATCCTTTCAATGCTTGCGTAATTGCTTGCTCTACCGTCAGAGTTTCCAATTCTAATCCGGCGATGGCGTGTTTGGCTTCCGGTTGGGTAAACCCGAGCGCCATCAAGGCCTCGATAATCTCCAGGCTCTTGGAAGCTGTGCCCTGTACCGGCGTCGATGCGGCCGTATTAACGTGAAGCGGAGACATTCCTTTAAATTTATCCTTCAATTCCAACACCAAGCGTTCAGCCACTTTGGGGCCAATTCCTTTGGCGCGGGTGATATTCGCTTTATCCCCCATCAGGACGCTGGCTGCCAGTTCGTCCGGGGTCAACTCAGAAAGGATCGCCAACGCACCCTTAGGCCCAATCCCGGAAACGGAAATGATCAACCGGAAGCAGTCTCTTTCATCAGGATCTGCAAATCCGAAAAGCTCCATCGCATCTTCACGGACAGCCATATGGATAAAGACAAACGCTTCCTCGCCCGCTCCTTTTAACTGATCCAGACCGTGACGGGAAAATAAGACTTGAAAGCCCACACCGCCACATTCGATGACTGCAGAATCAGCAGTTTTTTCTAAAATAGTTCCTCTCAATGATGCGATCATAATTTCACCTTCAATAGATTAGATTTCGAACTGTGCGCATGGCAGATCGCCAAAGCCAAGGCATCTGCCGCATCGTCCGGCCGCGGAATACGGGAAAGCCCCAAAAGTTGACGGGTCATTTCCATCACTTGATGCTTTTCTGCCCGACCGTAGCCCACAACGCTTTGCTTGACCTGCAAAGGAGTATATTCATAGATCTCTACCCCTTTTTGATGCCCGGCCAGTAAAATAACCCCTCGGGCATGACCCACCTGAATTCCGGTGGTAATATTGGTATTAAAGAACAGCTCCTCCACAGACATACAATCGGGATGAAACCGTTCGCATAATTCTGTGATCCCTTCATAGATGATCTGAAGCCGAGTCGGAAAATCCAGGCCTGCCGGGGTCGTTACAGCACCGTAATCCAGCACCTGAAATCGTCCTCGCTGAAACTCCAGGACACCGTACCCCACCGTCGCATAACCGGGGTCAATCCCTAAAATAACCATTATATATACTTCTCCATATTATTATTCAGTTTATTATAACATAATAATAATATAAAATAAAGAGGTAACTTAAAAAGTTTCTTTATTTTTTTCAAAAATAGTGTTGACAAATTCCGTCCCTTGTGCTAATATATCTAAGCGTTATCCGGGTGTGGCGCAGGTGGTAGCGCGCTTGACTGGGGGTCAAGAGGCCGCAGGTTCAAGTCCTGTCACTCGGACCAGTTAATGAAAAACCTCTGAACTGAAAGGTTCAGAGGTTTTTTCTTCGTTTATACCGACACTCTTGATTTTTAACTAAAAATCAACTAATCAGGAGTGTTGTTAAATGGCAAAAATTCAAATGAAAATCAGTGTATCAATGGAAGAAGTTTTTGAAGATTTCCTTCTGATGAAAAAATCAAGGGGATTGAGTGAGAAAACTCTGAGAACTTACAAAGAACATTTAAGGGCGATAGGTAGGCACTTACCAATAGAAAAATCAATGGATTTGATAGAAAAAGCCGACCTTGAAAGAATGATTTCAAGTATGCGTGATGTCGGTCTTGCGGCAAACTCTATTCAGAGTTATACAAGAACCTTGAAATCCTTTTTCTCTTGGTGTAATGAAGAAGGAATAACAAATTTGAACCTGTCAAGGTATAGAGCCGAGGAAACAATCAAGGACACCTATTCTGATTTGGAATTAAAACCGTTGTTAAAAAAGCCAAATATGAGAGAGTGTAAATTCGCAGAATACAGAAATTGGGTAATCATAAACTTGTTATTGAATAACGGTTGTCGAGCCGCTTCGGTTCGTAATATTAAGAACAAGGATGTTGATTTGATAAATCACATTATTTATCTCAGACACACCAAAAACAAGAAAACTCAGGTGATACCAATTTGTTCTTTACTTTGCGGTATTTTTAAAGAGTATATGCGTATCAGAGGCGGTTCTGACGAGGATTATCTTTTCCCGAATGAAACAGGGGGACAATTATCAGAGAACGGTCTGAGATGTAGTATTGCGAAATATAACAAGCGCCGAGGAGTCCAAAAGACAAGCATACATTTATTCAGACACACATTCGCTAAGAAATACTTGGTTGATTGCGGCGGTAATGCCTTTACACTTCAACGCTTGTTAGGTCATTCTACCCTTGATATGACAAAACACTATTGTGCGATTTTTGATTCTGATATTACAAAGAACTATGATAAATTCTCACCATTAACTAATTTTAATTCCAATAGTGAGAGAATAAAAATGAATAAACGATAATAATGCCGCTTAAAATCATTTTAAACGGTTCAAATAGGTCTTAATTGACAACTTTTGATAACTTTCATTAAGTTTGCCGCTTGCCCTCATAAGACTGAAATACAACAGAATATGATTTTATGAAAGCAACTTGAAAAATAGTTGCTTTTTTTCTTTTTATATTTTAGCAGAGGAATACTTATGTTCTTGGGTAGAGATATAGAAATGCTATAATATAGACACAGAAAACGAAAGAGAAAGGAATGAACAAAAGATGAAACAGTTCAGACAAACATTCACTTAGCCAAGAATAAAAAGCCCTCAGAAACAATTCGAAAAATCTAAAAACAAAAAATCAAAATTAAAGCAAGAATTATTTGATATTTAAAAAAATTTGGTGTAAATTTATCTCGAAATACAAAAAATGAACTGGTCATGTTTTTATATGGAAAATGGACGGAAACGTTTTCGATTATACGCGTGACTTTGGACGAAAAAATGATCCGGTAAGGAAAAGGAGAGATGGTTA
>JAZQAE010000136.1:0-50160 GCA_045544995.1 Eubacteriales bacterium
TGCTGTTATGGAATCCTTCTTTGGGCGTTTCAAGGACGTTATGTCATCACACTTCCAATATTGGAAGTGTGATGACATACACAAAGTGGTTGCAGATAACATTTACTATTTTAATTACATAAGACCTATTCGCAAACTAAAAAGAAAACCGCCAGTCCAATACAGGATTGAACTGGCAGCTTGATTTTTTTGTGTCTACAAACTATTGACTATTTCACCGAAGCAGGTTCTTTTTTTATCTAAACATTAGATACAACGGTTCGCAGATTTCTAACGGATGCTTAATTATGATTCCATCCTCCGTTTCGGCGACGTCCGCTTTTTCCCATTTTCCGTCAATGGTAAGATACAGGATTTCTTTTCTCCGCATCGACTCCGGCAGATAGATTTCCGCCGCATTTACAGGGTCCTCTCCCAGGTTGATAACGGTCGCTTGATAAGAAAACTTCTTGTCGTCTCCGCCCTTATTGGCGATAAGATGGAGGTACGGTTCATTCTTCACAAAGGGAATTTCCTCCCCGCACCACAAAAGCATTTGATCAAAAAGTTTCATACGGCGGTAATTGAACAGCGATTGAGAGCCGTTTCCTTTCAGGGTCATCCCCATCACCACGACACGACCGCCCAGTTCATTTTCAAAGCGGGTCATCCCAGGGGTAAAGGGAATTCCGTCACAGGAATAGATCTTGCTGATGATCTGCGTCTTTTCGCTAAGGGGAGTCATCGTTCTGGGAATTCCGTTTTTCCCCTTGGAATAGGTATGCGCCGCCGGCATATTCTTGCCCGCAGAGTAACGATCAAAGGGTGGCTGGATCACCTCTTTTGCCGCATAATCATACTTCATCTCGTCCGTAATGGCGTTTTCTCCCACGGCAACGCCCAGATACTCGCCATATCCCCGTTTAGTCAGTACATACGCCGCATCCCCATCCAAAAAGAGATTGCCGGACAGATACCGTTTCAATTCTTGCTCGTCCAGATACTTTGCGCTCACCTCATCCAAAAAAGCCGTTTTAGCAGACGTGGTAATAAATGGGATACCGAAAGCAGCCGCCGTTCTTACCCAAAGAGGATTTTTGGTATTATCCAGAACGTTATAAAAGGGATCATAAGGGATCTCCACACCCATTGGAGTACATCCCGATACCGTTTGGATCAACTCCGTTAAACGGGCCCGTTCGCTTTTCAGCATCTTTCCATAGGCGGTCTCTTCCCCGGGATCATCCAGATGTTGCTGGGTCTGAAAAACAGATCCGATAAAACCGTGCGAATAAGTGATCCCCAAATAGGTCTTCATCATTCTCGCGGAGGTAAAAAACCGGGTATGGGGATAAGTATCCGATTCATGATAAAATCCAAAATCGTCAGGGATATGCTGCTTACAATAAATAGCGTGATACAGCAATTCAGGGACGTTTTTAATCTCTCCGCCGTTATAATAAGCTCCATAAAATCGGCAAAGAGGCGGATGATTTTTTCCCGCCAAAGCCCGACAGACCGCCTCCGTTGCATCTCCATCTGCATCTATGGCACCGGACTGGGCAAGACAGATGGGAATTTCAGGTGTGCACTTGTCCAATTCCGCTCTTATGGCAGCGGAAAACTCCACCATCGTATCCTTGAGCATCTCCTTGTAGCGTTTCAAAAGGGCTATGGAAGCCTGATCCCTTTTCCCAAAAATTTCGATCAACTCTTCCCGCTCGTAGTGTCTGCCCTCACGCTTTTCGAATTCAGCCAAATGGTTTTTGCAAAAACAGCCATATTGACCTGCTGCCGCACTAATACAATAATCGTCTTCAATAATGATAAAGTCCGGCTTTGCGATCCGGCAGAAGGTGGCAATGTTTTTGGGGTGGCGTTCCTTCAAATTAGAATCGGCGGGACAGTTGGCAAAAGGATGCTCTTCTCCGGTTGCTTTGACGATGGGTTGAAGGGAAGAATGTCTGCCGGACTTCAAGTTTACGGAGCTCCACCAACCGAGGGTCAGATCCCGACCCTTTAACAACTCCCGCACCCGGCAAAAGGTTTCGGCCAACTGCTCGTAAACCGTTATATCGGGGTATCCTTTGCATCTTGAGGCCAAACCGGGACCACTCAATATAAAGCGTTTCAATCCGTACCGTTCGTTTTGCTGAGTAATGGTCTCAACGATCGTCTCCGGTGTGCACCAGTTTGATGCAAGACTGACCGGAACGAGGATCTCTACTTCCTTTCCTTCGTGAATCCCGCTCATAATACCGCCCCTCCATCAAGCAAGATACTGCGCACTTTTTGAACATCTACCGTATGGGCGTTGGTACCGTCCTTCTTGGCTACCGCCGCCGCCACACCGGCCGCCTCCCCCATATTGGCGCAGATGGGGATAATTCTCACCGAAGAATGGGCGGCATGATCGGCAGAAAGACACCGTCCGGCGACCAGCATATTGTCGTACTCCTTAGGCAACAGAGAACGATAGGGGATTTTGTAATATTCATCCTCCTTGAACTTATAAATGTACGTTCCGGTTCCGGTCGGGTTATGAATATCAATATCATAACAGCCAAGAGCAATGGTATCTTCAAAATCCTTACATTCCATAAGCTCTTTTTCCGTCAAAACGTGAACCCCTTTCAGTTTACGGCTTTCTCTGATTCCGATGTGGTTTGCTACGTAAACCAAGGTGGCATTCTTACAGCTCTTTGCATTTTCTTTCATAAAATCAAACAGCACTTTGATCTGCTTTCTGGCCCCCATTTCTGCTCTGCTGATCCCAAAAGCATCGGTGGGATCCTCCTTCACAATTCGGGTGGTATTAAAATGCAAAATACCGCCGCCCACCCCGGTAAAGATCAATAAGTTTTCACGGGGATTGGTAATGATATTTTTCTCTTTATACTCCAGATATTTCTTTTGCAGTTCCTCTTTTTCCTTCAAGAACTGCTCCACGTCTACGTTACACAACCGAAAGCAGGTGGTCATGGGCTGACAATAACCGTCACTTTCTCGTCCGAGCTGATACTCACATCCGCTCAGTGCAATCAGATCCCCGTCCCCGCTTGCGTCAATAAAGAAGTCACCGAAAACTTCCATGACCCCTCCTTTGGTAGCCACCTTGACGCCTTTCAATGCCCGCTTTTCAGCGATCGTTTCCGTGACCGTCGCATGAAATAAGACATCCACTCCGGCTTCCGTCACCATATCATCAAACACCAATTTATACGTCTCCCAGGAGGTATCTCCGTACTGCGCATGGCGCTTTTTAATCTCACTAAAAAGACCGGCCGAGGTCAATATTCCCTTCGTTCCACGTGTCCGATGGCGCATAAAGGGATACACCAAACTATTAGAGATCGCTCCGCCCAAAGCGCCGGCTTGTTCGATCAGCAAAACCGTCAGTCCCTGCCGTCCTGCCGCCACCGCCGCACATACGCCGGAAATTCCGCCGCCGACTACGATCAGACCATACTTTTTCATAAAACCACTCCTTTCTCTTCTATATCCATTGTAACATGCTTCCCCATAGATTTCTTATAAAAATCGTTCTTAAACTTGAAAATTCGAAACATTTATACTATAATTATTCAAAAAATATGTTAAGGTGTTCAAGATGTCCGATTCTCTTTTATATCAACTCATCCAACAAATCGAATACAAGACCGCTCTGCATATCGGCGTTTTATTTTTTAAAGATTACGGCAATAAGATGTGTGATCTTCCTAACAGGCATCGTATCCATCAAAGTCCGGCTTGTGATTTCTTTAAAAGGCTCAGCAGTCAATCCTATTCAAAATGTTTGCGATGCCGAAATTTTGCCATCAAAAAAGCCATGAAAACCAAAACACCCTTCGGCGCACTTTGTGTTAACGGGATCTATGAGTATACTCACCCCGTCTTGGTGGGAAGCGAAGTGGCCGCCATCGTCTTCATCGGCAATATCCTGGATGAAGAAAACTCCATTACTAAAATGAAGATGAAAGCCAACGGACACCCCGTCCCCCTCGATTCCTTGGAAAAAGCGTTTTCCCCCGCCATGTGCCAAAGCGTCTGCCAAACCATCGATAACTATATCCAATTCTTGCTGGAAAAATATGACGACGACCAGCCCGACGAAAAACCTCTGATCCGCAATATCAAGAACTATATCGAGAGCAACCTGGGATTTGACCTTTGTATACAAAATATTGCCGACGCCTTTTTCTATAATCCACGGTATCTCTGCCGTCTTTTCAAAAAAGAAACCGGGCGTTCTCTCAACGACTATATCCTCTCCCGCCGCTTAAAACGAGCCAAAAAACTGCTCACCACTACCAACTATAGCGTGATTGATATTTCTGCAGAAATCGGCTTTAAGAACGTCACCTATTTCAATCGGGTTTTCAAATCAGAATTCCAGATCACCCCCACCGCCTACCGCAGACAAAAACAATAAAAGAACCTGTCATAAGACAGGTTCTTTTATTATAAGCAATTATAATTTCGGTGCGTTTGCCAATAGATATTCTTCCGCCTCCAGACACCAGAGACCTCCGTTTCTTTTGACAATTTCAAAAAGTGCGGCGCAAAGAGAATCGGTTTTTCCCAACTCCTCCAAGTCTTCAATAGCGATCAACGGCAGATCCAGTTCGTTGTAGCAGATCTTCTTGGCGCCGTTGGGCTTCGCCATGGCAAAGAGGGTCTCTCTGGCCGCATTCAGACCCAAAATATGGGAAACAATGGCACCGGGCTTGATCTTATCCTGCTCGATGAGGGTAATGATGTCCACCATATCCTGCGGGATACTTCCGGCAGTACCTACCACGTGAATTCCGTCGTAATGCACCCGATAAAGGTTCAAACTGCCCTGCAAGTCCTTTACCGGCGGGCCGGCAAAGAAGTTGACGCATCCATCCTCACGACAGATCTTTTCCGCCATGGTATAAAGGGCCGGAACGGGGACCATAACGAACACGTCGTCAAAGCCGCCTTCGGACAGTTGAATGAGATACTCTTCTACGTTTTCAAGTTCTGAGGTGTTGACGTATTGCAGGTCCACCCCTCGCTCCTTGATCTGCGCTTCGCCACAATGAGCCCGGGCAAAATCCAGCCGCTCTTCGCTCAGATCGGTCACAACCACCTGCTTCGGCTCGGCATAACCGCAAGCCAACTCGATGGCACCCAATCCCATAGGACCGGCTCCGCCAAGGATGGCGATCCGACCGCCTTTTTTAGCACCGTCTGTACGCTCGTAGTTGGTATAATCGGTGTGGTAAAACCCTTTATAGCCACGAATGACACAAGCAAGGCTTTCCACCAAGGAACCCTTAAAATATCCTTCTCCGTTATAGGGCAACAGACAGCCCCGCTCTAAGACGATCTTAGGAACCACCGCATACTGGGTATTACCTCCGATATACGGATAGGAGTAACCGGGATCATAACCGGACTCCAGTTTAAGGGCGGGCTGAACCACGATCTTTTGTCCGACCTTCCATTCCTTTTCCAGTTTCTTGCCTACTTCCAGAATTATACCGCACATTTCATGCCCGACGATGATGGGATTTTTATCCACATCAGGCGGAACTCTTTTATGTGCACTGCCCTGTTTGACCGCTTTATAAGTAGAGGCACAAACGGAATCGCTGACCACTTTGATCAGCACTTCCTCTTCGGTGATTGCCGGTAATTCAAAACTTTCCAGACAAACATCGTCTGCTCCGTAAAGCCGTAAAGCCTTGGTTTGCATCGTATCTTCCTTCTTTCCGTCGTTTTGTATTATCATAAGAAAGACGAGCAAAGCAATCAATATCTTTCTTCAAAAATGAACCTTTTTCGATCATAACGATACATTTATCAATTAAAATTGAGCGTTTTAATCACATCTTGATTGACAAGTGATTTCGAGTATGTTACGATAAACCCATGAAAGAATTAAATGAAAGACAAAAAAATATCATCTCTCTCCTGGAAGAAAACCCGTCCATCGAAGTAAAGGAGCTGACAAAGCTTTTATATGCAAGTCCGGCCACCGTCCGCCGAGACCTCAAAAAACTGGAAGAGCAGGGACTGGTGCTTCGCAGTCACGGGAAAGCGGTCAGCACACGTCAATACAGTGGCGGAAATACGGCGTTTAATACCCGTATGCTTTTAGCAAGGGCCGCCAAAAACCGCATGGCGAAAGCGGCGGTAGAAAAACTTGTGCAATCCGGAAACGTCATCCTTTTAGACGCTTCCTCTACCGTTGCGCATACCGTAGAGTATCTCGCCTCAAAAAATGTGACGGTCATTACCAGCGGAATTCAGACCCTCTCCCTTTTAGCAGGAACGGACCTTAATTTTTATTCCACAGGCGGACACGCTGTCAAAGGTTCCTATTCTCTGGTGGGGCAAAGCGCCATTGAGTATGTAGGAAAATTCAATGCGGACCTTTGCCTCGTCTCTTGCCATGGCCTGACCCCGGAGGGCTACGCCAGCGACACCTCCGAACCGGAACTGGAACTGCGCCTTGCCATGATGAAAAGCGCAAGAAAAACCGTCCTGCTGATCGACGGGGAAAAGTTCGGCAAGACCTATTTCCAAAACCTTTGTCATATCAGCCAATTCGACTATGTCATCTGCGACCAACCGCTTCCCGATGAAATCGCAAGGACCGTCAAAAATCTAATCATTGTATAAGGATATAAAAAAGGGATCCCTTTTCAGAGATCCCTAATTCATTTAATTCTTACAAACCTTTCAAATGGGTTGCGACTGCGACTGCTGCCCTTTGGCAGATGAAGGGAGCAGGTCAGCAGGTGCCGCAACACAAAAAATATCGAGCAACCAACCGGATTGCGAAGAACCTGCCCCGGCAGGTTCTTTTTAATTCTTCCAATGACAGCATATTTCAAAAAATAAGCCAGATTAATTTCAAGCCCACAGCTTGACAAGACTACACAAATTGTGTATAATAAACAAAGGTACACAGTCTGTGTAGCATGGAGGTAACATGAATATAAAAGATTGTCGAATTACAACCGGAATGACCCAGCAACTGTTTGCAGATTATTTTGGTATTCCAGTCGGAACACTACGCAACTGGGAGCAAGGTATTGCCACTCCTCCCGAGTATGTTTTTCAAATGATAAAAGCAAGTATAAGGAGAGACAAAATGCTTAATATCGAAACTATGAAATTCATGCATATGCTGAATGAACTCGCCATTCTCACCAAAAATGGAATAGATGAATTCGAAAACGCAACCAGCGAAAACATAGACAGCAAAGTTTTTTATAACAAAAACGCACAAAATAAAGACGGAAACTACAAGATTGTGTTAGATCCCTGCTTGATAGATCATCATGATGTCATTAGTTATTACGGTGATGATTCTTCAGAATATTCTATTGCCGTTTCTTTTGACAACGACCACAACAAACCTTATATAATCATCAAATTCTTTCTAAGCGAAGAAGAAATAATGATTGAAAATGGCCAATGGTTCTTCATATAAGAATAATAGTGAGGAAAATAAATGGATATTAAAAATATTTACCAACAACTAGCAAATGTTGATATTGAAGAGCAACGAAAACTCTGGGATGAACGAGGTAAAGGTTACTATGGTGAATTCTTAGTCTTTTGTGATCTATATAAATACATCACCGGAAATGGCAAGCTTCTTATGAATCTCAATATTCCCGTCGATGCCTCCAAAACAACCGAAATAGATTTATTGATGATTCACGAAACCGGAATATATGTTTTTGAAATAAAGCATTATAAAGGCACAATCTATGGAAAAGACTCTGAGCCAACATGGACCCAATACTTTAGAACAGTAAAGAATAACACCTTTAAAAATCCTCTTTTACAGAATCAATATCATATAGCCGCTATAAGCAAACTATTCCCAACCATCCCCATTCAATCCATCGTGGTATTTACAAGCGATGATTGCGATTTGAGAATAAGTAATTCTTCTAACACTAATATTTGCTTATTAGACGAAATCAACTATACTTTAAAAAACAAATTCAAAACCATGGATTCTGTTCTTACCATGGAAGATATCGATGATGTTTTTCAAAAACTCTCGGCATATTCTCCCATGCAAGAATGCATCACGATTGATACCGACGCAGCATCTTTCTTCTCATGGATTCAACCAACCATTCATCAATTAGAAGAAAAGAAAAAGGAAATAGAACAAGAAAAAGAAAAACTAATCCAAGACGGCGAAAAACTCAAGAAAGCCAAAAGAAAAGGAGTTATTGCTAATATTCTCGTTGCCTTTGCTTGCATCGGTATTACAATCATGATCATCTTTGGCTTTCAAAAACAATATGATGCGGCAATCAAAAGAAATAATGAAGAAGTTAATGCCTTTAAGCAAAATTTTTTGCATATCGATGAAATTGGCAATGAATATATTGATGCTTTGAATTCCTATGTTAACGTTTCAAATGTCACCCTATCGTCATTAACGGATCATTCTGTTTCTTTCACCGCAAGACTCTCTATGAAAAACAATCTTTACGGAATTGCACTTACAGAGGAATCCAAATATATCGTCATGACCGATTCCGGAAAAGTTTTTGAATATGATGTATTTGGCGAACATCTATCATACAGCCGACTTTCTAATACAATCGGGCAGGGATTTCGTTCTTATGGTGATCTAAAAACCATACCTTTTTATGGTATAAAAAACAAAAATGAGATCACATATATTAAAATCACGAACATTGATCTATTACATATTAATCCAAAAAGAACCGTCATAAAAAGTAATCTTGAAATAGAATTATATTCAAAATAAACCTTTCTCCTTTTTAGCTTTAATAAAGATCACCACAAAAAGAACCTGTCTTTCGACAGGTTCTTTTTTCTAACCACGACCTTACAGACCGCTCAAATGAGATGAAGATCTCCATTTTTCACCCTTGAGGCGTATGCGATACGCCCAAGGGTAAAAAATGGAGAAGACATAAAAAAGGGACCTCTTTTCAGAGGTCCCTACGTTATTATTGTCGCTCTTCGCTCATTTCAGCGGTCTATTACTTCAGTGCTTCAGCAACTGCTACAGCAACAGCCACAGTCATACCAACCATCGGGTTGTTACCTGCACCGATCAAGCCCATCATCTCAACGTGGGCAGGAACGGAAGAGGAGCCTGCGAACTGAGCGTCACCATGCATACGACCCATGGTATCGGACAAGCCGTAGGAAGCGGGGCCTGCTGCCATGTTGTCGGGATGCAGGGTACGGCCGGTACCACCGCCGGAAGCGACGGAGAAGTACTTCTTGCCGTTCTCCCAACACCACTTCTTATAGGAACCTGCAACAGGATGCTGGAACCGAGTGGGGTTGGTGGAGTTACCGGTGATGGAAACGTCAACGTGCTCATGCTTCATGATGGCAACGCCTTCCAACACGTCGTTGGAACCGTAGCAACGAACCTTTGCACGGTCACCGTCGGAATAAGCGGTGCTGTTCACGATCTTCAGATCGCCGGTATAGAAATCATAGTCGGTCTCCACGTAGGTGAAGCCGTTGATTCTGGAGATAATATAAGCGGCATCTTTGCCAAGACCGTTCAGGATAACCTGGAGGGGCTCTTTACGAACCTTATTGGCAGTACGGGCGATACCGATAGCGCCCTCTGCAGCAGCAAAAGACTCATGGCCTGCCAGGAAGCAGAAGCACTTGGTCTCTTCTTCCAGCAGCATAGCGGCCAGATTACCGTGACCCAGACCTACGCTTCTGGTCTCGGCAACGGAACCGGGGATACAGAAAGCCTGCAGACCCACACCGATGTCACGGGCGGCGTCAGCAGCGTTCTTGCTGTTGTTCTTCAGTGCGATGGCGCAACCGAGGGTATAAGCCCAGGAAGCGTTCTCGAATGCGATGGGCTGAACGCCCTTCACGATAGAGGCAACATCAATGCCCTTGGACAAGCAATACTCGTTGGCCTCATCCAGGGTAGCGAAGCCATACTGCCCCAATACGGGCTGGATCTTACCAATTCTTCTCTCGTAACCTTCAAAAGTAGCCATTGTTGTTCCTCCTTCCTTATTCTGCTCTCGGATCGATGTACTTCACAGCATCATCGAACCGGCCGTAAGTACCGATGTTCTTCTCGAAGGCATCCTTCGGATCAGCACCCTTACGGATCATATCCATCATTTTGCCCAGGTTGACAAACTGATAGCCGATGCACTCGTTGTTGGCATCCAGAGCCACCTTCAGAATGTAGCCCTCAGCCATTTCCATGTAACGAACGCCTTTCACTTTGGTAGCAAACATAGTGCCGACCTGAGAACGCAGACCTTTACCCAAGTCTTCCAGAGAAGCGCCGATGGGCAGACCGTCCTCGGAGAAAGCAGTCTGGGTACGACCGTAGACCAACTGCTTGAAGATCTCACGCATTGCCACGTTGATGGCATCGCAAACCAAGTCGGTGTTCAGAGCTTCCAGAAGGGTCTTGCCCTGCAGGATCTCTGCGGCCATAGCAGCGGAATGGGTCATACCGGAGCAGCCCAAGGTCTCGACCAGAGCTTCTTCGATAATACCTTCTTTAACGTTCAGGGTCAGTTTGCAACAACCCTGCTGGGGAGCGCACCAGCCAATACCGTGGGAAAGACCGCTGATATCGCTGATCTGAGTAGCCTTGACCCATTTGCCCTCTTCGGGGATGGGAGCGGGACCATGATGGGGGCCCTTGGCCACTACGCACATACTTTCAACTTCATGTGAATAGTTCATGTTAGTTTCTCCTTCCAAAAATTGCTGTTTATTGCACAGATAGATTTATTATAAAATATTTTCCATCAACTTTCAAGACTTTTTCGCCGAAATAATTCAAAAAAGGACGCCAAACGGAGACACTTCGTAAAGAAGTTGTCTCCGTTTTTCAATATAAATAGAAATGACACTTTTCGGAACTGAAAGTGTCATAGTGGGTTACATACTTTGAGAAGGACAAATACTTGCCGAAAATAAAGAATATCTTTCTCGGCAGGTAGAGTGATATTGCAAACTATTATTTGCAGTGATATTTTTGCCTAACAGCAAAAGTGATATTGAAACCTAGCGGTTTCAGTGATATTATATTCGCCTCTTAACTGTCCAAAGGACAATATCACGATGCGAAGCATCATATAACTGCGAAGCAATATAACTCGCAGCAAGGCGAATATAACTGTGGCACCTTCCTTACGGAGGGTGCCACAAAGGCGTCCTTTTTGATTATTTTTGTTTTTTCTTCTGTTCGTATTCTTTCAATGCATTAAGGGCAGGCTTTGCACCGGGGATCAGCACCAGGAGATTGACGATGGTCATCAAACCGATGCCCACGTCCCCCAGATCCCACACAAAGGTGTAGGTTGCCAGGCCGCCGATAAAGAGCATGATCAGAGCAAAGACCTTATAGATGGTCTGAGAGGTCCAGTTATCGCCGAAGAGATAGGCCACGTTGGAACGGGCATAGAAGAGCACGCCGATGAAGGTGGAGAAGCAAAAGAGGAACATGATGATAGCCACAAAGACCGAACCAAACATGCCCAGGTGATGCTCCATAGAGGTCTGCAACAGCGCCATGCCCTGCAGACCGGCCAACTTTCCTTCCGGCACCAGCAGCATGATCATCGCCGTGCAGGTGCAGATCACGATGGTGTCAATGATCACGCCCAGTGCCTGCAAGAAACCGATCTTTACAGGATGATCGGTCTCGGCGGCAGCGGCAGCGCAGGGAGCAGAACCGCTTCCTGCCTCATTGGAGAAAAGTCCTCTTTTGACACCGTTCATCAACACCGCACCGAAACCGCCGGCAGCAACCTGACGAAGACCGAAGGCTTCGGAGAAGATGCGGCTGAAGACGTTCGGCATCTGACCGATATTTTTCACCATAATAAAGATGGTAAAGCAGAAATAGATTCCTGCCATAATGGGAACCATGATGTCCAACACCTTAACGGTGGCATTCTTCCGCAGTACGATGATCGCCGCCAGAACCACCACCACGATAGACGTATAAAGAGGATCCAGATGAAAAGAATTCTTAAAGGACTCCGCCACGGAGTTACCGATCACCTGGCTGATACCGCCCCAGCAAATAAGACCGGAGATGGCGAAAAGGATTGCCAGAACAGACTTTTTAATCGGTTTTTTGCGCCATTTTTCCACCGTCGCATGAATATACTGCGCCGGACCTCCACGCCAACCGCCGTAAAGGGGGTCTTTTTCTTTATGTAATTGAGCCATGGTCCCTTCAATAAATGCGGTAGCAGAGCCGATCAAAGCAGTGATCCACATCCAGAATACCGCACCGGCACCGCCGGCAGAGATGGCCGCCACAACGCCCACCAGATTTCCCATGCCGACTCTCGTCGCCGTAGAAACGATCAGCGACTGCCAGCCGGAAAGCGCACCGGATTCTTTATTGCTTTTTTCCATGCTGACCTTCAGCATCTCCGGGAATTTCCGGATGGGCAAAAACTTCGTCCGGATGGTAAAATAGATACCGGCCGGGATGAGAAGCAATACCAGCAGAGGGAACCCCAACGTCCCACCACCCGGCAGGGGGATGGTAAAGAGGTCTTTCCATAAAAAGCCGTAAACGGCACCGATCACTTTGATAATAAAGTCCATGTTATCAAATTCCTTTTCCTATTTTTTGCAAACTATTTTTAAAGCTTTAACAAGCATTAAATCCTTACTCTTTGTATGCCAACATTTCAGGCGTCCAACCACGCAGGATCTCTGCCATCGCTTGCGCTTCTGCTTTGGCACCGGGAAGATCGTGCTCCAAGTAATTCCCACATTCCACCGAGGTATTTCCGGGGATCTCCCCCTCAAAAGAGGCGATAAATGCCATGGAGTCCTGCACCAGGCGAATAGCATTGGCATGGGAAACCGCATCCCGTACCAAAAGATAGAAACCGGTACGACACCCCATGGGTCCCACGTATAAAACCTGATCCGAAAGAGCGCTGTTTCTGGCATAGGTAGCAAAAAGATGCTCGATGGTATGCATAGCCGGTGTTTCCAGATAAACACCGCCGTTGGGCTTTTTCATCCGGATGTCATAGGTCACCGCATCTCCATCGATTCGGGAAAGATACATCCCCCGATCCAAAAGATCGTGGTTTACGGTAAAACTTGCGATTTTCTTCAAAAGAACGATCCCCTTACTTCTTTATTCTCTTCTCCAAGACCTTCACCACCTGATAAACAGCGGTGGAGGCAACGGCGTTGACCAAAAACTCAATGATAAAATTCGGTGCAATCATCACACAGACCATGCCGAAGAAGCCTGCTGCCGTCGTCCCTTCTGCGACGGGACCGAAACCGCCGTTGGGATTGCTGATAAAATAATCCACCAGCATCGCACAACCGCCTACGAAAACACCGGTATTAATAATGGGCGTCGCCACCGATGCGGCCACAATACCCACGTGGCGATTCTTTTTTGCGATCCAGCGATAGATCCAGCCGGCGGCAAAACCGGCAAGTCCGGTCTTACCAAGACAGATCAACAGCGCCATAATACGGGAATAATTCATGATGCCAATGGCCATGGGGGTCATCAAGGTCATCACACCGCAGGCAAGACCCAGGATCAAACCGCCGGTAGGCCCCAGCAGAGCGGCACCCACCACAATGGGGACCAAGGTCAGATTGATGCCTGCCACCACCGGGATAAAGTTTCCGATGTACTGCAGGACCACGACCACTGCCAAGAGTAAGCCCAATTGCGCCATATAGACGATCTGCGCCCGTTTTTTGTTTCTATCCATTTTGTTTTCTCCTCTCGGGACTTTACCCGATGCTGACGCCCCATCCTGTGATGGGTGCATCGCAGTTCAAAATATCTATGCGCTACGTCAAAGACGTTTAACATACCTTCTTTTTCCGGGTATTCTCATAGATCACCCGAAGCCCCTTGAGGGTCAGAAACGGCTCCGCCTGTATTTCATGCCGGCACGCCGGCAAAACCAGATTGGAAAGACCGCCGGTTGCCAAAATCTCCGCCCCTTCCATGCCCGGTTCCCGAAGCATGGCATCAATAAAACCGTCCACCGCAAAAGCGTGTCCCTGCAGGACACCTACGGTGATGCAATCAATGGTATTTTTACCAAAAGTCTTTTTCGGCGGTTCCAATGCCACCGCCGGCAGTTGGGCAGTCGAAGTACGAAGCCCCTCCAAGGAGGAGCGAATTCCCGGCAGGATCACCCCGCCGATCAGTTCCTTCGCTCGATTGACGGCAAAGATGGTCGTCGCCGTTCCCATATCCACCAAAATCACCGGCACCGCACGTTGCACGGCGGCCGCCGCATTGGCGATAATATCAGCCCCCACTTCGGCAGGCGCATCCGTCCGAACGGAAAAGCCCGTCTTTACTCCGGCGCCTACCGTCAGGATCCTGCAATCGCTGATCCGTTGCAGGGCTTGCTGAATGGTATGGGTCAGGGGCGGAACCACCGAAGCGATGGCGCAATCGGTGATCTCTTCCGGATCCACACCCCGTAATTTTAAGACCTGTTCCAGAGAGCCGGCATACTCATCGGCAGATCGGTGTTCCTCCACGGAAAAGGCCATGGAAAAGACCGGCTCCGCTTCCTCCCGGAAACCGCCGACCGTGATGCTGGAATTGCCGATATCCACTGCTAAAAGCATGCCACACCTCCGATGCACATAATTCCTTATTATATAGTTTATCACACTTTAAAGCGTAAAGCAACCAAAAAAAGCATTAAAAAGGGGCTGTAAAAATAGTCCGAACCGCAAAGGGCAGAAAAATACGAGAAAATGTACCAAGAATTCTGCATAAAAAGAAAAAAGGAAGGAAAATATCCCAAAAATGATATTTTCCTTCGATTAGAATTCCCTTTGCTACCTCCAAACCTCGCCGCTCGGCGTATCACATACGCCTTCGGGTATCCTGCAACCCTCGGTTGCAGCTCGGTTTGAAGGTTTCAAACAATTTTTCCTATCCCCAAAAAAGGGGCTGTAAAAAAACATGCGTTTTTTTACAGCCTCTTTCATCATTAATCTTTATATTCTTCCAGGAAAACGCCGTTGGCTTTCAACGTCGCACGCAGTTGATCGGTATCCAAAGCATTGGCTTTTTGCCCGGTGGCGGCGCTCTGCGCAGCGGCGGTACCGGCAGCCTGACCCATGGCCATGGCGATGGGAGTTACCCGTACGGCGGCGCAGGCCTCATGGGTGGCGCTGATGCACCGACCGGCCACGATGAGGTTTTCCGCCTCCTTTGCCACCAGACTGGCATAGGGAACGGAGTACCAACTGCCGGGCTTCAGATGCTGATGCTGCATGGCGGCTCCGTCGGGGGAATGAATATCAATGGGATATCCGCCCATCGCCACCGCATCGGCAAACATCTTATTGGCCAAAAGATCCTCGGCAGTCAATTTATAGAGGCCGTTGATCTTCCGGCTCTCCCGGATGCCGATATGAGGGCCGGTGCTAATGATCCGACAGTCCTCAAAGCCGGGAATATATTTTTTCATAAAGGCAACGATCTGACGTGCCTGTTTCCGTCCCTCCACCTCTGCATCGGTGAGGTCAAAGGGATCCACCGCCGACTTCATAATGATGCGGGACATATTCAGGATGATCTCGCCGGGAGTATTGGTCTCAAAGCAGAGGATCATATCCCGATCCACGTCAAATTCACCCTCGGCCTTCGCCTTTTTAATCAAGGAATAGGCGCCTTGGATGCCCACCCGAGGCAGCTCGCCCAAGCGGTCAAAGGGGATGGTATCCAGCATATCGTTGCGGTTGCCCTGCACGAAAGCGATCATCCGCTCCCGGTCCACGTTTCCCACCTTGATATTCATGGTCATAGGTTGCGCCAGATTGTCGCTCTCTCGTCCGTAAACGGAAGAGACGCCGGCGGCAGTGGCCACGTCCGCATCGGCGGAGCAATCCACAAAGACCTTCGCCGTGACGTCGATAAAACCACCCTTGGCAAACAGCCGAGCCGATGTGATCTTGCCATCCTCCACGGTGCAACCGGTAAAGACCGTATGATAAAGCAACTGCACCCCGGCTTCCTCTGCCATGGTCTCCAGCATATATTTCAGGCCTTCTGCATCAAAAGGAGTGATACTGCTGGCATAGCCCACAAAATCCTCTATATGACCGGGAGAAAGCCCCAATTCTTTCATTCGTGCGATCAGTTCCTCGGGGATTCCCGTAACCACCTGTGTATCGCCGGCATGAAAGGTCATCTGAGGACCTACGCCACCCATGGTCAGCATCCCGCCCAGATAGCCGTTTTGCTCCACCAAAAGAGTCTTGGCGCCCTGCCGGGCGGCGGCGATGGCGGCGATGGATCCAGCCGGTCCGCCGCCGATCACTACCACGTCATAATTCAAATTTTTCATCGGATTACTCCTTTACGTAGATGTAAGCCATACCCATCCGGCCGCCGGAGCCGACAGCCAGGGTTCCGTCCTCTTTGAGGGCGACGGCAGTCAGAAGATCCGAGCCGTGATAGCCCAGTTCATAGTCGCCGGTCATCACGTGACCCAACCAACGTAAGCCCTTTTCATCATCATAAGTAAATACAATGCCCAGATCATCCTCATCTCCGGCCACGCCGTAAACGAGGGTTCCCTCTTTATTTGCCGTCATGGCCCGAACCGGTCCATTGACCCATCCGGCTCCCAAGGAAAAGAAGTTGCCATTCTTTTCAATGGCCAGTAATCCATCTTCGGTGGCGATCATCCGGCGTCCCTCGGAAAGGGCCACCTCCAAAGCCGGCACCGCCTTATAGCGTCTGCCGGGATAACGGGGCAGTTCACCCTCCACCTGCGGTTTTTCCGGCTTGACCGGTGCTTCACAGTTGGAGATGGATTCCACCTTTCCGTCCTTGGTAATAACAATCTTGGTAAAATGGTCTTTTCCGCAGATGGCGATCAACTTTTCACCCTCCCAATAGAGGCCGGCCACGGCGGAGTTTTTAATATCTTCATCGCTGAACCAGGGCCACAGTTGAACGGGCAATTCTTTCCCGCCCGGATGGAATGCGGCGCTGTTCTCCCGCATGATGGCAGCGCCCCGGTGCATCATTTCTGCATATTCTTTATATACGTCATTATTGGGATAGACCATCGGATCCACCGTCACCTCTCCCAGTTCATGGGCGTGATGGCGGAACTGAGAAAGATCCACGGAAAGGAAGTTGGGGCCGTCGTCGCAATGGTTGGTACCGCAACAGATCATCAGATCTCTTTCCTGATCCATCACCATCATACAGCACTGATAGGTCGTCCGTTCCTTGGTACCGAGAAGACCCAGGATCTCCGGCTCACTCTCTTCCTTGAGAATATCCCAGCGCATCAGCATAGAGGGCAGAAGATACTCTTCCCGTCCGCTCTTTTTGACAGCACTGACTACGTAATACAGCATCCCTTCCTTATCAAAGCCCATGCTACCCATATAAATATTGGCATCCACGTCCTTGCAGAAGACTTCCGCCGGCATATAGGAACCTAATTTTTCCAGTTTATTGGTCTCAGGATTATAGCGGGAAAGGGTCTTATCATGCATACCGGCCACATACAACTTTCCGTCCGGCCCATTGGCGGCGGCAGAAAGATACGGACGGAACCGTCCGGGCACCTTTTCGTGGGGCAGGAAGCTCCGGGTATTCTCCACCTCACGGGTACGGACGTTGATCCGTTGCAGGAGACCGTTCCGGGTGGTAAAATAGATGTTATCGTCAGGGCCCACCACCAAGCGATAGCTGGCCCGTTCCGTCACTTCACCGTAATCCCGAACACTTCGGTCATTCAGATCAATGCCATAGAGATGGCCTTTAAAATAGCCGATACCATAATAAATATTATTGATTTTATCGTAAGCGGCACCGTAGATGGTCTCCCGATGAACAGGAATTCCCCAGTTCTCCATCTTGCCGGTCTTGGGATCATAGGTCAGAAGAGAACTGCCGGGATAGCCCTCAAAGGGATGGTTGAAATAGCTCTGGGGCAGCCAGGCAGGATGCTCCGGAGATTTATCGGTGGTATGGGTCAACACCACCATCCGGCCGTCGTTCATCCAGGCCATCGCCGTATGGAACTTGCTGTCCCGGATGAATCGCTCGTCGGAAAAGATGAGTTCCTTGGTATAGTGCAGTTCTTTTAAGGTATTTTCAATGGGATCGTACTCCGCCAACTTTGCATATTCATTGGTGGTCAGCTCGGAGCAGAGAGAGACGTAAACCTTGCCGTTCTCCCCTAAAATCGCATCCCAGCAAGCATTATGAGTAGCCGGACGGCCCTCCGCATACTGCTGAACCCCCGTCTGATTCATCACCCGAAGGGTATTGGGATCCTCGAAATCAATATAAAACGGAACGTTAGACATGATATTGTCCTCCTTTCATTCGCTTTTTTATATTATAACAACAAAATCAGAAACGCAAGAGTTCACGTTACGAAAGTTTTTCGTTCAGAATATTTTTAATATCTTCCAAAGTCGCAAGATCCTGCGAGCCGGCCGTCGCCGTACCGGAAGCCACCGCCAGGCGGAGCGCTTCCTCTGCCCCTTGGGACCATCCGGATAAGAATCCTGCCAGCATGGAATCTCCAGCACCCACGGTATTGACCGCCTGAATTTCCGGTGCAGAACAAAAATAGAAGTTCCCTTCCTCGTCCAGTAAAAAGGCGCCCTCGGCTCCCAAGGAGACCAGCACGTTTCTTGCGCCTTTTTTCTGCAATTCCTCCGCCGCATCGGTCCATTCCATCATAGAATACAAGGGACGGCCCACCGCCTCTTCCAGTTCTCGGCGGTTGGGTTTGATGACAAACGGACGATAGGGCAAAGCAGAAAGAAGCAATTCCCCGGTGGCGTCCACCGCCAACCGAACCCCTTTTCCTTGGAGACGTTCGGCGATCTGTCCGTAAAAATTCTTCGGCAGTCCGGCAGGAATACTTCCGGCCAAGACCAAGGTGTCCCCCGACTGTAGCTGATCCAGTTTTGCCATCAATGCAGAAATCTCTTCCTCAACTAACGCCGGTCCGTTTCCGTTGATCTCCGTCTCCTGCTCCCCTTTCAACTTCACGTTGATCCGGGTCAGGCCCCGGGACAGCCGGACGAAATCCGTAGAAAGCCCTTTGGCACGGAGATCCGCCTCCAAAGCATCCCCGGTAAACCCGGCGATCAACCCCAGAACGGTGGTTTCCTCCCCCAATTCCCGCAACACTCTGGAAACGTTGATCCCTTTTCCGCCAAAATAAAGTTGCTCTGTCCGACTGCGATTGGTCTCCCCAAGGCAAAGTGCGTCGGGTCTCAGCACGTAGTCCAGAGCCGGATTGCAAGTTAAAGTATAGATCATTTTTCTTCTCCCCAAGCCAAAAAAGAGACCAATCAGGTCTCTTTTTCATTTAAATAAACAGAAATTCTTTCCAGTTTCTCCAAAGCATTTTCATCCTCCGCTGCCTGCAGATGGTCGGTTTGCAGACTGGTCACCAAGGGGATCTCCCCCACGACGCCCAACTCCCGCAGAATGATGCAGGCCGTCCGATAGGCGCTCTCTTCTCCGCCGGTTCCGCCGGCAGTGAGGATCACAGCGCCTTTTTTTCCTGCAAGTCTCGGCTCTTTCCGGAAAAAGTGCGCACTGAAATAAGTCTGTACTCGGCTGGCCAAGGTCAGCAAAGGGCCCGGCAGAGTCCCAAACCAGATGGGTGAGGCTAATATAACAGCATCGCTTTCCTCAATTTTTTGATAGAGTTCCTGCATTCCGTCCCGAATTTTACAGCCGGATTGGGTTCTGCAGGCACGGCAATCCAGGCAGGGCGAGACCTGCGCTGAAAAGGCATCCGCCACCGTCACGTCGCCGCACAGTTTGAGTGCCTTCAGCAAACCGGCGGTCTCCCCGTTTTTACGGGGAGAGCCATTTAAAATCAACGTTTTCATCAGTTGTCCAAAAAGTCTTTCAATTTCCGGCTGCGGCTGGGATGACGGAGCTTCCGCAACGCCTTGGATTCGATCTGACGAATCCGCTCACGGGTGACGTTGAACTCCTTGCCTACTTCCTCCAGGGTACGCTGACGGCCGTCTCTGAGACCGAACCGCAGTTCCAGAACCTTCGCTTCTCTCGGCGTAAGAGTGGAAAGCACCTCCACCAATTGCTCTCTCAGCATGATCTGAGAGGTAGCCTCCACCGGTGCCGGAATGTCGTCGTCAGGGATAAAGTCGCCCAGATGGCTGTCCTCTTCTTCGCCGATAGGCGTCTCCAAAGAGACAGGATCCAAAGCGATCTTCAGGATCTCACGCACCTTTTCTTCCGGCTGGTTGATCTCCCGTGCGATCTCCTCGCTGGTGGGATCACGACCCAGCTCCTGCACCAATTGACGGCTGACCCGCATCACCCGGTTGATGGTCTCTACCATATGCACCGGAATACGGATCGTCCGCGCCTGATCGGCGATGGCACGGGTGATGGCCTGACGGATCCACCAAGTAGCATAGGTGGAGAATTTATAGCCCTTTTCATAATCGAATTTCTCTACGGCCTTGATAAGACCCAGATTACCCTCTTGGATCAGATCCAAAAAGTGCATGCCACGGCCCACGTACCGCTTGGCAATGGAGACCACCAGACGCAGGTTGGCTTCGGAAAGACGCTGCTTGGCCTTTTCACCGGCAGCGATCTCTTTATGATAGAACTCCAGCTCCTCAGCGATGACTTCATCCGGCAGATTATCGTAGGCTTCCAGATCCTCTTCGGGGATCTCCTCGCCCTTTTCACGCATATCCAAAAGACGCATCAGCCGATTGGCTTCAGCGCCCCGAAGCATGGTCTTTGCCAGTTCGATCTCTTCTTCGCCGCTCAAAAGGGGCACTTTACCGATCTCTTTCAGATAGACCTTAACGGGGTCGTCCACCAAAGTATGTTCGCCGGCCTCTGCCGGACCCGCTTCATCATCCTTCTGCTCCACGATCTTTACGATACTGGAGATATCCTCCATATCGTCCACCGAGTCTTCGATGATCTCGATGCCCTGCTCCTCCAGCATATCATAGAGTTTTTCAATCTGTTCCGGATCCAGCGATACCTCGTCCAGAATATCCATGATCTCTCGGTTGGATAAAGAGCCCTTGCTCTTGCCCAGCTCGATCAGTTCTTTGTAAAACGCCTTTTTCTCAATATTCATCCTTTAATCTCCTTTATTTGCTGCATCAACTGCTCCGGCGTCATAGCGTTGGTATCCACCCGCTTGGCGCCCTCGCTTTTTAATATTTCCACACACTCCCGGAACTGCGCTTTCGGCTCCCCGTGCAGGACCGGTGTATTAATGAAAAACGATATTCTGGCCATTTCCTTCTCGTCGAAGGCTTTGGCAAAGACCGGTGTGACAGCCTCCGGCTGACTCCGGTATTCCTCTAAAAGAAATTCATAGACCCTTCGGTTAAACCCGGTCACAAAGGTCTCCGGCGGAAGTTCCTTTTCAGCATCCCGCCAAAGATCCGCATGGCGCACCAGGATGGCGATGGCCATCTCCTCCGCCCGGGCGGCTCTCGGCGCCCCGGCCCGTTCCGGATTGACCCGGTCGTAGGTTCCTTTCAGTTCCTGCTCTCCGCTGCGGATCTCCTTGCGCTGGGCGGCAGATTTTTTGCGTTTGAATACTTTATTGACTTCCGCCCGAACCGACTCAGAGCTGATTCCCAGTTCCTTACTCAGTTTCAAGACGTAAACGTCCCGTTCTACGGCACTTTCAATGCCGGTCAAAACTCCAATGGCCTGACGCAGATATTCCACCTTCATAGCGGTATCGTTCAGATCCATTCCGGCTTTGAGTTTTTCCAATTGAAACTCCACCGGCGTCCGGGAACTCTTGATCAACATGGCAAAACGTTCCTTGCCGTAGGTTTTGATAAATTCGTCCGGATCTTTCGCCCCGCTCATCTGCAGGACCCGCACCGGAATGCCTTGCTCCTCCAAAAAGCGGATGGCCTTGTCCGTCGCCTTGAGACCGGCGGAGTCGTTATCGAACGCCACCACCACCGTCTTGGCGTACTTGGCTAAGATCCGTGCCTGCTCTTTGGTAAATGCCGTCCCCAAGGGCGCCACCGCTCCGGTGAAACCTGCTTGGGAGAGGGAGACCACGTCTAAGTTTCCTTCGCAAAGGATCAACGTCCCTTCCGGCTCATTTTTTGCAAGATTCAAACCAAAGACGCAGTTGCCCTTGGTATAAATATCCGTTTCAGGGGAGTTGAGATATTTGGGTTGTCCATCCCCCAGAATTCGTCCGGAAAAGGCCACCACGTTTCCCCGAAGGTCAAAGACCGGAAACATCACCCGATTTCGAAACTTATCATAGGTACTGCTGCTCCGCTCACTGCGTGCCAAAAGTCCTGCCGCCAGCATCTCGTCCGGCGAGAACCCTTTCTCCCGAAGATGATCCTTCAGCGCATTGAAGGAGTCCGGCGCAAAGCCCAGTCCGTAACGGACAATAGACTCTTTGGTTATTCCCCGATTCAGTAGATAATCCAGCCCCTCTTTTCCTTTCGGACCAACGAGGTTCTGATAGTAAAATCGGGCGGCCAGTTTATGCATCTCATACATCTGGTCCCGCTTCTGCCTTTGGTACGCCGCATTCCGGCTTTCCTCCTCCGGCAGGCTCATTCCGGCCCGTTCCGCCAGATAGCGGACCGCTTCCATATAGTCCAGATTTTGGTATTTCATCACAAAGGTTATGACGTCCCCTCCGGCACCGCATCCAAAGCAGTAATAGGAAGCCGTTTCTTCAAAAACCGTAAAAGACGGCGTTTTTTCCCCGTGAAAAGGGCAAAGACCGGTATGACGGGTGCCGTTCCGTTTTAATTGCACGTACGGAGCGATGGCGTCCACAATATTATTGCGGGCTTTGAGCTCCATCAAAAAACGGCTGTCCAACGCCATTAAAATTCCCATCCTTTCGGTAAGTATATTTCTTTATAAAGTGCCACAACATAAGTATCGGTCATTCCGGCCAGATAATCCAAGACTGCCCTCTCGACGCCCTCCTGCTCCATCACCGGCTGATATTCTGCCGGAATGGCTTCGGGGGTCTCCATAAAATGCCGGTAAAGACGCTCCATCAACCGCTCCGCCTTGGCTTCTTCTTCCTTGGCACGGGAGCCGGTATAGACCCTCTCAAACATGAACCTCCGCAAGGTGGACATGGCACTTCCCACCTCCGGCGCAATATTGATTCCGGGCATCAGGGAGACCTGATCGTTATTGAGAGAATGATCCACCACGCCCCGAACCAGCATATTGATCCGCTCTCCGTGGGAATGGCCTAAAATCTCCGTTGCCTCTGCCGGCAGATCCTCTTCCCGGATAATACCGCCGCGAATGGCATCGTCGATATCGTGATTGATATAGGCGATCCGGTCTGACAGACGAACCACCTGCCCCTCAAAGGTTTCCGGCAGCCTGTCTCCGGTGTGCCCGGCCATACCGTCCAACACCTCGTAGGTCAGATTCAGATGCTCCAGCACCGACGCCACCCGCACGCTCTGCTCGTTATGGCAAAAGGAAACGGAAGCGATCCGATCCAAGGCACGTTCACCGGCATGTCCAAAGGGGGTATGCCCCAGATCATGCCCCAAGGCGATGGCCTCTGTCAAGTCTTCGTTCAACTGCAACGCCCTGGCGATGGACCGTGCGATCTGAGAAACCTCCAGCGTATGGGTCAGACGGGTCCGGTAATGATCCCCCGACGGGCTGAGAAAAACCTGTGTCTTATGCTTCAGCCGACGGAAGGCTTTGGAATGGATGATCCGATCCCGATCCCGGCAAAAACAGGTGCGCAAAGGGCAAGGCTCAATCGCCTCCGCCCGCCCCCGGCTATCCCGGGACAAACAGGCAAAGGACGATAACTGCCTCTCTTCAATTAATTCCTGTTGTTCACGAAAATTCATCCTTTTTATCCTCCTATTAAAACTATACAAAGAAAGAGACAAAATACCTTTATTTTTTCAAAAAATTTTTTCTTGACAAATAGAACAACACCCTGTATAATGTATTAGCACTCGAAAAGATCCATTAGCTCAGCTGGCAGAGCATTTGACTTTTAATCAAAGGGTCCGGAGTTCGAATCTCCGATGGATCACCAAAGGAAGCAAATACGAACTCTTTACATTGTGAAGAACGTGTTTGCATTTGAAGTAATAATCCCACCTAAGCCTTAATCGGCTTAGGTGGGATTATTCATTTGCTATATTTTATTTTATAAAAGTGTCGACAAAACAGGAAATTTCTGCTAAAATGTACTCATTAAATACATGAAGGTGGAAATTACAATGGCATCAGCTAATTCAAAACGCTTAAATAATAACTTCGTTTTAGAGTATAAATTTTTTATAGAAAAATATTTATTTCGTTTGCTTGGTATTGTAAATGCAGAACTTTTAACGGAAATGTATCAAACAGATAAGAAAAAAGACACAGTTGTGACGCAGGACAATAAGTTATTATTCCTTGTCGGCGGTTGGTGTGTGTTTAGCGTAGAAACGCCACAAGAAATATCTGATGACAATCTTAAATTAATTAGAAGAATCATTCAGTCTTTTATTCAAATTTCTGAATATAAAAGGATTGGCTCCGGTAAAAACAATAACTACTTTTCCAAGACCCAAAGAAATACTGTTTTTTGTATGGCAGTTCAAAAAGGTATTTGCAGTTGGATTGGAGGCGATCCTCAGAGCAATGCGATTGAAAAACTTTTCAACAAGTTGGAAACGTGGTCTGTAAAAACTTATGAGGGTAAAAAGGTCACACTTGGTTTTATTATCGATCCAAGCGCCAACAAAAAAAGTGAATCCAACCACGAAAATTGGATCGATTTTCTCGACGATGACTCATCCGCCGTTTTCACCGATTGCATACATTCTGTAATAGAATTGGATACAAGCTGTAACTTCATTAACTATCGTTCCATTTCCACAAAAAGTAATATATCATCAGGGAAGCTTAGTAATAGAATACCGTTACGTTTTACGCAAGTTGTTCAAAAATATGTAACAGGCAAGAAGTTTGGCATATTCTTGTTAAATAATGGTGACATAATTTTAGCTCGAAATCAATCTGTTTGCTTTGTGAAAAGAAATTTACAATGGCTAAATCTTAGTTATGATGCATTTGCTGGAGCTCTTGAAGATTTTATTTCAAGATATAGCAACGCGGAAAATAGGCAATCTGTTTGTGATCTGATTGAGAACATTTTTGCTTCCGTTTTAGATGTGTCTTTTTCACATGCCGGAGGAATCATTTCTATTGTAGGCGATTCTTGGCCAGGTTCAAAATCAGATGCTTCCGATTCAATTTCAGTATTACATCCCTGTGATGACTTTCTAAGTGAATACAACGCTACAACGCTTTCCTCAAAAGAAAAAGAAAGTGAAGAAAAAAAAAGAATTCAAAAGCGAACTATTTTGACAAGGTTAACAAACAAAAAGCATTTTTCTGAGATAGATAGAAAATTACGCAGTGAGTTGATTGCACTTGATGGTGCATGTATATTAAATTGTCGCGGGGAAGTAATTTCTTTTGGCGCTATTATTCAAAATGACAGTGGATCTACTGGTGGAGGAAGAGGTGCTGCTGCAAAAAAATTGTCACGTTATGGTATGGCAGTTAAAATTTCTACAGATGGATACATTGAGTTGTATGTAGATGGAGAAAATATCTATGCAATAAAGTAACTTTGATCGCATATAATACTAATGAATTTCAAAAAATACTTGACACACACACGGTGTTGTGGTATAATTTACGAAATTCACAAGGTAATACTGCGAGAGATCGTACGTATTAGATTACAAAAGTGGAGTCTTTTGTAAGCGAGGCAAGTTTGGACACTTGCACATTTTCTAAGTGAATAAACTTAGATCAAAACACCTATTGAGTTCCAGTTCAAAACTGGCCATCAATGGGTGTTTTTGTTTTATAAAAAGCGAGAGGCGCAGCCAACCCCTTAGCCGCACCTCTCTTAAAAAAGGACTATGATAATTTTATCCTGTCTGCCGCCTCTTGTCAAATCTTAGAGGTGGTTTTTGCGCAATTATTTTTGTTCAATAGATTTTAAAAATACATTTTACCGTTTTAAATGGTGTTAAAATGTACAGAACTCCTTTTCAACGCCATTGTCCTCAACTGAAGTATCGAACTGGAATTTTTTGATCATATTATCATAAGTTAAACCGCACTTGCATTGTTCTAAAAAATCATGCTTTCTACCACATTCAGGACAAGTGAAATTTGAAGCACTTTTATCGTAATTGCGATAACCCAGTTCTTTTTGTATCATGCGTGACAAAAGAGTTATGCCAGCATCAAACTTATCTTTATCATTTTCACTTAATCGCCATTGATTTTTAGAAACATAAGCAAATTTTCTATATGATAGCAGAGAATAGTATAAATTAAAGATTTCATCTGTGGCATATAATCGCAAAACTGCTTGGGCGTTTCGATATTCTTTACAACCAACAGCATATTCCTCGTGTTCCTTTTCGCACAACAATAAATCTTCATGGGTGATGCTAAATCCTCTCTTAAAAAACAACAAACTATTTACTGCATTTATATAAGCGATCTCTTTTGCCGTTTTGTATTCCTTCTCTGCTATAAATTTTGCTTTTTTTACTTCGTTTTTAAAATCAGCACGTTTATTTAGCAAAACAAAGATTCCGCTTACTAAAGATGCAAAGCCCGAAGAAACAAGAATGTTAATAATTAGATTTTCCATATTTTCTCCTTATGAAGTAATTGGCGGAGGAGAAACCTCCGCCAATATCCAGATTTACTCTTTTGTCCATGTAAATAAGGCATATGTTAATGGTGTATCAGTTCGGGATATTGCATAATAGTTGTTGTAACTGCTGTTAGAACACTTTATGATTTTTAGATAGTCCGCCGATGCAGTCCCGTTAAGAAATTCTTGAGCAGTCTCGTTGGTCAGAGTTTCGCTTTCGAATGTATATGTACCTGGCACCCAGATGCTCTCACTGCTCGTTGGTGTCTTTCTAACAAGCAGCGTTTTGTCGTAGAATAACGTCCATGTAGATGGTGTTTTGCTATTCCAAATGATTTCTTTGACATTTAAAAATGCGCCACCCGAAATAGTTTCTAACATTGTTGGGTTTATTGTAAGTGTCAAATTGTTGCAATTAGAAAATGTATACGCACCCACGTTGATTATGCTATCGGGCAAGGAACATTCTATCAAGTTGCTACATTCAGAAAACGCATACGCACCTATGTTTGTTATAGTATCAGGTATAGTGATTTTTTTAAGTGTCGTCTTACCCTTAAAGGCGTGATCTTCAATCGTTGTTACAAGTTTACCTTTGTATGTTTCAGGAATTACAATATCAGAATAAAAATCAAAATCTGCTCCAGCTTTCACGCTGCACGTACCGTCTTCTTGCAGAGTGAAAAACAAGGCATTATTGTTTTCCGCTAATACGTTGTTCAGGTCATGAGTCTCATTTGTACCATCAGTATAATGAATAATAAGATTTGTGCCAGAAATTTCGGTTTTCACTATACCTCTACCTGCAAGTGTGGCAAGCCATTCGGTTTCGGAACCCTCAAACCCATTTTTAACTGCTATATCATAGGCAGACTCACCATCAATGCCATCATTACCAGCCGGACCTTGTTCACCGGGATCACCCTTGATATTACCAAGTTCAATAAAGGTATCAGAATTGGTGTATTTGATTTTCAAAATACCATCTTCGATTTTAACTTCTTCTACACCAACGCCGTCCGCACCTTTGAGTGAGCCGGTAACGGTATGGATAGTACCAGCCTCGTCATCCATCGTAAAGACAAGCTCAAAGTTATCATTCAATGCGATTGATTTGATTCCTGTGCCTTTTGCACCACGGATCGGACCTAAGGTGGTTGTGCTATCATCGTCCATGGTAATAACCAATTTATGTTCGTTAGTCAAAAAGATGGATTTGATGCCATTTCCATCGGCACCGGGAGCGCCGACAATGGATTTTTCAATAACAATATCCTCGCCGTATTTCATATCGATAACGAGGTAATTGTGCTCGTTAACGGTGATACCTACGATACCATCACCGTCAGTACCATCTTCGCCATTAACGCCGTCTTGTGCAACTGCCTTTTTACCGGTGTCAACCCCATCGATCCACCAGTTACCGTTCGCGCCGATTTCGGGCGTTTTACCGTTTTCACCATTAGCACCGTTTTGACCGGTGACGGCAACTTCGGTATCTTCTTCACCAATCCACCAAGTACCGTCTTTGATATAAGGTGTTTTACCGTTAACACCATCCACACCTTCGGCTTTTACACCGGTGGACTTGCCATCTATATACCAATAGCCCTCAATAATCTCGGGAGTTTTACCGTCCGCTCCGTTTTTACCGTCGGCACCGGTGGCTTTCGCGTTAAGTGCTTTCCATATCTCGCCGTTATCGTAGGATACATACCAATAATCATTTTCAATTTTAAGTTGCGGGGTAATACCATTTTTACCGTCAACCGCAACTGCCTTATGGGTTGTTACTGTGTCGCCGAATTTCCAGTATCCATCCTCGGTAATGGTGGGGGTAATACCATCGGCGCCTGTGGCAATGCCAAGCTCGGTATAGGTGTCCCCATTATTATAGGATACTTTCCATTTACCGTCCTCAATAATAAGCTGAGGTGTGATACCGTCTGCACCCTTAAGGTTTTCAAACTTGTAAACTTTTTCGCTATTGGTGAGGGTGATGGTCATAACGCCGTCAGACAGAGTGATGTTATCGATTCCGACACCGTCAGCGCCTTTTTCGCCCTGCGCTTTTTGGGTGGTTTTCTCGGTGCCGATATACCAGTAACCATCCTCACCGATATGAGGTGTGGTACCGTTGATACCCTCCGCTTTAACAGTAGTAGTCTGATCACCAATTACCCAGAACCCATCTGCATTGATATACGGAGTATCGCCATCACTGCCGTTAATGCCGGCAGCTTTGATGTTGGTAACATCAGTGCCGATACACCAGAAGCCCTCATTGTTGATATAGGGAGTATCACCCTTATCGCCTTGGGCTTTACAATCGGTTTTATGCTCGCCGATATACCAATAACCGTCGTTGCCGATATGCGGAGTGGTGCCGTTGACACCGGCCGCTTTGACGGCTGTAACGGTATGGCCAATGACCCAAAAGCCGTCAGCATTGATGTAGGGGGTATCACCGTCATCACCCTTAGCACCATCGACGCCCGCAGCTTTAACACCGGTGTCGGTCGTACCGATCCACCAGTTGCCGTTTTTGCCGATTTCGGGGGAGATACCGTTTTCGCCTTTCAAGCTTTCGATAAATGCCGTTTCGCTATCGGCGTTGGTGAGACCTAAACGTTTTGCGATCTCATAGGCAGATTCACCGGTTGCACCGACATCACCCTTGGCGCCTTTATCACCGCTTGCTTTTACGTTAGTTGAAGTGAAAGACTCGCCGCCATCGGTAGAAATCTCCCACATATTTGTAGCCGCATCAATGCGGATTTGCGGAGCAACAGCATCTTTGCCGTTTTCTCCTTTTATACCTTCAGCTCTGATACCAGTATTTCTTTCACCGATCCACCAAATGCCATCTTTGATTTCAGGGGTGAGACCATCGTTGCCGTTGGAACCGTCGTTTCCGTTCGCACCAGCCTCGCCCTTAGCGCCTGTAGCCTTAACACCGGTAGAAGTATATGTTTCGCCGTTATCAATGGAAACTTCCCATTCATTATCGTTGTTTATTCTGATTTTAGGAGAGATGCCATCCGCGCCTTTAGCGCCGTCTTTACCGTTTTCGCCCGTAGCTTTTACGCCTGTAGAGGTGAAGGAAACGCCGCCGTCAATGGAGATCTCCCACTCGTTTGTAGTGCCGTTTATACAAACTACGGGAGAAATACCGTCTTCACCATCGGCACCCTTTAACGATGCAAGCCAATTTTCAACGGTCACAGTAGAAGAAATAATACCCGTTTCAACCGCCAGATCATAAGCGGATTTACCGTTCGCACCGGTAGAACCTTTTAAGGATTCCGTCCACTGCTCATAGGTTAAATGGGGGTTGTTTTCAAGGGCTACTTCGTACGCCGATTTGCCATTTGCACGGATACCGGTGTCAGTCGTACCGATCCACCAGTTACCGTTTGTGTCAATATGTGGAGTGAGACCCGCAGCACCGTCGGAACCGACATCACCTTTATCGCCTTGGTCACCTTTGTCTCCCTTTTCACCTTTATCTCCTTTAACGCCAGCTTGACCTTGCGGACCTTGGGCGGTAATGCTGGTATCGGTTGTACCGATCCACCAATTGCCATTTTTTATGTAAGGGGTATCGCCGGCAGATCCTGTATCGCCTTTTTCACCTTGGTCGCCCTTATCACCCTTGAGACCTTGAGCGCCGGTTGCGCCGGTATCACCCTTGTCACCTTTTGCGCCTTTAAGGCTATCGATCCATTCAGCTTCGCTGGTTGCGGTGGTTTTACCTGTCAAAACAGCAATTTCGTATGCGGAAAGGCCGTTCAATCCGCTTGTACCAACAACCTTGCCGAGATTAACGGTCTTTTCGTCAGAAAAGGACAGCACAAGTTCACCGGCATCGTTGATGTCAACATCAGAAATGCCGATACCATCCTTGCCGTTTACACCATCTTTTCCATTGGCACCGTCTTTGCCATCGGTACCGTTCTTACCATCCTGACCGTTGATTCCGTCTTTTCCATTTGCGCCATCGACACCAACCGCTTTGCCAAGATTTATCGTTGTTTCATCGGCAAGAGTCAAAACAAGTTCGCCTTTTGCGTTGAAAGATGCCGTTTTTATTCCAACCGCATCACTGTTTGCCAGTTTTGTGAGCGCAGTAGTCCATTCGGCCTCTGTTCCTTTATAGCCGCCATCCACTGCGATCTCATAGGCGGATTTACCGGACAGGGATTCAAGCCATTCCTGCACAGTGCCTTTATAACCGTTTTCTACCGCCAATTCATAGGCCGACAAGCCATTTGTAATGGTAGTCGAAGCAGGGACACTGCCTTTTTTGTGGATGATCGTTGCTGTGCCAAAAGAAATACCAATCATAAGCACGACGGCAACGATTACTGCGAGTGTTTTCTTCAAAATACTCTTTTTGTTCATTCGTTTTACCTCCAGTTTAACCATTGTCAAAAGGTGTACTTTTTGATAATGGCAGAGGTCAAACCGTATTTTTTACTTATTATTACAAAAATTAACGAAATTTAAGTTTTTATCTCCTTTGTATTGCGTTTTAAGGAAGATTATGGTATAATTTATCATTATAATTTAGGCTCTCAAAAGGTACACCTTTTGAGAGCCTATTTTCGTTTATTTACCAAACGATATTCACGCAAGCGCCGATAAAATGTAGCTTCGCTCATATTGCAGTGTTCCAAAAGTTCAGAAAAAGACAGCTTGTTTTTCTCCCATTCCCGAATCAGTCTGGGGAAATCATCAGGAACGCTTTTCTCTGGCCTACCAAACTTAACCCCTTTTGCTTTTGCAGCGGCGATACCTTCCGCTTGGCGTTTCTTGATGTTTTCGCGTTCGCTTTGGGCTACAAAAGAAAGAATCTGCAACACTAAATCAGCTATGAAAGTTCCCATAAGATCCTTGCCGTTTCGAGTATCGAGCAAGGGCATATCAATCACGCAAATATCAACGCCGATATCCTTAGTTAATACTCGCCATTGCCGTTGTATTTCTTCGTAGTTTCGCCCTAAACGGTCTATGCTGAGTATGTAGAGTAGATCACCCGGTTTTAATCGTTTGACGAGCCGTTTGTATTCTGGGCGCTCAAAGTCCTTGCCCGATTGCTTGTCAATATAGATATTTCTTTGCGGGATATTTTTCTCGGACAGAGCTATCAATTGCCTGTCCTCATTTTGATCCGTACTGGAAACGCGCACATATCCGTATATGTTCGTCATACCACCTCACCTCGAATAACATTTTACATCAAAATTATCGCATTGTAAGAATTATAAAAGGGCAAACACGTTGCTCGCATACATCACACTCGCACGGTTTGCCCCTATGACTGCCGGGCCCTCTCTGCCTGTTCTGCTCGGAAATTTCGCCAATGGCGAAATCCCCTCACAGAACCCATCGGCTTTCGCGGCTTTTCTATGTCAGACCGAGATTGATTATTGCGGCAAATCGGCACATTTTTGCATCTTTTGAGTCTGATTTTAAAATACAGCTTCAAATTCTCTATGACGTTTTGAAAAACGTCATGGTCTTTATGTTTTTGCACCGAAAACTGCACACCCCAAAAGGTCATCAAGCTCACAGACTCGGATGATTGTTTCGCCGATTCCACCCCAGTCTGCTACAATGCCACACGCCATATGCTCGAAATTATCATCATCAAAAAAGATACCCTTCAGGTTATTGATGATAACGTTGATGGCTCTGTTCGAGGTGTCCCACACCTTTGTGTTTTTAGTACCTTTCGGTGTTGTGATCTCAATCAACACGAACGCCTTTTTGAATTTTGGAATACCCGTCTTGCCCTCCTCGGCGATTGCTTGATGTATCAGTTTTACCCAATGCAGTTCAACCGCCTCTGTTAGTTCTTTAAGCGCAGGTAACGGTTCGTTGATTTTTATAGTTACAACACGCTTATTGGTGATATTTGAGCAGGTGACAGAAGAAACTTCGGGTTGTTCTTTTTTGCATCCGCCGAAATCTTCCAAGTCGTTTATAGCACCGCGTACCTGTGCTCGTAGCCGCAAGATCTCTCTGTAAGCGTGTTCTAATTTTTCTGCATCAACACCCTTTGCCTCGGTTATAAGTTTATCGATCTTTTTAAGTGTTGTCTTCAAATTTAAAAACATAAACATTCACCCTTTCTGAATCTTTAACATCGGGATACATACCTATAATCGACAGATCTGTTTCTTGCATTATAATGGAATATCTAACATCCGAAACGGAAAAAGAATCTTTTTTTGCTAATGCTTCACACATCTTAACCGTAGAAAAGAAATACACAAGTTTGAGCAAATCGTAAGCTGGGTTGATAAAATATCTGTCCGGCCACACTTCAATATCGCCTTCTTGAGCGTTACGAATCGGTGCACCATCTTCAACGGTGTTGTTGATGATATGTTCTTCCCTGTAAACCCACTTTAACCCGTCTTTTAGGTTGCTGCGCTCAATTAGATAAACCCGCTCATACTGAGCACGTAAGCGTATCGGTGAACGAGAGTAACTGATGGGTTTGTTGCGTTCAGTATATTGTTCTTCCAACAACGTACGGCGGTGCCACATAGTTTGGCGAATAATATTCTTCGCAATCTTTTCGCGTTTTTTATCATCACAAATGAAAATAATCCCATCGGCTTTGGTTTCATTCGAGCCGTATTTGGTATAGAACAAAGAACTTTCTGCACGTAACTGCCATTCCATATTTCCGTCACCTATATCGTAAACAGCGTATTTTTTATCATAAGCACACAATATTCCTGCAAAACGAGTGGCGGATAAAATGCCTTTAGCAATATTGCGCCAACAGGCAGATGGAATGAAGTGCGGTTTTCTGTTTCTTGGCAGCTTGTCAGTAATGATTACACCATTTTTCTCCATCAATACCGCCGTTCTCGATACATACAACACCCGTTCTTTTCCCGTGGTATTGCTACCATCTGATATTAAGCGTCTTTCATCGGGGAATAGTTCTTTTCCTTTTTGAAGAATTTTTACAATGCCTTTTTTATTTTTAGATATGTAATCATTCTTGGTAAGCGGACGAAAAGCGTAGGACAAAGCAACTCTATCGCCGGTGTTTTCTGTATCTAATACTTTAAGACAGCTTGGATAATCCAATGTGTTGAATCTAATAAGATGCCGTATCAACCGAAGCTGATTATCGTGTAGTTTCATTAAAAACCTCCTAACAAAAATCAGGTGATACGAATAAGCATTAAGCCTGTTCTTATCACCTGACATTAAATATTGATTGCTCTATCAGAAGACAACCACCTCCCTTACGAAAGGTTATTGTTAATTGTTAATCCAGCGGTTCGCCGCGCAGATAAGCAATCAACCGACCGGTATAAACACGAGAATATTTCTGTCGCATACCGATATTTCCGCCAAGCAGCGCATAAGGCTCACGACCTTCTGCAATAAGCCTGGATAACTGTCTGGGCGATACACCCAAATACTTTGATGCTTCTTCCAATGGAATAAAATTGGGATATTTCTCTCGAAGCATATCAGCCGTCTTTTGATCCATAGGTGTTTCCTCCTTTCTCTGCACAAGTGTTCTTAGAAAAATCACTATTCTTACGCTCCTTGCAAAAGCGTATAGTTGCTTCTAAAAACGTTGCACATAATAATTTCATTTCCATTTCTGGAATGCTTTTCGGATCTACCCGAATACCGGGGATAGCGGTTATCACCTCCTGACGCAATTTGATTTCCAAACGGATATTTGATTTTGCTTTGATATTATAGGTCGCCGTTTGGATGACTTGCAAGTTAATTATACATCATAAAATCACCAAAAGTCAAGCGTTTGGAGATTTTTCTGCAAAAATTACAATTTATACTTGAAACAGTTGATTTAATGTGCTATAATGTGTTTGCAGATGTCAAAAAAGGAGATGACTTTATGGCTGAGAACAAAAAAATACAGGCATACATCGAGAGTATGCCCGTAGAGGAAATTCATTTTGTTACTTTTGGAGAGCGCCTTAGAGAGATTCGTAAGGAAATGAATATGACGCAGGATGAATTTGCGAAGAAGGTAGGCACCTCCAAGCAAATGTTAAGCCGATACGAACTTGACCAGCGTACCCCCAAAATAGATCAAGTCCTTAAATATGCTCAAAAGTTAAATGTTTCTGTGGATTATATGATTCATGACACCGAATTTGAAGCATCCTTTAGGGAACTGTGCGAATCATTGCGAGGAAAACCCTTTTACGAAATATTTATTGAAATCACTTACGACATCTTAGGATTAAATATCCCGCAGGTGTGTGGTATTACCGGACTTACCGATCATCAGGTAAGAACGATTATTACCCGTCGCATGAAAGATGCACCGCTTACTATCGCAATGCGACTTTCAGAAACACTGCAAATTCCGCTTACAGTATGGATGGGAAAAGAAGCATATGTACCGACTGAATTATCGCCGTATGCTCTTGAAGTTGCACGTGCATACGATAAAGCCAATCTGAAGGATCGCAATATGGCGAGAATGGCATTAAATTTAGACACGATAAAGGAGTAATATAATGAACGCTGTTGTTTATGCCCGTTTTTCGAGTCATAGACAAGGTGAACAGTCGATTGAAGGTCAGGTTGCGGAGGCTGAACGCTTTGCGGCATTACACGACCTAAAAATTATTCACGTATATGCCGATAGGGCGCAAACAGGAAGAAACGATAACCGAGAGCAATTTCAGCAAATGCTTGCCGATGCTGCCAAACACGCTTTTGATGCTCTTATCGTTTGGAAAACCGACCGCATCGGCAGAAACAAGGAAGAAATTGCTTTAAACAAGTATCACCTAAAGAAAAACGGTGTTAAAATCTATTATGTTGCGGAAGCAATTCCCGACACACCCGAAGGAATTATCCTTGAATCCGTAATTGAGGGTATGGCGGCTTATTATTCCGAACAGTTATCTCAAAATGTTCGTAGAGGCATGCGAGCCAGTGCGATGAAAGCACAATGCACGGGCGGTACCCGTCCGTTAGGATATACCACCGATGAAAACAAGAAATTTATTATTGATCCGAAACACGCGCCGACCGTTAAACTTGTTTTCGATTTGTATGCACAAGGTAAAACGGTTACGGAAATTGTAAACGAGCTTAATGCGAGAGGTCTTCGGACTTTAAAAGGCAAACCTTTCACGCATAACAGTTTACATCGAATGCTTAAAAACAAAAAATATATCGGTGTTTATTCGTATAACAACGAAGTGTGCATTGAAAATGCAATACCGCCTATCGTAGATACCGAAACCTTTAATAAAGTGCAGGAACTTTTGAAATATAATCAGAAAGCCGCCGCGCATAAAAAGGCAAAAGTAGATTATCTGCTAACCGAAAAACTTTTTTGCGGTAAGTGTGGGACAATGATGGTCGGTGTTTGCGGAACAAGTAAAACCGGTACAAGACATCATTATTATATCTGCACCGCACAAAAGAAAAAACTGTGCACCAAAAAGGCGGTGCGACAGGTATGGATAGAAAACGTGGTTATTGATTATGCGGTAGAATTGGTGAATGACGAGGCACTTTTAAATGAGATTGCCGAGAATACGTATCGGTATTATTCGGCTCAAAATACGGATACCTCATATACCAAGTCCTTGCAGAAAGCATATCAGGATACAGAGAAATCCATTAGTAATTTACTGAAAGCGATTGAGGTAGGTATCTTTAACGAGAGTACGAAGGCACGAATGGATGAACTGGAAGAACAAAAGGCAGAACTAAAATCCGCCTTGACTGCGGCAAAACTGAAGGAAGATCTGAGTCTGAAGAAAGAGGATATTTTAGAGTTTCTGCATCAGTTTACCAAAATGGACTATACTGACCTCGAAAGCCAAAAGCGGCTTATAAAGACCTTCATCAATTCGGTTTTTGTCTATGATGATAAGCTTGTTTTAACCTTTAATTATTCGGGAGATAAACGCACTATTACCATTAAGGAGATTGACGCCGGATTACAGCAGGGCGTTCGTATTCCAAAGGTAAAGGCTCACCAAATAAAAACAGCACCCAAAAGGGTGCTGTTTTTATTTGGTGGCCCATCCGGGCAGATTTGAACCTTTTTCGTAAGACGAAAAAGGTTCGTTGAGCCGGTCGCAAAGCCGCGATAGGCTTTGCGAACCGGCGTGTCTCGAGCACGAAGGTTTTGCCGCCACCGCCCGGGACGGTCGGCAAAAACCGAGAGCGCAGAGTATCTCCAATCCTAATTTCTTCTTTCACCATTCGAGTGCGCAGAGTATCTCCGCCACTTTTTTCCCCAAAACCGAGAGCGGAGAGTATCTCCGCCCCATTTCTCCCCCTTCCCAATTCTCTTCCTCAAAAAAAGCCTTGTTTTTTCCTCACCCAAGTATTATAATACTCTCATAAAAAACTAAAAGGAGGCGGCTTTCATGCCCTATCGTAAAATTTTAACCATCCAAGATATTTCCTGTGTCGGACAATGCTCTCTGACGGTAGCGTTGCCCATCCTTTCCGCCTGCGGCATGGAGACCTGTATTCTCCCCTCGGCGGTACTCTCCACCCACACCGCTGGTTTCACCGGATTTACCGTCCGGGACTTGGCGGAGGATATTCCCGGCATCCATCAGCATTGGATGAAAGAGGGAATTCGCTTTGATGCCATTTATACCGGTTATCTTGGAAGTATCGGGCAGATCGACGACGTAAAAGCCATGATGGATACCCTGCTGACCGAAGAAGGGGTCCGGATCGTGGATCCGGCCATGGGGGATAACGGCAAACTCTATCCGGCCTTTGACCTGGAGTATGCCAATGCCATGAAACGGCTCTGCTTCACGGCGGACATCATCCTTCCCAACATCACCGAAGCCTGCTATCTGACCGGCATAGAATATAAAGAAGTTTACGACCGTGCCTACATCGACCAACTTTTGACCGCCTTAGCTGAAAACGGTGCCAAGACCGTAGTACTGACCGGCGTATCTTATGCCGAAGGCAGAACCGGCGTGGTAGTCTATGAAGAGGGCGTTTATTCCTACTACGAACACTATAAATTCCCCAAGGGAAGCCACGGCACCGGCGACGTTTACGCCTCTGCCTTTACCGGCGCCTATTTGAACGGAAAGACAGCTCCGGAAGCAGCAAAAATTGCCGCAGACTATACCCTCAAGTGTATCGAGATCACCCAGCAGGATCCGAACCATTGGTACGGCGTGAAATTTGAACTTGCCCTGCCGGAACTGATGAAGGAACTTCAGTCATGAATGCCCTTCAGCAACTCCCGCCCGGCTATCGGGAACTCCTTTCGATCGACCTGCAAAAGGATAAAAAACTCGCCCTATTGATCAACGGAATTGCTTTGATTTTAGGTGCCGTCATGGTGGGTCTTATGCAACCCTTCGTTTCCTTTTTCACGCTGTTCGATATGACCCAAGGACTATTGGCATATTTCTTACGCTTTTTGGTATTGCTTGCGGGAATAATTCTCTACATGATCCTGCACGAACTGGTTCACGGCATCACCATGAAAGCCTTCGGTACGCAAAAAGTCCGCTACGGTTTCACCGGCCTTTATGCCTTTGCCGGAAGCGACGACTTTTATAACAAGAAAAGCTACGTCGTGATTGCCCTTGCTCCCGTCTTGATCTGGGGAGTGGTGCTCTTACTCTTGAATTGCATCGTCCCTGCAAGTTATTTCTGGGTCGTCTATTTCATCCAGATCGCCAATATCTCCGGCGCCGCCGGCGATATCTACGTAACGTGGAAATTCTCCCGCCTGCCCCAAGATATTCTGGTGCAAGACAACGGCGTGAGCATGACCGTTTATTCTGCTCAATAAAAAATCTCCCCAATCGGGGAGATTTTTATTTTAATTTTCTCAACTGGTCCGTTAGACCCAAAAGATAATCTGCAGAAACATTATAGTATTTTGCGAAAGCAATGATCACATCGCTGGGGACGGCACGAAGCCCATTCTCATAACGAATATAGGAGTTTTTGCTGATATTTGCAATCTCTGCGCATTGTTGCTGGGTCAGATCGTGATCTTCCCTCAAATCTCTAAATCGCAACATAAATACCCCCTTTTAACTATTATGAGAAAAATATAAACTAATACCCCATACGGAGTTGACAAAATGCTCCATATGGGGTATTATTTCTTAAAAAGAGGTGTAATATTTTGCAAAAAAGAATTTATTTATTAATGAAAACGCATAACATAAAAACGAATGAATTAATTGATACGCATATTAGAAATTATCCTTTTTCCGAAAATACAGTTATTATGGTAATAAATAATGAAATTAAAGTGATAACCAAGCGTACATGCAACATTTGTTGTGTCCTGACTATTACAAAAGACCGCCATGTCGCAACGGTACTTCGCCCTTTATATAAAACGGACTGTCCATGACAGTCCGTTTTAATTATTTCAAAAACCAACCAAATCCATTGGGAAGAAGTTGCCCGTTTTCAAAGCCTTCGACCAGGAGGAGTTCCCCCTCCACGTTAAGCGGTTGCTCACCGAGATTCATCACGACCCGAATGTTTCCCCGCTCAAAGATCAAGACTTGATCTTCAAAAGCCTCAAAGGTACAATCGCCGGCGAAATCCGGACGATGGGCCGTGCGGACTTTCGCCATCCTTTGATAGAAGCCCAGCATCTCCCAATCGCCCCCGTCCCAAGGATAGGTTCCCCGGCAATAGGGATCTCCATAACCCTCCATGGCCAATTCATCGCCATAGAAGATGCAAGGAATACCCGGCAGAGAGAACTGCAAAAAGGCTGCTTTTTTCAAAAGCTCCGCACCCTTTTTCCGTTGCTCGACAGAGAGATAATTATCCGCCTGGAATTCCCGGGGCGGAATAAACTCTGCGCCCAGCCGGTTGAGAATTCTTGCGGTATCATGGGTAGAGAGAATATTCATCAAGCACCGCAACGCCGGTTGAGGATAACTTTCCATGATGTCCATCACGGCATGATAGAAGTCTTCCGTTTTCCCGCCCTTTAAGAGCGCTACCGTCGCCTCCAGCCAAGGATAGTTCATCACCGTATCGCACTGTTTTCCCAAAAGGAACCGGCGGCGGGCACCGTAGCTGACCTTTTCCACGGCATTTTCCCAGACCTCGCCGATGATAAGACTCTTCTCTCTGGTCTCCTTGACCCGACGGCGGAAGGCTTCCAAAAATCCGTCCGGCAGTTCGTCTGCCACGTCCAACCGCCAACCGAAAGCACCACGCTCCATCCAAAGACGGGCGATGCCTTGAGGACCGTTGATATACTCCATAAAGTCCGGCGCCAGTTCATTGACGCAAGGCAGAGAATCAAATCCCCACCAACAATCATATTTTTTCGGATACTCAATAAAATGATACCAGTGGTAGTACGGCGAGTCCTTGCTCTGGTAAGCCCCCGTTTCGGGGTACAACCCCTCACGGTTAAAGTACTTACTATTGGCGCCGGTATGGGAAAAGACGCCGTCCAGCACCACCCGGATCCCCTGCGTCTCCGCCTCTTGGCAAAGGGCTTCAAAATCCGCCACTTCCCCCAAAAGGGGATCGACCTGTTCGTAATCCGCCGTACTATAGCGATGGTTCTCTCCGCTCTCAAAAATAGGATTAAGATAAAGGAGATCCACCCCTAATTCTTTTAAATACGGAAGCTTTTCCCGAATGCCGACCAAATTACCGCCAAAAAAATCGTTTCCTTTAAAATCCGGACGGTCTTGCACAAAAAGCGGACGTTCCGCCCAGGTATCATGGTAGATCCGGGGGCCTTTTACCGGTCTTGGCGGTGCCATCTCACCTTTATAAAAGCGATCCGGAAAGATCTGATACCAAATTCCGCCGGCCAGTTCCGCCGGGGTTTCAAAATCCTGCTCAAAGACCGTCAGTCTCCACTCGGGGAGCCAATCGCCAATGGTGGCGTGGACGCCGTCCGAAGTGCCGATAAAGAGCAGACCGCCGTCCTCCTTTTCCGCCTCAAACCGATAAAAACAAAGCCCCACCGTCTGCAACTGCAAATGGGCAGAAAAAGCCTGGCTTTCCTCCTCTTGCAAAAGATAGCCGGTCTCTGTCTCTCCGGTCTCATAACGAAAGAGTGCACGGATTCGCTTACACACGGGTTCGTCTTTCAGAACCACCCGTAAAAAGAGGGATTCCCCGGCACGGACCGCCCCGAAAGGACGCTTATATTCAATTTTTCTGCTATCAAATAAAACCATACTTAATATCATATGCTTTTTTTGAGAAATGTCAAGAGCGATTCATTAATTATCACAAATCAGGAAACATTTCCCGATATTTTTTGTTAAAATTAACCAAAACAAAAGCGGATATTTTATGCAATAAATGGATTTTTATGGAATCGGCAAAATTCTTTGTCTTTTTAAGAGAAATGAGTTATAATATAATTATGTATAGTATAAAGGAGTGGTGTAAAATTGGATCAGACTATATATCCCAGAGATCTTTTTTTTACCGGCAATAACTTCCGTGCCTACCGCTATTTCGGCAGCCATCCGCTTCCGGATGGGCGATGGCAGTTCCGGGTGTGGGCTCCCCATGCAAGATGGGTCTCCCTGGTGGGAGACTTCTGCGGATGGGATACCGGCGCCGTCCCCATGCTCAAAACGGATGACCGAGGAGTTTGGGAAGTAACTGTCGGAGGACTCGGCACCTACGATGCGTATAAATACGCCATCGGCGCCCCTTCGGGGGAAACGCTTTTTAAAGCAGACCCTTACGCCACCCATTTTGCCCTCCGGCCGGACACCGCCTCTAAGCTCTACGACATTGACGGATATCAATGGCAGGACGCCAAATGGATGAAAAAACGTGGCAAGACGGATTACCGCAACCGCCCGTTGAATATTTATGAAGTCCATTTAGGCTCCTGGCAATTGAAAGAGGACGGGACCTTTTACTCTTACACCGAGATCGCAGACCGGCTTTTGGACTACGTCACCGACTTGGGATACACCCATATCGAGCTGATGCCCCTCAGCGAATATCCCTTCGATCAATCCTGGGGCTATCAGGTGACCGGCTATTTTGCCCCCTCCTCCCGGTACGGCACCCCTCACGACCTGATGAAATTCATCGACCGGTGCCATGAGCGGGAAATCGGCGTGATCATGGACTGGGTGCCGGCGCACTTTCCCCGGGATGCCGCCGGACTCTTTGAGTTTGACGGAGACGTTTGCTACGAATATACCGACCCCCTGATGCGGGATCACCCGGACTGGGGCACCCGGATCTTCGACTATGGCCGGCCGGAGGTGCGCAGTTTCCTCATCTCCAGTGCCTGTAACTGGCTGGAGCACTATCATATCGACGGCCTGCGGGTAGATGCGGTAGCCTCCATGCTTTACCGCAACTACGGTAAAAACGACGGTCAATGGAGTGCCAACCAGTATGGCGGAACCGGCAATCTGGAAACCGTCGAGCTTTTAAAGAGATTCAATGCAGAAGTCCACGCCTCCTTCCCCGGCGCCATCACCGTGGCAGAGGAATCCACCGCCTGGCCCCACGTGACCGGCACGGATTTTGACGGACTGGGTTTTGACTTCAAATGGAATATGGGCTGGATGAACGATACCCTGAAGTATATCAAAGAACCGCCCCTCTTCCGGCACGGGATGCAGAATATGCTGACCTTCTCCATGACCTACGCCTATTCCGAGCAGTATATCCTCCCCCTCTCCCATGACGAGGTGGTTCACGGAAAATGCTCTCTCCTCTCCAAGATGCCGGGCACCTACGAAGAGAAGTTCCAAAACCTCAAAGCGTACTTTGGCTATATGATGGGCCATCCCGGCAAGAAACTGCGTTTCATGGGCGGAGAGTTCGGTCAGTTCATTGAATGGAACGAAAAGCAAGGATTGGACTGGATGCTTCTGGAGTATGAGCCTCATCGGCAGATGCTGGACTACACCAGAGCATTAAACCGTCTCTACCTCAAATCGCCGGCCCTCTGGGAGCAAGACTCCGGCTGGGAAGGCTTTGAATGGATCTCTCTGGACGATACTGATAACTGCGTCCTGGCGTTCCTTAGAAAAGGAAAAAAAGATACTCTGCTGACCATCGTGAATTTTTCAGAGTACGACCTCATAGATTATAACTTAGGGCTTCCGGAACCCGGAACGTTGACCCTCAAGCTTTGTTCCGATGAAGCACGATTTGGCGGAGAAGACCGATTTAAAAAACGCATCACCGTCACGGAGCAACCCTTCCACGGCTTTGATGCATCGGCCAACCTGCACCTCCCCCCGTTCTCTGCGACATTTTATAACTACAGACCTAAAAATCGGAAGGAGTAACGTATGAAAAGAAAAGAAATGCTGGCCATGTTGCTGGCAGGCGGTCAAGGCAGCCGTCTATATGTATTGACACAGGAAATGGCAAAGCCTGCGGTTCCCTTCGGCGGTAAATACCGTATCATCGACTTCCCCCTCTCCAACTGCACCAACTCCGGGATCGACACCGTGGGTGTGCTGACCCAGTACCGTCCTTTGGAGTTACATAGTTATATCGGCAACGGTCAACCCTGGGATCTCAACCGGATGAACGGCGGTGTTCATATCCTGCCCCCGTACGTCTCCGGCTCCACCGGCGAATGGTATGCCGGCACCGCCAATGCCATCTATCAAAATATCCAATTCATTGAAAAGTATGATCCGGAATACGTGCTGATCCTCTCCGGAGACCACGTTTATAAAATGGACTACAGCGCCATGTTGGACTTTCATAAGGAAAAGGGCGCCGATGCCACCATCGCCACCCTGCAGGTTCCCATTGAAGAGGCCAGCCGGTTCGGTATCGTCAACGCAGACGATAACGATCATATCTATGAATTTGAAGAGAAACCGGCTCATCCCAAGAGCGACCGGGCTTCCATGGGTATCTATATCTTCACCTGGGAGAAACTGCGTCATTACCTCATCGAGGATGAGAAGGATCCCAATAGTTCCAAAGACTTCGGGAAAGACGTCCTGCCCAAGATGCTGAATGCCGGCGAGCAGATGTTCGCCTATCCCTTTGAAGGCTACTGGAAGGACGTAGGCACCATCGAAAGCCTCTGGGAAGCCAATATGGATCTGCTCAATCCCAAGATTCCCCTCAATCTCGCCGATCCTGCCTGGCGGATCTACGCACGGCACGATCAGAACCTGACTCCCCAGTATATCGGCAAGGGCGTCGAGATCGGGGAATCTATGATTACCGAAAACTGTGTCCTGAGCGGGTGTAAGCTCTGGTACAGCGTCCTCTTCAACGGCGTCACCATTGAAGACGGCACCACCCTGAACTCCGCCGTCGTGATGCAAAATGCCAAGATCGGTAAAAACTGCACCGTCAAATATGCCATCATCGCCGACGATGCCGTCATCGAGGACGGCGCCGTCATCGGCGCAGAGCCGGAAAATTATGACGGGGACTGGGGCATCGCCGTGGTCGGCTCCGGCGCCGTGGTCAAGGCCGGACAGGTGGTTCTCCCCAAAGAAATGATTAAGCCCAATACCGGAAAGGAGTGTCAATAACCATGAAAGCTCTCGGCATGATCTTCAGCGATCATTACAGTGAAAACACCCCTCAAAATCAATTGACCCATGCCCGTACTCCGTCGGCTCTTCCCTTTGCCGGCCGGTACCGCACCATTGACTTTTCTCTTTCCGATATGGTCAATGCCGGTATTCAGAATATCGGCGTTATCTGTAAAGAAAACTACGGTTCTTTGATCGACCATATGGGAAATGGCGAAGCTTGGGATCTCAACCGTAAAAAAGAAGGCATCAAATTGCTCTCTCCCCTCTCCCGTCCGGAACTGACCGCATCGGTTCGCGGTCGGCTGGATGCCCTGCGGGCGGTCAAAGGATTTATTGCCGATCAGCCGGCAGAGCTGGTCGTCATGTCCTTCGGCGGCACTGTCGCCAATATTGATCTGAAAGTCATGATCCGTACCCATCGGGAGACCGAGGCCTATCTTACCCTTGCCTATGGCAATATTCCTGCCGGAATCGGTGAGATGATCGTCCATCCCAATGCAGACGGACAGATCGAGACCATCACCTATCAGCACGAAGCCTCCGCAGCCCCGCAAAACGTTGCTTTGGGTGCCTGCGTGATGAATAAGAAAGATCTGATGAGTTTCTTAGACGAAGCAGATAATAGTGACTTTACCAACATGAATCGGGAACTGATCCAAAAGAATCTGAGCACCCGCCGGATCCAGGCCTATTGCCATCCCGGCTATGCCCGGATCATCCGGACGGTGGAAGATTATTTTGCCGCCAGTATGGATATGCTAAAACCGGAATTGAAAACCGAACTCTTCCCGGCAGAACGGCCGGTCTATACCAAGGTCAAGGACTCCGTTCCCACCCTCTACGACTTCCAGGCAGAGGTGGAAAACAGCCTGATCGCAGACGGCTGTGTCATCAAAGGAACGGTTAAAAATTCCGTCCTCTTCCGTGGTGTCACCGTCGAGGAAGGCGCCGTGGTGGAAGACTCCATCATCATGCAAAAGAGCGTGATCGGCAAAAACGCAAAGGTCTCTCATACGATCGCCGATAAAAATGTGACCGTCAGCGAAGGCGTGGAGATGCAGGGAGCCCCTGCCCTCCCCTTTGTCATCGGAAAAGGCAAGAAGGTATAATCTATGAAAATTCTTTATGCAGCAAGTGAAGCCGCCCCGTTCATCAAGGTAGGCGGTCTGGGCGATGTGGCGGGCGCCCTCCCCAAAGCCCTTTGCCGGGCAGGGGACGACGTTCGGGTCATCCTCCCCTACTACAGCGCCATTGCTCCGGTATGGAAAGAGCAATGCTCCCTTCTGGGGGAATTCTATTTCCATAACTCCTGGCGCAATCAGCATTGTAATATCTATACCGCCCAAGTCGAAGGGGTAACCTATTATCTCTTAGAGAATGATTACTACTTCAACCGCACCCAGACTTACGGTGAATTTGACGACGGCGAGCGGTTCGCTTTCTTCTCCCGGGCCATCTTGGAGTGTCTGCCCTATATTGACTTCTATCCGGAGATCCTCCATTGTAATGACTGGCATACCGGCCTGGTTCCCGTCCTTTTAGACACCCAGTTCCGTGACCGTCCGGGCTATAGCAATATCCGCACCGTCTACACCATCCACAATATCGAGTTCCAAGGAAAATACGACCCCTACCAACTGGGCAATATCTTTGGTCTGGGCGAAGAGGTCAAGCCCCTTTTGTACTACGATAACAGCATCAATCTGATGAAAGGCGCCATCGAGTGTGCCAATCGGGTCACCACCGTTTCCGAGCGGTATGCGGAAGAGATCATGTCTCCTCCCAAGTCCTGCGGATTGGAGCACATCCTGCAGGCACGGGCTTGGAAAGTCTCCGGCATCGTCAACGGCATTGATACCGATCTCTTTGATCCCGCCACCGATCAGCGGATTGCGCAAAACTATACGGTAGAGAACCTTGAATTAAAGGTCAAGAATAAAAATGCTCTGCAAGAGGAGTTGGGCTTGCCGAAAACCGATGAGATTCCCCTCTTTGGCATGGTCACCCGCTTGACCCACCAAAAAGGCTTGGATCTTCTGACTGCCAAGCTGGACTGGTTGCTCTCTCAAGCGGTGCAGGTGGTCATCCTGGGCACCGGCGATCCCCGTTACGAAGCCTTCCTGCGGGATGCGGCGGAGCGGTATCCGGAAAACCTTCGGGTGATTTTGGCCTTCGACGGCAATCTGGCGCAACGGATCTATGCCGGATGCGATTTCTTTATGATGCCCAGCGAATTCGAGCCCTGCGGATTGGCACAAATGATCGCCATGCGCTACGGCACCCTCCCCATCGTCCATACCACCGGCGGATTGGCCGATACCGTCCTTCCCTATAACGCAGAGGATGGCACCGGACGGGGCATCACCTTCCAGACCTTCCACCCGGAAGACTTTTCAAACGCCCTTTGGCGGTCGATGGAACTTTTCAACGACAAAAAGAACTTCAAACAAGCAATTCAGAACGCCATGAACGGGGATTACAGCTGGGGTCCCAGCGTGCTCGCCTATCAGACGCTCTACAAAACCATATAAGGAGAAAAAACAAAAACCCATGACGCAACAGGAAATCAAAGAAAAAATTCAAGCGGCCGTTGCGGCCAAATTCGCTTGCGACGCAGAGGACGCTACCGTCCGTCAGATGTATGAAAGTGTCGTCGGCATGGTCCTTTCGGAGCTGCAACGTCGCCGCAAGGCCGGTAACAAAGAGATCTCTCGTCAGGAGAGCAAAAAGGTCTATTATATGTCCATGGAATTCCTCATCGGCCGATCTCTCAAAAATAACCTCTATAACCTCGGCATGGAGGACGAAGTCCGGGAAGCCCTCAAAGAGTTTGGCACCGATTTAGACCAACTCTATGAGATGGAGCCGGACGCAGGCCTCGGCAACGGCGGTCTTGGCCGTCTGGCAGCCTGCTATCTGGACTCCCTCACCGCCTGCAACTACCCTGCCACCGGTTTTTCCATCCGGTATGAATTCGGCATCTTCCGCCAGGTCATCATCGACGGCTGGCAGATGGAATTCCCCGATAACTGGCTGGAATTGGGCGGCGGCTGGCTGGTTCCCCGTCCGGACGAAGCCCAGGAGATCCATTTCGACGGACAGGTGGAAGAACTTTGGAGCAGCGAAGGCTTGAAGACCATTCATAAAGACTATTATAAAGTACTGGCTGTTCCCTACGATCTTCTGATCTCCGGCCACGACTCCAAGATCGTCAATAAACTGCGTCTGTGGGGCGCAAAGAGCCTGGAGAACTTCGATATGTCCCTCTTCTCCCGGGGTGAATACCTCAAGAGTTGCGAAGGCGACGCTAAGGCCGAAGCCATCTCCCGTGTCCTTTACCCTGCCGACGACCATGAAGAGGGTAAAAACCTGCGGTTGCGTCAGCAATATTTCTTTGTCAGCGCCTCCCTGCAAAATATTTTGCAGGACCATTTGAAAAAATACGGCACCCTGGATAACCTGGCAGATAAGGTGGTCATCCATATCAACGATACCCACCCTGCCCTCTGCGTTCCCGAATTGATGCGCCTTTTGATGGACGAACACGATTATTCCTGGGATGCCGCATGGGCTATTACCACCAAGACACTGGCCTATACCAACCATACCGTTATGAGCGAAGCGTTGGAGAAGTGGTCCATCCACCTCTTTGCCGGCAGACTCCCCCGGATCTATACCATCGTCCAGGAGATCAACCGTCGGTTCTGTGAGGATATCTATAATAACCATCCCGAAAAACGGGGCGCCATCGACCGGATGGCGGTCATCGGCGACGGCATGGTACGGATGGCCAACCTCTGCGTAGCATGTTGCTATAGCGTCAACGGCGTTTCCGCCCTGCATAGCGACATTCTCAAGGAAGACCTCTTTAAGGACTACCATGAGATCATGCCCGGCAAACTCACCAACGTCACCAACGGCATCGTGCATCGCCGTTGGCTCTGCGAATCCAACCCCGGCCTGACCTCTCTTTTGAAGGAGCTGATCGGCGACGGGTTCGTAAAGAACGGCGCAGAACTGGAGAAGTTCCTGCAATATAAGGACGACGCCACCGTTCTGAACCGCCTCAGCGAGATCAAGCACCAAAATAAACTTCGGATGGCGCAGTATATCGAGCATTCCTGCGGCATCAAGGTCAATCCCCATTCCATCTTCGACGTTCAGGCCAAGCGGCTGCATGAGTATAAGCGTCAGTTGCTCTGCGCTCTGCATATCTACGACCTCTATCGCCGGATCAAGAATGAAGGGCTCAAGATCCAGCCCCATACCTTTATCTTCGGCGCCAAAGCCTCTGCCGGCTATATCATGGCAAAGGAGATCATCCGCTTCATCTGCGCCCTCGGCGATATGATCAATAACGATCCTGCCGTCGGCGATATGCTGAAAGTGGTCTTCTTAGCAGACTATAAGGTCTCTCTGGCCGAGATCCTGATGCCTGCCGCCGAAGTCAGTGAGCAGATCTCCCTGGCCGGTAAGGAAGCCAGCGGCACCGGCAACATGAAGTTTATGATCAACGGAGCCCTGACCATCGGCACCCTGGACGGTGCCAACGTGGAGATCCACCAGCAGGTAGGCGACGAGAATATGTTCCTCTTCGGCCTCACCACACCGGAGGTCAACCAATGGAAAGCGGACGGCTACCATCCCGACCAGATCTACCGCAACGATCCCCATATGCGGGATCTTCTGGATTCCATCCTGAAGGACGGCATCGGCGGCAAGAACTTCGAGTCCATCGTCCGTTACCTCATCGGTCCCGATCCCTATATGGTTCTGGCGGACTTCAACGCTTATAAGGGCGCTCAATCCAAGATCAACGAACTGTACGGCGACACCCTCAAATGGAACGGCATGTCCTTGGTAAATATTGCCAAGGCAGGCATCTTCGCCTCCGACCGGGCTGTTACCGAATATGCAGAAAACATCTGGGACTTAAAGCCTGTAGAATAACAAAAAACCTCTCCATCCAATTTCCGTGATGTTCTTAACGGAGAATTGATGAGTGGTATGTAACCGGAAGGTGTAAAAACCTTCCGGTTATTACTTTTTATGCGGTTTTTGCTGTTGGTTGTGCGAGGACGTCGATTGCGGGGACACCTTCCTGTTCGGGAAGTCGGAAGGCGTAGTGTATGCGGATCGGGTTGCCCGCCGTTCGGGAGTATTTCTCGAACTTCTCGTACACCTCTATTCTTCGGATGAATACTCTTAACAGTTCGGGTGTCAGCTGCAGCATCTCAATATACCGCTTTGCATCACGAACGAATTGTTGTATGCATTGGTCACGCATATTCATTCTTTCGATGCTCTCCGCAAGCTCTTGCAACTCACGTTTCTTTTCCGCCTGCTCCTGCTCATAACCGTTTGCCATTGAGTCATAGCGTTCGGGAGTAATCCTTCCCGATACTCTGTCCTCGTACAAGCACCGAATGATGTTGTCCAGGTCTTGGATTCGCTTTTCGAGCTGCCCCTTTTGTAGCTTGGCATTGCGGTAGAACTTTTCCGCTTCTTCCTCACCGTTCTGCGTTGCCATCGCATAGAACTCGTCGGGGTTATCTCTTGCGAAAGCCGTCACGGTTCTGAGGTTGTGTAGTACGATGGTATCAAGGACACTCTCGCGGATATAGTGTGCAGTACATTCGGTTGTTCTGCTTTGGAATCCTCCGCATTGGAAGTTGTTGTTTTCCGGCTTGACGGTTTTCCCTCGGTGAAGGTATAACCGCTTGCCGCATTCACCGCAGAAGAGGAATCCCGCATACTTGTCCATCTCGCCTTGTTTGTCGGGGCGTTTCCGTCCGGCGAAGTGCCGTTGTACCATTTCGAAAGTCTTTCGGTCAATGATCGCTTCGTGGGTGTCCCTGAATATGAGGATGTTTTTGGGATCGTTCTTCAACCTTTTCTTCAGTTTGTTGGACTTG
>JAZQAE010000137.1:0-4271 GCA_045544995.1 Eubacteriales bacterium
TTATCCTCCCGTCAACTGCAAATTTACGCAGAACGTTCTGCGGATGGCTAAGGCCTGGAAGGTAGACGGCGGTTGGCCGGATGATATTGATCTGGTGCATTGGAACGTGGGTCTTTGGGATCTTTTGCACGTGGACGAGGCGGCGCCTTCTACACCGGAATACTATGGCTATATGATCGGCCGTATCGACCGCAAGCTGAGAGAGATCTTTCCCAAGGCCAAGTTCATCTTTGCGCTCAATACTTCAGTCAATGAAGCAGGCAATGGCGGAAATCACAGCCGGTTCAATGCGGAGATCGAGCAGTATAACCAGATTGCCATTTATGCGTTAAAACAGAATGATACCTTAATCAACGACCTGAACACCCTATCCAAGTTAGCCGCCGAGCGTGGCGCCATGTCTGACCGTACCCATTATTCCACCGACGAAGGCCGTCGGCTATTGGGCGGACAGGTTATCCGGATGATCTGCGAGGAACTGGACATCGTTCCTGCGGAAGTAGATCTCACAACCTTCGAGCCGGAGAATTATACGGTAGAAGAAATTGGATCTTAAACGTTGTGATATTTGTCCCCGTCAGTGTGGGATAGACCGGACGCAAACCGTGGGGTACTGCCGAGCCGGCGCAGAGATGAAGATCGCCCGGGCGGCGCTCCATTTTTGGGAGGAACCGCCCATCTCCGGCGAAAGGGGATCGGGAACCGTTTTCTTTTCCGGATGTAATCTAGGGTGCGTTTATTGCCAAAACCGGCAGATCAGCCGGCAGAACGTAGGGCGATCGGGGGCCCCTGCGTCTTTGGCGGAGATCTTTATAGAACTGGAACGTCAGGGGGCACACAATATTAATTTAGTGACCCCGACCCACTATGCGACGGGGATCATCGACTCGGTGGCCGAATACCGCAAGCTGGGCGGAAGTCTGCCGATCGTGTATAATACCGGCGGTTATGAGCGGGCGGAAACCATCCGTTCCCTCGTCGGCACGGTGGACGTCTATCTGACGGATCTGAAATATGCGGAAAGAGAATCGGCAGCCCGATACAGTATGGCTCCGGATTATCCTGAAGTAGCCCGAACGGCATTGGCGGCGATGGTTCATGCTGTCGGTGCGCCGGTGTTCGAGGACGGCCTTTTGAAACGGGGCGTGATCGTTCGGCTGTTGGTCCTGCCGGGGCTGGAGCATGAGGCGATGATGAATCTCAAATACCTGCGGGAAACCTACGGCGATGAAATCATCGTCAGTGTGATGAATCAATATACACCGGTAGGAGAGGATCTGCCGGAAGAATTACGGCATCCGTTGCCGGAGTCTGCCTACCGGACGGTGGTGGACTATGCCGAAGCTCTGAACTGGGCGGTGGCTTATATTCAGGAGGGAGAAACGGCGAAAGAGAGTTTCATCCCTCCCTTTTGCGAGGATGAAGCATGATTATATTGTGTCTGGGAGACGTGGTCTCCGCCGGGGGGATGGAAGCTTTGAGAAAGACCCTGCCGGCATTAAAAAGAAAATACCGCCCCGACCATATCATCATTAATGGGGAAAATAGTGCCATCGGCAACGGCATTGACCGCACCTCTGCCGAGGAGCTGTTCTCCATGGGCGCCGACGTGGTGACCGGAGGAAACCACTCCTTTCAGCGAAAAGGAGCGGAAGAACTCCATGAGGAACTTCCCTTTCTGCTCCGTCCGGCCAATTGGTGCGGAGATTCCTTCGGACGGGGGGATTGTCGTTTGGAAATGGGGCCGTATGACCTGCGGGTAATTTCCCTGCAAGGGTCGCTCTATATGAATAAATGTGAGAACCCGTTTCTTGCTTTGGAGAAGATTTTGGAGACCGGGACGTCCCGGGATGTGACGGTGGTAGATTTTCACGGAGAAGCCACCTCGGAAAAACAAGCGTTGGCTCGGCATTTTGACGGCCGGGTGTCCTTGGTCTTCGGCAGTCACACCCACGTCCAGACCAACGACGCTTCCGTTCTGCCCGGCGGAACCGGGTATCTGACCGATATTGGAATGTGCGGTCCGGAACACAGTATTTTGGGAAAAGGTTTGGGACCCTGTATCCATAATTTTATCGACCCGGAAAACCGCATGAAGATCACCGACGCCGAGGGTCCCGGAATGATCAACGGCCTGGTGGCGGAAGTGGATCCCCAAACCAAAAAGTGTTTAAAAATCGAATTGATCCATCAAAGAGGAATTGAATAAATGAAAAAGAGTGCATTGATCTATGTTTTAATGGCAGGAATGCTGTGGGGCTCTTCCGGGATCTTTTCCAACGTTTTGTCCCCCTATGGCTTTTCGCCTGTGCAGCTGACGGCGACAAGAGGCATCGTCTCCGGGATTGCGATTGCGTTGTACGCTTTGATTTTCAATCGAAAGCTCTATAAAGTGACCTGGAAACAATTTTTGCTCCACGCCGTTGCCGGTGTGGCCGTCTTTTGTACCGCCACATTTTACTATACGGCGATCCGCACCTCCTCTGTCAGTACGGCGGCGGTGCTGATGTATACCAGCCCGGCTTTTGTGATGGCCTATTCGGTGCTGTTCTTGGGAGAAAAACTCACGAAAAAGAAACTGTTTTGCCTGATCGCCATGCTGGCAGGATGTATGCTGGTATCCGGCATCGTTTCCGGCTTGACCTTCAGTTTTTGGGGCATCGTTTGGGGCTTGGGCTCCGGACTTCTATATAGCATTTATTGCATCCTTTCCAAGGTGGAGGCGATGCATGGCTATTCCACCCTCACGGCAACACTTTATCATTTCATGGTGATGGGGCTGGTGGGCGTCTTCTTTCTGGATCTGCCCACCTATACGGACGTCGTGGCAAAGATGCCTCCGGTGATGCTTCCTCTGTTGGTGGCGATGGGTCTTTGTACCTGCGTAATTCCGTATTTCTTGTTCTCTCTTTCGTTAAAGTCTGCCCCGGTGGGCTTGGCCTCTGCGCTCGGGATCTCCGAACCGGTGGCGGCTACCCTTTACAGCGTGATTTTCTTCAAGGAACAGCTTTCTGTCCCGATGATCATCGGGATCATATTGGTGCTGGGCTCTTGTATTTTGATCAGTGCCGAAAAAGAAACGGTAAAGGCATAAAAAAGAACCCCTTTCGGGGTGCATTTTTTATGCATTTGGTACGTCGACTCGTTCCATATAGTCCAATCCGGTTTCCGGATCTTTCTTTAACCGCAGGATGAACGGGCAACTGTCCACGTCGGTGCAAAGCGCAAAGTCACGTTCCGGGAAAATGTGCTGATGCTCCGGCTTGAAGAACTGCCGTCCGCTGGTGACCTTTAGATCTTCGATCCGTTCCTGAAGATCCGGCAGAGGGTTGCCTTCCAAAAGGCTCTTGATGTATTCTCCGCAGAGGTCGTCTTCCGGCATCCGCTTGTTGCCGGCCAGACCCATACAGACGATGGAGACCACTTCGGGATTCTTTTCTTTGATGTAGGTGGCAATAGCCTTGGCAGACCGCAGACTGCCGGCGATGATCTCATCCGCATCCACCGCATTGGCGATGCCCTGAGTACCGGCGCTGGTGGAATGGATCACCGTCTTTCCGGTGAAGTCCACGTCCTCTAATTGAGCAGGAGAGTTGCCGTAGTCAAATCCGTCAATAATAACACCGCCCCGTTCACCCACCAGGATGGTTTCTGGATTTTTATCACGGTAATCAAAGGCGATCTGCATATCCCCCACCGGGATAACTTTTTCTGCATGGTTGAGGATCAGCTGCGTCTCTACCGACATCGCACGGAAGACGTCGATGATAACGGTGGTGCCTTTTGCCTGCTTGGCACCGTCTATTAAATAAAGAAGATTAATTTCCATATCGCCCCTCCGAATATTTTTCAACAGTATAACATTTTCGTCAAAAAGTGTCAAGGAATCATCAAAAAAAGCACCCCGATTGGGGTGCGCCGGTGATCGGTAACGGTGCGCTCTCGGTTCTTGCCGACCGCCCCGGGCGGTATCGTCAAAACCTTCGTGCTCTCGACTTCGCAGTTCGCAAAGCCTATCGCAGCTTTGGGCCTGCTTCGACTGAACCGTCATCTCCTGCAGAGATGCGGTTCAATGCGGAATACCAACATCAAACAAAAAGCACCCCGATCGGGGTGCTTTTTGTTTGGTGCCGGTGACCGGGATCGAACCGGTACGGGTATCGCTACCCACGGGATTTTAAGTCCCGGGCGTCTGCCAGTTCCGCCACACCGGCGCATTTGAAAGTTTACCACATGAAGGGGCATTTGTCAATCAAAAAGGATGTACTTTT
>JAZQAE010000138.1:0-3753 GCA_045544995.1 Eubacteriales bacterium
ATTATTGGAAGCGGTCAAGGGCTTTCCCAACGAGAAGATGGATCAAATTATAGGATATATAAAAACGATAGAGTGAAAAATACTCTATCGTTTCTTATTTAATTGGTAGAGAAAATAGGTGGCGGCGAGGAGGTCGGCGGAGCCGCCGGGGGAGAGATTACGGGCAATAAAAGCATCGTCCAGCGCTTTCACTTTTTGAAGGTCGGGGTCTTTGTTCAAAAGAGCCTCGGCCTGTTTTTTTGCCCAACTGGCGCCGGCGGGACCGCCCCGATGGTAGAGGTTGGTGTCCTCTATGGTGGCAATCAGTTCCAAAAGAGTATAAACACCGGCATCGTTAGGGGAGAGTCCTAAAGTGCAGTAATCCTGATAGGCAGGGAGGGCGTGGAACCAGAGGGTAGGAAAGCCTTGGGCCGCCTCGCCCCGGATGCCGGGGATGCCATGAGTTCGGAAGAGCTTCAAGCCGGCGGTATTGGGGGCTTGGGAGAGGTCGTTTTCCAATTGATGGGCATAGAGATGTCCGGCTTCCCGGCAGATTTTTTCCGGGGAGGGAGTGGGATTTTCTGCGTTCCAAAGCCGTCCCAGTGCTCCCAGTAATAAGCCGAAGGTAAAGAGGGCGCCTTTATGGGTATTGACCCCATTGGTGGCACGGAACATTCGTTTTTCTGCCTCCAGTCCAGCCTGGCGCATGCCATGGAAAACCTCTTCCGGCGGTTGGTCGGTGCCGACTCTGCCGAGGGTGAAGCACTCTTCAAAATAAGGGCGAAGCGCTTCGGCGCTTTGCTCGAAGAGGGGAAGATCCATATCCCGGTGGCTTCCGCAGTTACGCCGATCCACCAGCCCCGGCTTAGGGGTGGTATAGACCTCTTCCAAGAGGCTCTTTACCGCCAGGTCGGCGAAATACACTCCATCGGCGTTGGCAAAATGGTCGGTCAGAAGTTTTACGGTGGCGGACTGTAATTCTGCCACGGAATGAAGGCGACGGGCGGCGCAATCCCGTCCCGGCGCACCGCAGACAAGGCAACCACGGAGGGTTTTACGTTGCAATTTTTCGCCGGTTGGGGTCAGCACGTCCATGTCGAAAAGCCGTCCTATAGGGGCGGATTCTTCGATCTCTTGGCAAAGGTTTTTTAATTCTTCTGCCGGAAGATCGACGGCATAATAAGCGGTACTGCCGGTGGCGGCATGGGTGATCTCCCGATGGCGGATGATCCCCCCGGAAAGCCTTTTTTCCAAAGCGTCCAGCCCCGCCTGGAACCCACGCTCGATGAGGGGCGTGGTCTTGACGGGGCCGGCAATATTCATGGTGATGCAGAGGAGCGGTGCGGAGTAGGCGCAGAGCAGTTCCTGCTGACGGCGTACCCGTTGCTCTCTTGCGTCCAGCATTTCTTGGAGGGTAATTTCTGCGGTCATACGATGAGGTCGGATTGCTTTTCCTGCTGAGCATCCAGTTTTTTTAGGTTTTCCCAAGCGTTTTCACCCACGCAACCGATCATCAGATACTCTTTCTTGAAGCGGTCGTAGATAAAGTGGTACAGCAGATGAAAGTTTTCGATCTGCCCGGTATGCGCCACATGAACACGGGGGCCGGTACAGTGCACCAGTCGGTCGCCGATTTTGATATGGGTATTATCGGCGTAGGCGATGGGCAGGTCGGCGGCGATCATTTCTTTGACCTTGGCTTCTACCTCACGGATATCGAAATCCGGCTTTTTATCGGGGAAGGTGAGGGCAAAACCGTGCTTGATATCGCCGTGTCCGCAATGTTCCATAAATTCCTGGGGGATGACCTCTTCGCAAAGGTCTTCGGCGGTATGGGCCATCAGACGGTAATGGAGGGACTTATAAACGTCGTTTTTGATCTCGTCCGGCTCCGGCCCGAAGATGGTGGGACGGGCGATGAGGATCTGCTCACCTACACCGATCAACAGATTGGCATTGAAGCCCAAAAGAGGATAAACCAAGTCGAAATGCTCCACGATGACCCGTTTGCCGTTATGCAACGCATCGCTGATGGCGTCTGCTAAAACGCTCATTTGAGTAAAGCCGTTCTCAAAGCGGACGTCCAGATGGTAGGTGTGGGGCGTAAAGAAACTTATTCCATGATCCAGAATGGGCAGAGGACGGACGTAAACGCCGTCATCGTCGTTGGTCAGCTCGAGACCCGGGAACATCCCCCGAAGCAGCGAACTTTTACCGGATCCGGCATCGCCGATGATGCCGATCAATTTATCAAAGGGAGAAAGGTACAACTGAGCCAACTGCATCCCGAGGGCATACATTCGCTTGTGTCCACGGGGGGCAAAATAGCTGCTTAATACATGACATTCCTGACGTTCGGTCACAGGGTGTTTCCTCCTTTAAGGTAGTGATATGTGGTGGGCGGAACCAGCTTTTGGATGGCGTCCCAGTCCTCTTTATCAAGATGCGCCCGAACAGCGCTGGCGCTGATGGGGATGCCCTCTTTTTCCAGTCGGGGGATCTCGATGAGACGGATCCCTTTCGCCGGAAGATGGGCTTTCAAGGCTTCATTATATTGACCGGTCATGGGGGAGAGGGGTTCCTCTGCCACGTACCGTCGGGTGATGGAAAAACGAGGTGCAAAATAGGTGGTAAAGATCTCGATGTCCAAAAGACATTGGACGGTTCCTGCTTTTTCCCGATCCTTTAAAAAATAGGTGGGGAAGGTGGCACCGGAGATTAGGTACGGCCCGGTGGGCAGGACGGTCACATTCGTAAGATCTTCCGTACCCAGCCTTACCATTTCCATCCGATCCTTTGCGGAAAACCTTCCCTTATCCTCGGACAGAACAAAAACATACAGCTGCGCGCATTCCCGCGCCGCGGTTTCTATCAAATAGCGGTGGCCAAGGGTGAACGGATCGCAGTTCATGACTGCCGCGCCCACAGGTCCGGAAACGGCATGCAGGGGAAACGTATCCAGAAAGTCGGAAATGCCGTGTTTTCTGTCTTCCATCAAAAGCACGCTGTCAGTTTGTGCCACGGGGTAAAAAAGCAGGGAGGAGAACAGATATTCATTCGTGGGCTTGGTATACAGAAACAGATGCCGGTATCCCTGCCGGAACGCTTCCTGCCGCAGAGCGGTGACGACCGTGGAAAGCAGACCCTCGCCCTGACGGAAGGGATCCACAGCCAGGTATTTCAGCAGGTTCTCTTGCCGGGAGCCGGCCGCGATCAACTCGGTATCATCCCAGAGAAGAACCGTTTGCTCCCACCCGCCATCCGGTGTAAGCCCTGCCTGGGCCAGAAAGCTGTACCAAAGAGCTTCTTTTTCACCTGTTAGCCGGGAAAGGGATTCTATGTGCATATCTGTCGCCCTCCTTTCTGAAGTTCTTGCTCACATTATACATCAACTGTGCCAATATGCAAAGAAAAACTGAAAAAGATTTGCAATTTGTGAAATTGTATTATACAATACACCCAGATTGTTACTGTATCTTTTTCCTGTTGACAGGAGGAAAGGAGAATCCAGATCATGGATATTGTGAGATGCGCGTCTGCGGGAACAATAGAATCCAGCGATGCCTATGTGGAGATCGAGCCGGGTACCGGCATTCAGATCACGCTTGAGTCTGTTGTGGAGGGCCAGTTTGGCGCGGCCATCCGCGGCGCGGTGGAAGCGGTACTGGCAGAGCAGGGCGTGCGAAATGCCGCTGTGCGCGTGGTGGACAGAGGCGCTTTGGAATGTGTGATCCGCGCGAGAGTAGAGACTGCTGTAGTCCGTGGAAAGGGGGA
>JAZQAE010000139.1:0-3510 GCA_045544995.1 Eubacteriales bacterium
CGATGAGTATCTGGAGCAGTACCGCCTGCAGGATCTGGTCAAGAAGTATTCTGATTTTATCAAGTATCCCATTACCATGGCACTGACCCGTTCCCGTAAAAAAGAGGATAGCGAGGAATATGAAGAATACACCGAGCTGACCACCCTCAATAGCCGGATCCCCCTTTGGAAAAAATCCAAAAAGGAATTGACCGAGGAAGATTATAAGGGCTTTTACCATGCCCAGCGGTACGGCTTTGATGAACCGGTCAAGACCATCCATACCAACGTGGAAGGCTCTCTGACCTATACGGCGTTGCTGTACGTCCCCGGCACGGTTCCCTATGATTTTTATACCAAGGACTTCAAAAAGGGCTTGGCTCTGTATTCCAACGGCGTCATGATCATGGAGAAGTGCGCCGATCTTCTGCCGGATTATTTCGGCTTCGTTCAGGGCTTGGTGGACTCCGCTGATCTCTCCCTCAATATCTCCAGAGAACTGTTGCAGCAGGATCACCAGCTCAAAGCCATCTCCAAAAATCTCACCAAGACCATCCAGAAAGAACTGCTCTCCCTTTGCGATAAGGATCGGGAAACCTACTCGAAGTTCTTTGATGCCTTCGGCAGAACGCTGAAATACGGTCTCTACAGTGATTGGGGGATGAATAAGGATGCCCTGCAGGATCTGATCCTGTTCCGCTCCTCCAAGGAAGAGGCATATACCACCCTTAAAGAATACCTCCAGCGGATGCCGGAAGACCAGAAATATATCTACTACGGCACCGGCGAGACCAAAGAAAAGATCCGCTCCATGCCCGCCGCCGAAGGCGTTCTGGCCAAGGGCTATGAACTGCTTTATTTCACCGAAGACGTGGATGAGTTTGCGATCAAGATGCTCCATACCTACGGAGAAAAAGAGTTTAAGAATATCACCGATGCCGATCTCGGCTTCGAGGCGGAAAAGCCCACCGACGAGTATGCGGAACTGATGGGCAAGATCAAGACCGCCCTCGGCGATAAGGTGGCGGACGTCAAGGCCTCTGCCCGTCTGGTCAGCCATCCGGCCTGCCTTTCCACCCGGGGAGAACTCTCCATCGAGATGGAAAAGGTACTCTCCGTCACCCCCGACGGCCAACACGCCAAAGCAGAAAAGGTGCTGGAGATCAATACCGGCCACCCCCTCTTCGCCCAACTGGAAAACGCCGACGAAGACCGCCTCGCCCTCCTTTCCGAGATTTTGCTGAACCAAGCAATGCTGATCGAGGGATTACCCATTGAAGACCCGGTTAGTTATGCGAATGCAATTTGGAAGTTGTTAGAAAAGTAAAAAAGTTCCCAGCCACTGGCTGGGAACTTTTTTAATTGTCTTTTTCAAAGAAATTCGGAATGAGTACCGCAATTGAGACGAGGGGTAAGATCCCTCCGATAAAAGAGACGAACCGGGGGATCATGTAGAGTGGCTGCAACCCGTTGATATAGATCGCAACCAACATAATAAAGATGGCTAAAAGGTATCGTTTGATTTTTTTCATAGGGGTTCTCTCCTTCTAACGCCGTAGATAAGTGCCGTTGACCTCAGTTTCGGTTTGCAGGGTTACCGCAACATTTTTTGTATTTTTTACCGCTCCCACAGGGGCAGGGGTCGTTAGGTCCCACTTTTTTACCCACCTTATCGGGGGATTTCTTGGGGGTGGTGTCGTCGGTACCGCTGCTGGTGCCGGTCTCTTTGGCTACCGCTTCCCGCTTAACTTCTTCCTCTTTGCGCAGACGCAGGGAGAAGAGTCCGCGGACGGTGTTTTCCTTGATGGTCTCGATCATCGCATCAAAGATGTCATAACTTTGGAATTTGAATTCGACTACCGGATTGCGCTGGCCGTAGGCCTCCAGACCGATGCCCTGACGCAGATCGTCCATATTGTCGATATGCTCCATCCAGTTGCGGTCCACGCTTCGGAGGAGGACCACACGCTCGGCTTCCCGCATGGTCTCTGCGCCCAGTTCCTCTTCCTTGGCCTGATAGGCAAGGCGCCCTTTCTCTTTCAGTTGCTCGGCCACGTCGGCAGGATCCAGTTCCATCAATTCTTCAGAGGTATACTGGAGATCGTCGGGAGTGAGGATCATGCCGTCCAGTTCCTGATGCAGGGCCTCGAAGTTCCAAAGGGTGGTGTCCTCTCCGGCCAGATTTCGGCCGACTTCGCCGTCGATATAATCATCCATCATCTTGAGGACGGTCTCTTTGAGGTCACTGCCGTCCAGCACCTGCCGGCGCTGATCGTAGATCAATTCACGCTGTTTGTTCATGACGTCGTCGTATTCTAAGACGTGCTTTCTGCGGGCAAAGTTGGCACTTTCCACCCGCTCCTGGCTCTTTTCGATGACGCCGGTGAGAAGTTTTGCCTCGATGGGCATATCCTCCGGCAATCGGAGAGTATTCATCATGGCGTTGACCCGTTCTCCGCCAAAGAGACGCATCAGATCGTCCTCCAAGGAGAGATAGAACCGGGTGGCACCGGGATCGCCCTGACGGGCTGCACGGCCCCGGAGCTGATTGTCGATCCGTCGGCTTTCGTGCCGTTCGGTACCGAGGATGAAGAGGCCGCCGGCCTCCCGTACCTTTTCTGCCTCTTCCTTGATGGCTTCTTTATGGGCGGCCAGAGTTTCCTGATAGTATTTTCGGGCTTCCAGAATGGTAGCATCATCCGTTTCGGCATAGCCGGTGGCTTCGCTGATGACCGCTTCTTCGTAGCCCTTCTTGCGCAGATCCTCTTTTGCCAGGAATTCCGCATTACCGCCCAGCATAATATCGGTACCACGGCCGGCCATGTTGGTGGCGATGGTAACAGCGCCGAATTTACCGGCCTGGGCAATGATGGAGGCTTCTTTTTCGTGGTGCTTGGCGTTCAGGACGTGGTGGGGGATGCCCTTCTTTTTGAGGAGCATACTGAGCAATTCACTCTTCTCAATGGAGATGGTACCCACCAGTACCGGCTGACCCTTGGCATGACATTCTTCGATCTGCTGAAGTGCATTGAGGAACTTGCCTTTTTCGGTTTTAAAGACCACGTCTGAGTGGTCGATACGGATGTTAGGACGGTTAGTGGGGATCTCCACCACGTCGAGGGCATAGATGCCCCGGAACTCTTCTTCTTCTGTCAGAGCCGTACCGGTCATACCGGAAAGCTTATTATACAGACGGAAATAATTCTGCAGGGTGATGGAAGCGAGGGTCTTGCTTTCTTTTTCCACCTTGACCCGTTCTTTGGCCTCAATGGCCTGATGCAGACCGTTGTTGTAGCGTCTGCCATACATGATACGGCCGGTAAATTCGTCCACGATCAGCACTTGTCCGTCTTTGACCACGTAGTCGATATCCCGATGCATCAGTCCCCGGGCGCGCATCGCTTGATTGATGTGGTGGCTGATCTCCATGTTGGAGGGATCGGCATAGTTTTCCAGATGGAAGAATTGCTCCGCCTTGGCAATACCGCTGGCGGTGAGGGTAACGTTTTTGCTCTTTTCCTCAATGAGGTA
>JAZQAE010000140.1:0-7972 GCA_045544995.1 Eubacteriales bacterium
TCCGGATACGAATAAGCCGGATACCAACACTCCGGATACCAACAAGCCGGATACCAACACGCCTACTACTCCGCCTCCCTCCAACCAGGCAGATGCGAACGAGAAGTACGACGCCACCAAGAAGTACGATATGTCCAACAACCCTCTGGTATTTGAGGGCAAGGAACCCAACCGTACCTTCAAACTGAACTTTGATATCGACACCACCGGTTTTGTTAAGAATAACATTAAGGTGGCAGACCTGAAGGGTAAGACCCTGAACTTCCTGACCGCTGTTCGTTACAGCTGCTGGGAGTTTAAGAATGAAAAGGGTGAATACGTCGGTGAATGGGACTGGTTCAAGGCTTGTAAGGATATGTACGGCCTGAACGTCAAGTACACTATTTCCCGTTTCGACCAGGCGGATCAGCAGGCTTTGACCTACATGAACGCCGGTAAGGCTCTGGATCTGGTTCCCACCCACGTTGGCGGTTTCCCCAAATACCTGAACCTTTCTCAGCCTCTGGATCCCTACATCAATATTCAGAACCTGGATAACTCTCCCGGTGTCTGCGGTATGACCTTGAATCAGACCAAGTGGGGCGGTACCTATCGTTGCATCTCCGCTATCGGCGCTGTTAACGTACTGTGGTACAATGCTTCTTTGGTTGAGACCTTCAAGCTGAAGGATCCCCATCAGCTTTGGAAAGAGGATAAATGGAACTGGGATGCTTATGCCGAGTTCATGAAGTCCCTGCCCGATAAGACCCCCGAGGGTAACAAACTCTGGGCGATGCGTCAGTGCGACGGTGATATCTTCTACTCCTGGGCTTTGACCAACGGTTGCGGTCCTGTAGAGATCGACACCAAGAGCAAGACTCCGAACCTCATCAACAACTGGATGGACGAGCGCGTTCTGCAGGCTTGGGAATTCGTTTCCACCACTCATAAGAGCGTTGCCTACCCCGTGAAGAATTCTGAGACCGGCTTTGCCCATCTCTATTCTGACGGTACCTTGATGATGGCGGACGCATACAACATGAACCCCAACTTTGACTCCACCGACTACGGTAAGAAGCATAAGTACAATTGGGTTCCGTTCCCCGCTGCTACTACCGATACCGGCCGTTGCATCGCCTTTAACTATGGCTTTACCATGATGCTGGCCAAGAAGATGAAGAATGCTTCCAATGCGCCTTACGCCGTGAAGTTCATGGAGCTTTGGGCTAACCGCTTTACCGAAGCAAACTACGACTTCTTCAGTGATAACAACAGTATTGCAATGACCTATGAGGATAAGAAGGATCACTTCGAGTTCTGCGTCAAAAACACTTACTTTGGTGTTCAGATGAACAATTGGGAAACCGTAACCGGTGACAACAAGAAGTTGATCAACCAGTTCAGCGCTTCCTTCCGTAATCCTCAGTACAACGTTCGTACCGAGGCTACCGCTGTTAAGAATATCATTGAGCAGGTAATCAAAGATTGCTTGGCCTTCGGTACCTGATAACAGAACCGGTATAAAAACGTCCCCTCTCCTTCGGGAGAGGGGATTTTTTGCTTAAATTCACAAAAAAACATAAATTATTTTACAGTCATTTTTAACGAAATTTTAAAAGTTAAATTGTTGCATTTCCACAAACTCGCAAACTTTTGCCATTCATTTCAAGAAACCACTTGCATCTGCCCTTATTATTATATATAATATATAACAGAATAAAAGGGTAAGTCCCCTGTTGAGATGGAGGTAAACGAATGAGAACCTTTAAGAGTTTACTGGCAGCGGTTCTGGCGGTCTTGATGATTGCCTCGATGAGTGTTTCCACATTCGCTGCATATGAAGAGATCGTCTATGAAGACGTCAGCGAAATGTATGGTACCACTTTGTCCGGTGTCAATACGATCTATATTAAGTTCGTCGATAAACTGGGTATCATCCCCAGCTTTAATGACGGAACTTTCAATCCGGCGGGCCGTGTGTCCCGTGGCGACGCTCTGCGGATCGCTTACCGGATGCTCCATTATGATTATGATGAGTTGGCTGATTACAGTTCCACCAATACCGACTTCGACGAAGCCAGCGGCGGTGATATCAGCGACGTTAACGTGCTGAAACCTTATATCGCATGGGCGCAGGATTATCAACTGATCAATGCCGAGTACGTTCCCGATAAGAAATTTGAGCCTGCCGCCGACATCACCGGCGAAGAGTTCATCACCCTGATCGCTAAGGTTCTCTGCATTGCCGACGGCTCCAGCACGGTGGAAGATTATGAGACGGCTCTTGAGATCGTCCTGATGGATACCGAACTGAATGCTTCCAGCGAATCCGTAAGCCGTGAGCAGGCAGCTGTTATCGTGGCTCGTGCCATGCTGTATGATGCCGAGTACGGGGATATCAGCGAAGAGATGTTCGTGTACTTTGCAGACTACGAAATCAACTGCCTGGCTACTAACGTTTACGGTTGTGCCAATACCGAGTTGATCATCCGTGCCACGAAGCAAAGACCGATGGATTACGAGAACATCACCGGTGACGTTCTTTTCTCCAACGGTGTTCAGGTGGATATGGATGCTGACATGAGTTCCTACATCGGCTGGCCGGTACAGTTGGTCTTTCTGGATAAGGATGGCTCCGGGACCTTTACCCAGGATGAAGAACTGATCACCTATGAGTTTATCTCTCCTTGGGTGAACGAAATTACGCTCTCTCAGATCACCTTCGGTAGCTACACTGCCGTAACCGGTACTTCCGCAGAAGGGGAGTCCTTTAAGATCCAGACCAATACCCTGCTCTATCTCAACGATCAGCTCTGGCCCCTTGATGATACATATGATCTGACTGCTTTGGTGGACTACATTGAGTTCGCTCCCGATACCACCACGAAGCCGGCTTCTGCCATTAAAAATCGTCCTAACATGAAGTTTACCTTCCTGCGTCATAGTACGGCAGACAACGCCGAAGTCGTCTTTGCCTATGAGTGGGTTCCCGGTAAGATCATGACTGCTACGGATAATTACATTTCCGTCTTCAGTTATTACGACAATAAGACCTACGTGTATGACGACAACAATATCGTTATGACCAAGTTGGCCAATCCTTCTTCCGGCGATTACGTCAATTACTACATTGCCGGCGATAAGATGTATCTGACTGAAGGTACCACCGCTCTTCTTGAAGAGTATAAGATGAAAACGCTTCCCGAGACCGGTGAAGTGGTTCTCTCTACTCCCGGTGAAGAGGAAGGCAGTTCCGTTAATTACAGTAAGCATCTTTTCTATAATTCCAACAGCAAGACGACAGATGAGTTGACCGGACCGATCGTTGCGGTTCTGGATGAGACCAGAGCGACGTTCCTTGCTTTGGAAGAAGCAAAGAAGACCAAGGAACTGGCAATTAAGATCGAGGCCGTTGCCCTCAATGCAGAGGATGCTACCTGCCTGGATATCGTGGCCAAGGAATTGGATAGCGGTGAGACGGTTGAATTGACCGTAAAAGCAGATAACGTAGCTACGCTCACCGGCCTGATCAACGTGAATGACTATTATACCTACTATCTGACCGAGGATGATGAGGTTATGATGGATGCCATCGATCCGGTAACGATGACCGTGATCGAAATGGAAGACTATTTCATCACCAAGGGTGGTAAGAAGTATCTCAAGAAAGAGACCTTTACCTCCGATAGTGAGGCCTTCTATAATGGTACTGCTACCTTGTTGGTAGATCGCTATGAAGGTGTCTGGGGCGTTAAAGCCGCATAATGATTGCAAATCAAGTGCGGAAGGCTAAGCCTTCCGCACTTTTACATTTAAAATAGTTGGAGGAACATATGAACGAGAAAAGAAGTAGTTTTACCGGTAAGATCGGTTTTGTCCTTGCGGCGGCCGGCTCTGCCGTGGGGCTTGGTAACATCTGGCGTTTTCCCTATCTGGCTGCCAAGTATGGCGGCGGCATCTTTTTGCTGACCTACATTTTATTGGCACTGACTTTTGGCTTTGCCCTGATGTGCGCAGAGATCGCCATCGGCCGTAAGACCGGGAAGAGCGCCATTGAAGCGTTCAAGGAACTGAATGCGAAGTATTCTTTTATTGGCGTTTTTGCGGCGCTTGTTCCCATCATTATACTGCCGTATTATTCCGTGATCGGCGGATGGGTGACTAAGTATATTTCAGTATTTGTATCCGGACAGGGGAAGGCTGCGGCTGATGGCGCCTATTTTGGCGGATTCGTTTCTCAGACTGCGGAGCCTTTGGTATATTTCCTGATCTTTATGGGCGTGACGGCGTTGATCGTTCTTTTTGGCGTAGAAAAGGGAATTGAAAAGGTTAGTAAATTTATGATGCCTTTGCTGGTGCTTTTGATCGTGGGTATCACCGTCTACGTCATGTGTCAACCCGGCATCGGTCCCGGCGTTAAGGATTATCTCCTTCCGAATTTTTCTGAGTTTTCCGTTAATACTGTACTTGGCGCTATGGGGCAGCTGTTCTATTCCATGTCGTTGGCGATGGGTATTATGATCACCTATGGCTCCTATATGAAAAAGGATAACCATATCGAAAAATCAGTTCACCAGATCGAATGGTTTGATACCGGAATTGCGATTATGGCAGGTCTGATGATCGTCCCTGCCGCTACCGCTTTTGGCGACGGTGTCTCGGCTCCCGGTCCCGGTCTGATGTTCTCTACCCTGCCTGCGGTATTTGATAAGATGCCCGGCGGTCACGTATTGGGCGCGGTCTTCTTTATCCTGGTACTGTTTGCTGCCCTTACCTCTTCCATCTCTTTGATGGAGACCATCGTTTCCATCTTTTGCGATAAATTCGGCTGGAACCGGAAGATCTCCTGCTTGATTGTATTTATTGTCTGTCTGGCGCTCGGAATTCCGTCTTCCTTAGGCTTTGGTATTTGGCAGAACGTGGCGCCTCTTGGAATGGATCTGCTGACCTTCTTTGATTTCATCAGCAACAGTGTATTGATGCCGATCGTCGCTTTGTTAACCTGCCTCTTTGTCGGTTACGTAATCAAGCCCGTGGCATTGATCGAAGAAATTGAGCAGACAGAAAAATTCAAAGCGAAAAAGCTTTTCACTATTGTAATCAAGTACGTGGCTCCGATTTGTATTGTATTAATTCTGGTCTCCTCGATCCTGGATGCGGCCGGCATTATGAAGATCTAATTAAATCGTTTAAAAGCTGACACTTCGTTTCAAAACGAAGTGTCAGCTTTCAAACTGTCAAAAAAGTCCCCGACCGCAGAAAATAAAAAGAACCAATATGTTCATACTGGTTTTGCAATATAACGGCGAGAAAGAGAATCTACTCTTTCTCGTTGTTTCTTTATAAGGAAAAAATCCGCATAGCGATGCGGATTTTGATTGAAATTTTCTGCTATCCGCCAAAACGCTCTCTACCGTACCCACGTACGCCGACGAGACCGTTTTGACGAATTCGAAAACATTTTTGAGAGTCTCCCCAGCGTGTCAAAGATGAAAAACAGGGTTCTTTGACACGCTGAGCTGACACTTCGTTTCAAAAACGAAGTGTCAGCTTTTTTCTTTTGGCATAGAATGATAGGGAAATGTTTTCCAATATTTTTATGAGGAGCGAACAGACCATTGAATATTTATAAGCCATATGATTGCGGGCGTGAGAAGCAGTGTTCTTGTTGTTGTGAACCCTGTTGTCCTACCGGAATTCCCGGGCCCAGAGGGGCTACCGGTGCCACCGGTCCTCAGGGCGTTCAAGGGATCCAAGGCGTAGAGGGACCGCAGGGCATTCCCGGCGCTACAGGAGCTACGGGAGCTACCGGACCCATCGGACCCATTGGTCCTGCCGGAGCAGTCGGCGCTACCGGCGCTACCGGTGCTACAGGTGCTACGGGTGCAACGGGTGCTATTGGACCCATCGGTCCTGCAGGTGCAGTCGGCGCTACGGGTGCTATTGGCCCCATCGGTCCTGTCGGAGCAATCGGCGCTACGGGCGCTACCGGCGTAACAGGCGCCACCGGTCCCATCGGGCCTGCAGGTGCAGTCGGTGCTACCGGCGCCACGGGTGCCACGGGGGCAACGGGTGCTATTGGCCCCATCGGTCCTGCGGGTGCAGTCGGTGCTACCGGCGCTACGGGAGCTACGGGGGCAACGGGTGCTACAGGTGCTACGGGAGCCACCGGCGCTACGGGTGCTACCGGACCTTCTTTGGCCACCAATTTATTGACGGCGGTGGATACCGTGGAGCAGGCTTCAGTAGCCGGCGGAGCGATCACCTTTAGTACGACCCCTCTTGTGATGGGTACAGCGATCTCTCATGCTGATGGAAGCGGAGACTTCCTCTTGCTTGAAGACGGCGTTTATTTGGTCAACTTCAGCAGTCAGGTGTCTCCCGGGGACGGAACTGCGGTTCCGAGCACCTTGACCATCCGGTTGTTGCAGAATGGTGCAGTTGTATCGGGCGGTGTGGCGCAACAGTCCTTTTCAACGACGGATGAACTGCGTGGGATGAATTTCAGCGTTCCTGTTATGGCAACGGGAACTCCGGTTACGTTGACCGTTGTGGCAGAGTCTGCCGGTTTTGATCTGAATAATAGTACTGTCAGTGTGATCCGCATCGGAGAAACCTCCACCACCTGAAGAATCGGGCGGTGATCTAAATAAAAGCCCGGTTTTCGCTAAAGCGAGAACCGGGCTGACATGATGAAGGAGGCCTTATGGCGACGATCAGTCTTTGTATGATCGTTAAAAACGAGGAGGCGGTACTGGAACGGTGCCTTCGCTCTGCAAGTCCTGTGGTGGACGAGATCATTGTCGTGGATACGGGAAGCGATGACACCACCAAGGAAATTGCCCGGCAATTCACCGAGAAGGTCTATGATTTTCCTTGGATCGATGATTTTTCTGCCGCACGGAATTTTTCTTTCTCCAAAGCGGAGATGGATTATTGCTTTTGGCTGGATGCAGATGACGTTTTGGAACTGGAAGATCAAAGCGCATTGTTGGAACTAAAAGGGACTCTGGACTGTGACGTGGTGATGATGCGTTATCAAGTCGGTTCTCTCTCTTTCTATCGGGAACGGTTGTTGCGCCGATCTTGCGGTTTTCTTTGGGAGGGGGCGGTTCATGAAGCAATTACTCCTCGAGGCTCCGTGATGTATAGTGAAATAACCGTACATCACCGCAAAGAGCAGTGCGCCGATCCCTCTCGTAATCTTCGCATTTATGAAAAACAGGTGGCCAAGGGGATTCGGCTTAATCTCCGGGATCGGCTATACTATGCCAGAGAACTGACCTATCATCAACGGGATCGGGAGGCAATTCCTCTCTTGGAAGGCGTTTTGCAAGAAGAGGGATGGGTGGAAACTCTTTTGGAGGCTTGCCGGCTTCTTTCGGGATGCTATCTACGGATCGGGGAGGAACGTAAGGCGTTTGCATCCTTGTTGTATGGATTTTCTTTGGATCTTCCACGGGCGGAATTTTGCTGTGATCTGGGCGATCTCTTTCTTGGGCAGAAGAACTACGCCACGGCCGTTTATTGGTATCATAGAGCGTTGGATCGTGTTCCTCCGGAACGGAATGGGGGATTTATCCAAAGGGATCGCTACGGCATTTATCCGGCCTTACAACTGTGCGTCTGCTATGACCGGATGGGGAACCGGAAAGAGGCGATCTTTTGGAACGAACGGGCGGCGGATTTTGAGCCGGAGCATCCGTCGGTAAAGCGGAACCGAGACTATTTCATGCAATAAAAAGGGGCTGTAAAAAACATTTGTTTTTTTACAGCCCCTTTTTAGGGGATAGGAAAAAATGTTTGGAAATTTCAAACCGAGCCATAGGGCGAAAAATTCGCCCTATGGGTTACCCGAAGGTGTATGTGATACACCGAGCGGCGAGGTTTGGGATTAGCAAAAAGCGTCATATAAAAAGAAAAAATCGCAGTTCTGCGATTTTTTCTTCCTTTTGGGATATGAAAACTTTTATAAATCTATATTTTTCTGTGT
>JAZQAE010000141.1:0-22478 GCA_045544995.1 Eubacteriales bacterium
TTTAAATCATGCGATAAAAATGCGTTATGCGGTATTAGCAGTCGTTTCCAACTGTTGTCCCCCTCTGGAAGGCAGGTTCCTCACGCGTTACTCACCCGTCCGCCACTAAGTAACTCCATCTTCATTCCGAAGAAATCTGACAAAGCACTCCGTTCGACTTGCATGTGTTAGGCACGCCGCCAGCGTTCGTCCTGAGCCAGGATCAAACTCTCTAAAAAAAATTTAAATCATTTTGAATCCAGCTCATAACAAATCTCAAATTTCTGGCTTTAAGTTTTGTTAATCGCTTTCGCCATATCTCACTTGGAAATATGGACTTTAACAATTAACGGGTCCTTCTTTTATGATGCTGTTTAATTTTCAAAGTCCGCTGCTTTCTCTCGCTTTTGACCTCAGTTGCCCGAGCCCTCGTCGAGAGTGCTTGAATATAATACCACCACATTCCGAAATTGTCAACACTTTTTTTGCAGTTTTTTGAAGTTTTTTTAATTCCGTCAATTATCAACAAATTATCAACAAATATCGAAGATGTCATGGGCAAATTGCTTATTGGATCGCTTCTGCAGTATATCCAAGGCTTTCCAGATATGCCACCGTCTCAGCGGTATTCTTCTTATTATTACCTAAAACACCACCGACACGGACCTGAAACGTTCCCTCTTCGGCAGCAATTTCTTTCAATGCAGACGCCGCATTGGCCACCGATTTCTTCTTTGTATTCATAAAGAAGATCTCTTTTTCTACAATATCATTGGCATTCTTTGTACTTCCATAGCACCGAAGACAAATTCCATAAGCGGAATAATCCAGCTTTGCCGCATATTGCGTTCCGTCCGCCGTCTTATAAGATAATATGATGTTTTGGACACTCATGGAACCGATCAGCAAAAATGCACCGATAAAGCCAATAAAATAAAAACGATACCGTTGCCAGAAGGTTAATTTTTCCTCTTGCTGTTTTGCACTCATCGTCATTCCTCACAATCTTTTTCTTTTTTCCAAATTTATATTTATTTTTTCATAAATATATACTATAATGTAATTAACCTTATATAAGGAGGGGTGTGTCTTGAGTATTATATCACAACAAATTGATCAATACAAGAATTTTTCACATATCCATTTTGTAGGAATTGGAGGCGTATCAATGTCTTCCCTCGCTTTGATTTTGAAGCGTCAGGGAAAGATCATTACCGGCTCTGATAGCGGGGATGGCCCCATCATTGCCAAATTAACCAATGCCGGAATCAAAGTTTATCGGGAGCACGCAGCAAAAAACGCCATCGGATGCGAACTTTTAGTCTATACCGCAGCAATCTCCGATAACAATCCCGAATTAGTCTACGCCAGAGAGAATAACATCCCGCTGATGGAGCGTGCCGTCCTGCTGGGATATATGATGGCAGAGTACAAAGACTCCATCGCCGTTTCCGGCACCCACGGCAAGACTACCGTTACTTCCTTAATTACTTCCGTCTTCAATGCAGCAAAAAAAGACCCTACCGTTTTAGTTGGCGCTAATCTGAAGGCGATCGGCGGAAACTATTGTCTCGGACGGAGTGATTTTTCCATTTACGAGGCTTGCGAATACGTCAACTCCTTCCATCATTTCTACCCCCATTGCGGTGTGATCCTCAACATTGACGAAGATCATCTGGACTTCTTTAAGGATCTGGAAGCCATTCAACAGTCCTTTGCACGGTTTACCGATAACATTGATGCAGACGGACTACTTGTTATCAATGGCGAAGACAAAAACTGTGACTTTGTCCGTGATTATTACAAAGGAGAGGCCCTCACCTTCGGTTTGAGCGAGAAAGAGGACTGTTATGCAAAAAATATCTCCCTTTGCAACGGGTATCCTCAATTTGAACTTTGGTATCACGGGGAATATATCATCGACGTCGCTTTGAAAATTCCCGGAAAACACAACATCCTTAATGCACTATCCACCGCTTGTGTTGCCCTTTACTACGGCATTGATCCCAAAGATATTAAGGTTGGGTTGGAGGCCTTCACCGGCGCAGATCGGCGCTTTGAATGCAGAGGAACCTGTAACGGAGCAACCATTATCGACGATTATGCCCATCATCCCACCGAAATCCGTGCCACTTTGGAAAGTGCAAAAGAGGCGGCCGAAGGAAAGGTTTACGTCATCTTCCAGCCCCACACCTTTACCAGAACCTATTATCTCATGGATGAATTCGCCAAGGCTCTCTCTATTGCAGACCATGCAATCTTAACCGACATTTATGCGGCAAGAGAGATCAACAAGGTCGGGGTTAACATTCTGGATCTGAGAGATCGCATCTCGGGAGCGCACTATATCAGCAAATTTGAAGATATCGCCGCCACTTTAAAGCAAGAACTCAAAAAAGGTGACATGGCCATCCTAATGGGTGCCGGTAACGTCAACATTATCGCTAAAATCTTAGTGGATTAAACTAAAATGCCACGGTGCAGATGCACCGTGGCATTTTTTATGCAAAATATTCTTGCAGATATTCTTTGGTATTCTCAACCATTTCGTCAAACAGTTTTCTAGCCTGATCCAAAGGAAGATCTACCAAGGGATCATTCACAAACACCTGAAAAGCTTTTTCAAGGTTCCGTTCGCGTCCCGCTTCTGCCAACATCAACTGCGCGTCTGCGATCCGGCGCACCATGGCATCGATCTGCTGAGGAAGTTCCCCTGAAAATACAGGAGTCAGGCAACCGCCACGGAATACCGCATTCGTTTCTACGACGGTTCCCAACGGCAAATTGGGAATCTGGCCGACATTCGGCAGATTGACGTTTGTCACCAAATCGTGAAGACCCAGAAGGGCACGCATCTGCTGAACACCCTCTTCTCCGGATACTTTAATCTTGATCGGCTCATCCCCTGCCGCCAGTCGTTTGCCCTGCTCGATCTTGCGCTCCTGCCGATCCTTACGCCATTGAACGCTTGTGAGTCCAAAGCCCCAGGAATGAGCATGCTCCTCATTGGTCAGATACCAATTCTTAGGACAGAATTCGGCCAGATGACGATCCCCTGCCGCAGCATTGCAATCGTAACGGAGCATCAAATCAAACTTTACCTTACGCTTATTGGCACTGGAACTGTTTTCTGCACCGATCTCTTCCACGCCGCCAAAGCCGGTCTTTGCATATTTTTCGGCAAATTGGCGATAAACAGGAGTCAGATCCATATTCCGGTAATAGGCTTCAGTGATCCAGGTAAAATGATTAACGCCGACTACGTTGATATTAACGTCCTCCCGTTCTATACCCGTAATTCCGCAAATATCCTCCAATGCCGCAAGATAAATCTTTTGACTGCCAAACACCTCGTGGCAACAGCCAAAAGCGCGGATCTCAGGAAAGGTATCGTAAAGCGCCTTGACACATTGCGCCATGGGATTGGTATAGTTGATGACCCAAGCCTTGGGGCAATAGTCGCGGATCGCAGCAGCAATCACTTCCATTTGCGGAATGGTGCGCAGAGAACGAATCACGCCACCCGGACCGGTGGTATCCCCCACCGATTGATAGATACCGTATTTTTCCGGAGTATGAACGTCGCTTTCCATCTCATCAAACGTGCCAGGTAAAATAGAGATGACAACAAAATCGGCATCTGTCAGCGCCGCCTCGATGGTCTCCTCCGCAGAATAGGTCCATTTGGAAAGACAATCGGGATGATCGTTATACCGATTGCCAATTTTAGCATTACGGCTAGCCGCCTCGTGATCAATGTCATACAGCGCCACATGACCGGATAAATCTCCAGCCATCGCCAGGTCGGACATCAATTTCCATGCCCACGCTTTAGATCCGCCGCCGATATAGGCGATCTTCAAATCTTCAACCGTATTATGATCTGTGTAATTCATCGTTGCTCTCCTTCAAATAACAATAAATCGACGATGGCATTTTGGCCATCTGTCTGTATTTTACCATTATAGCCCATAAAATTCCACCGATATATTGAGAAGAATACAAAAGTTATTACTGATTTCTTGCGTTTTTGCACTTTATATGTTATAATCAATTTAAAAAAGGAGGGATCCAATGACGATATTAGAGCATGGCCTCAACATTGAACACAATACTTCTTCCGTCGGAAAAAGCATGAGCCAAATGCATGAGCACCCCTATTACGAACTGTACTTTTTACTATCCGGCAAAAGACGTTACCTAATAAAAGACACCGTCTATGAAATTGAGCCCGGGAATTTGATGCTGATTCCTAAAAATCAGCTCCACAGAACGATTGCTCCGGCAAAATCCGGCTATGACCGTTATGCAGTTTATTTTTATGATTGCCATGCCGATTTATTGATGGCTATGATTGGAGCAGAAGCCTTTGACACATTAATTCACAGCGGATGCTTACAATTCTCACCTTCTGTTGCCGCTGCAATACAAACAGATCTGGAACAACTCCACCGTATCCTGATGACGCCACAGCCCTACGCAGCTGCTCTCGCTACCCATCTATTCAACGGAATCATGTTGCGTGCATTACAATATGGCTCCTCCAAAGAACGGCTATCCGACAAGAATGCAGATCGAATTCAATTCATCGCCCAATATATCTCTAAAAACGTTCAGGAAGAGATCACACTTGCGTCGGCAGCAAAGATGGCAGGGTTTGAAAAAACTTATTTTTCCAAGCTTTTCCGTTCCATCACGGGATTTGGATTTCAGGATTATCTGCTACAGACCCGTGTTCTTGCGGCAGAGCAATTATTAAAAAATTCCGATCTTTCAATCAATGTAATCGCAGAATCCTGCGGGTTTTCGGGTGGAAACTATTTTGGTGACGTTTTTCGTCGGTATCGTGGGATCTCGCCCAGCGAGTACAGAAAAAAAGACCTTTGAGCAAAAGCTCAAAGTTCTTTTTCAGCGTGTCAAAGAACCCTATTTTTTGTCTTTGACACGCTGAAGAGACTCTCAAAAATGTTTCCGAATTCGTCAAAGCGATCTCGTCGGCGTACATGAGTACGGCAGAGAGCGTTTTGGCGGATAGCAGAAAATTTTAATCAAAATCCGCATAGCAATGCGGATTTTCCCTTATAAAGGAACAACGAGAAAGAGTAGGTTCTCTTTCTCGCCGTTATATTGCAAAACCAGTATAAACTTATTGGCTCTTTTCATTTTCTGCGGTCGGGGACTTTTTTGACAGTCTGAAAAAGACCTTTGAGCGAAAGCTCAAAGGCCTTTTTATATTAATATCTTCCGAAGCGCTTTGCGCCACGGCCGGCCGCTTCCAGTTTATCCAGATAATCCAGTGCTTTACCGGTACCGATCGCCACACAAGAGACGGCATCCTCCGCCACGTAGGCACGAATACCGATCTTTTGAGAGATCAACTGATCAAAGCCTTTGATCAGTGCACCACCGCCGGTCATACAGATCCCGTTTTGATAGATATCGCCCACCAGTTCGGGGGGAGTACGCTCCAGCACGTTATGCAACACGTCTACGATGGTGACAGCGCACTCCTGCAACGGTTCCATAATCTCATCCGAACGGATCTCGATAGACTGAGGCAGGCCGGTCAACAAGCTACGGCCTTTAATGACCATCGTCTTTACCTCGGCCTGGGGATAAACACAACCGAGTTCCATCTTAATAGCCTCAGCGGTACGTTCACCCACCAAGAGATTATACTTCTTTTTCAGATAACGGACGATGGATTCATCGAATTTATCGCCTGCCATCTTCACAGAGTCAGAAAGAACCACGTCGCCAAGAGATAGAACTGCAATATCCGCAGTACCGCCGCCCACGTCAACAACGATATTGCCGTTGGGTTTATTAATATCAATTCCGGCACCGATGGCAGCCGCTTTCGGTTCTTCAATCAAAGAGACGAACTTTGCACCAGCATTCTTAGCCGCTTCTTCTACCGCCATCTCTTCCACTTCGGTAACGCCGGAGGGAACACAGATAATAACACGGGGTTTAAAATAAGAACTCTTTGAAGCTTTGCCAACGAAATATTTGATCATCTTCTCCGTTACTTCATAATCGGAGATGACGCCGTCCTTCAAGGGACGGACGGCAACGATATTGCCGGGAGTACGACCCACCATACGACGGGCTTCCTCACCTACGGCAAGAACTTTATTATGGGTTTTATCAATTGCAACAACGCTGGGCTCCTTGAGCACGATGCCCTTTCCTTTGACATAGACCAGGACTGTAGCTGTACCCAGGTCGATACCGATATCCATTCCTAACATAGTGATCCTCCAAAATTTAACATCTCTCTTATCTATTATACCGAGGTTTTATATAAAATTCAACTCTTTTTTAAGGCGATGGCGAAAGTGGCACAGAAAACCTCCTCGGCACCTGCCTCTCGCAACAGCGATGCGCAGGCGCTGAGAGTGGCACCGGAAGTCAAAAGATCGTCTACCAATAACACGGTGCCCTCTACCGATGCCCCTGAAAGTAGGGCATAATTCCGCTTTGCGTTGGTCCAGCGGTCATTTCCCACAGCAAATTTTTGTTGTTTCCCACCGATCCGCCTCAAGACCGTCACACAGGGTAAATCCAACCGTTCAGCAAGTTGCTCCGCCAGCAATCGGGTCGGGCAGTAACCACGCTCCAGGTACTTCCAGGGAGTCTGCGGCACATACGTAACGGCGGAAAACTCTGTTCCCAATCGGGCGATCACATGATGATACATCCGCCGGCCCATAAACTCTGCCAACTGCGGTTTTTTCCGTTGCTTGAACCGAAGCAATAATCTACGAGGGGATTTTTCATAGACAAATGCACTGACGTTCCGCCGAAATGCAAAGGTGCGTCCTCCGCACTTACAATGGGCCGGATCAGCACCGCACACATGACAGACCACCGCCGTTAGTTCCGTCGCCCCTTTGAGACAATCTTCGCAAGGGCCTTTCTCCGCCATGATCTTTCCGCAGAAGGGGCATCGGGGTGGGTAAAGTAATTCTTTTAACGTCATTGCAATAAGTATTTCAATCCACTGTAGCGGTTGGTATGTTTATGGTTGGCCACCATGCGATCTACCACCTGACGGCTCCCAACGATTACCAACAGCTTTTTCGCTCTTGTTACAGCGGTATAAAGAAGATTTCGATACTGTAAAAGCGGAGTCATCTCCCCTAGCACCAAGACCACTGCATCAAATTCACTGCCCTGGCTTTTATGGACGGTGATGGCATAAGCCGGTTCCAGTTCATCCAGTTGATCGTATCCATAGGTGGCGGTGCGGTCTTCAAACTGGACACGAACTTGCTTCTCTCTCGGATAAATGCCGGTAACAATGCCAATATCGCCATTAAACACGCCGGCTTCTTCCTTTCCGTCTGTCGTGGTGACCGGAAGATCATAATTATTCCGAATCTGCATCACCTTATCTCCCTCACGGAAGATCTGATCGTGATAGGTCAGGCTTTGGCGTCCCGGTTGATCCGGATTGACCCGTTCCCGGATCAAACTATTAATATTCATCGTGCCGGTCAAGGTCTTTCGGGTGGGGATGATGACCTGCAATCCGTCCATCACGTTCCAACCGTAACGGCGTGGAATCCGATTGACGATCATTTCAATGGCCGCATCCAAGGTGCCCTGGGGCGTCTTCTTAGAGATAAAAAAGAGATCCCCGTTATTTTCCAATTCCGGCCTCTCCCCTGCATTGATCTGATGGGCGGTCGTAATGATGGTACTGGCTTTGGCCTGACGGAAGATCTTAGTCAGGGCAACCGTCGGCACGGCGCCACTATGCACCAAATCCCCCAATACGTTTCCGGCGCCCACGCTGGGAAGCTGATCTGCATCTCCCACCATAATTAATCGGCTGCCAAACGGTAGCGCTTCCAGAAGCGCCTCAAACAGAAGGCTGTCCACCATGGACATTTCGTCCACGATCAGCACGTCACATTTCAACGGATTGGAGCCGTTAAACGTAAAAGCGCCATTTCCCGGCTGAACCTCCAGCAAACGGTGAATCGTCCGTGCCTGACGCTGACAGACCTGACTCATGCGTTTTGCGGCTCGTCCCGTAGGCGCACAAAGCTCTACCCGGTAATTGAGCGCCTCAAACAAGGCGATCATGCCCCGCAACGTGGTGGTCTTACCGGTACCGGGGCCGCCGGTCAGAACCATGACCCGATTTTCTACCGCAGATCGAATCGCCTCTTCCTGGGCGTACTCATAAAAGATGCCCAGTTTATTCTGGCTCTTTTTGATCTTATCATCAATATTGCGGATCTCTTGCTTTCCAAACTGCATCAACAGTTTCAGTTTTTCCGCCGCCTTCACTTCGGCTTTATAATAGTTTGGCAGGTAGATCACCGGGCGGTTATTGATGACCGCCTCCTCCAGTTGGTGCCGTTGGCACATATTTTCAATGGCGATCTCTACCTCTTCCTCGCTGACGTCCACATATTGCGCCCCCAAAGGCACCAGTTTTTCTTTGGGCAAGAAACAATGGCCGTTTTGCAGGTTATGCGCCAAGATATATTTCACACAATAGCCCACCCGAAGCTCGTCCCCCGGACGGATGCCGGAGGAAAGGGCTAAATTATCTGCATTTTGGAAAGAGAACCCCTCAATATCTTCCCACAAACGGTAAGGATTCTCTTCGACGATCCGAGGCGCCAAGGCACCATACTCCCGGGCGATCTTTACCGCATAGGCCGGCGTAATCCCTAAGTCATGGAGTGCCATCAAGGTCTCCCGAGTCCCTACGGTCTCCCGAAATGCATCGGAGATTTTGATTGCCCGATCCTTGGTGATTCCTTTGATCTGGGTCAGTTGCAACGGCTCATGCTCCAAAATCTCAAAGCTATCTTCCCCAAAGCGGTCTACGATCTTTCGTGCCGTGGCAGGGCCGATTCCTTTGACGGCACCGCTGAGCAAAAACTTCGTGATACCTTCTAATTCGCCGGGGAATTCCTTTTCGATCTCGGAGCAGACGAACTGGCGGCCATAAGTGGCATGGTCTGTCCAGGTGCCCACCGCTTGAACCAATTCACCGGGATAGATCGAAACGCAGGTGCCCACCGCAATATGAAGAATGCCGTCACAGTCCAGACTAAACACCCGATAGCCGGTGGCTTCATTCTCATAGATCACTTCTTCCACAACGCCTTCCAGTTGTTCTTCCACGGTAAGCACCTCCTTTTCACTTCAATAAATTATATTATATCATTCTTTGCAGGTGCTGTAAATAAGACCCAGGGATTTTTTTCGCAATATTCCTCTACCGCACGGCGGGAGCCCTCAGATAATCCGCCGTCCACGATCTCCAAGATCGGTTCAACGGTGCCTATATTTAAGAAATCTAATTTTACGCAGAGGGTATTCAAAAGATACTCCACGTTCTTCTCATCGCCGGTCAGAACGATCCGAAAAAACGTCTTTTTTACGCTATGGATCCGACGCAGAGAAAGCAGTTCCAGCGTTTCCAAAAAGCAGACCAATACCCCGATCACTGCAAAGAAAGATAAAATAATCCATGCCATATGTATCATCATCGTTACGCCTCCTACTATAAGGATATGCGCAAAAAGATGCCCGGTGCACAGCACCGGGCATTTAATATTATTTTTCAATATACTTGCGGATCTCTTCGGCGATGGAAGTATCTTCCCAAGGCAAATTCAGATCCTCACGACCCATATGACCATAGCTGGAGGTGGGGGTATAGATGGGACGGCGCAGATCAAAATTCTTGATGATGGCCGCCGGACGCAGATCAAAGAACTTTTCGATGACCTCCAAGATCTTTTCTTCCGTAACGCTGGCGGTGCCAAAGGTATCAACGGATACCGAAACGGGACGGGCAACGCCGATGGCGTAGGCCAATTCTACTTCGCACTTTCTGGCAAGGCCGGCCTTAACGATATTCTTCGCCACGTGACGGGCGGCATAAGCGGCGGAACGGTCCACCTTGGTGGGGTCCTTACCGGAGAAGGCACCGCCGCCATGACGGCCATAACCACCATAAGTATCGACGATGATCTTACGGCCGGTCAGACCGCTATCGCCCTGAGGACCGCCCACAACAAAGCGGCCGGTGGGGTTGATATAAAACTTGGTGTCGATCAACAGTTCAGCAGGGATGATGGGACGAATGACTTTATCCAGAATATCCCGGCGCAGATCCTCCAAGGAGACCTTGGGACTATGCTGAGAGGAAACGACCACCGTATCGACCCGAACCGGGCGGTCATCCTCGTACTCCACCGTCACCTGGGTCTTCCCGTCGGGACGCAGGTAAGGCAGGATACCCTCTTTCCGCACGAAGGTCAACTGCTTTGCCAACTTATGCGCCAAAGAGATGGCCATCGGCATCAATTCCTCGGTTTCATTGGAAGCATAACCGAACATCATGCCTTGATCGCCGGCACCGGTAGACATGGCGCTATCTTCATCGCCTGCTTTAGCTTCCCAAGCCTGGTCTACGCCCATGGCAATATCCGGAGACTGACGATCCAGGGTGATCAAAACACCGCAGGTATCACAGTCGAAGCCGTACTTGGCACGGTCATAGCCGATCTCCCGGATGGTCTCCCGGACGATGCTTTGATAATCCACCTGCGCTTTGGTAGTGATCTCGCCCATAACGTGGACGGTACCGGTGGTTACGGTGCTTTCGCAAGCAACACGTGCCTCCGGATCCATCGCCAAAATGGCATCCAAAATACTATCAGAGATCCGGTCACAGATCTTATCGGGATGTCCCTCGGTGACCGATTCAGACGTAAACAAATAATTTCTTCCCATTCTTTCTACCTCCATAAAAAAAGCGCTCTTGCATATCAAGAGCGCTAAAACACTTATCTTTCGGATCACTCCGCAGGATTTGACACCTTACTTTTGCAGGTTGTCGGGCTTCGTAGGGCCTGTTCCCTCAGCCACTCTTGATAAGAAGTATTCAATTTACTGATATATGATACTCTAAACAGAGAAATTTGTCAATAGGAAATTAAAGGACTTTTGAAAAAAGCAAAAACAAAATCACAAAAGTGATCAATATAAACAATGCAGATACGGTGAATGCGATCTGGGTTGATTTCTTACCGGAAGAGGCGTTTCCTTCCGGAATCAGATGCATCTTACGCAACGTCGTGATGATCGGTTTATACAGCAACATGGTCAAGCCCATATTAATACCGCCTTTTACCAAATTGAAGGGCAAGAAGGTCGTTGCTAACATACCGACCACAACGCTTCGATCGACACGCATATAATATGGGGTAATAATATAGTTCCAAAGCACCATACAGCCGGTCATAAAGACCACACCGGTGGCCAGTCCAAGGATGGCGCCCTTCATGGTATGCATCTTCTTATAGATCAAGGCAGCAGGCACGGCAAAGGAACAGGTGGAAAAGATATTCATAATCATTCCGTAAATTCCGGTACCGGAAATGGAGATCATCTCAATCAATGACACGATGACCGAAATAATAACAGACGTCATGGGTCCGAAAATGAACCCGGAAATCACCACAATGGCGTCCTTGGGATCATAGCTCAGAAAACCGGCTACATCCGGAATGATGCGTCCCACCAACACCATTACAAAAGAAATGGCGCTGAGCATGGCGAGCATGGAGATTTTTTTGGCATCAAATTTATTATTCATGGAAACTCCTATTAATCAGGGGGCTGAAAAGCAAATATGCTCCATAGGCGAACCTATGGAGCATATCAATTGCTAAACACATCATTCTTTTCACATCCGGACTATACCGTCGGTTCGGGAATCACACCCGATCATGCGCCAAAGACGCTCGCAGACTTTACTGCCGGTGGGGAATCACACCCCGCCCCAAAGAATCGTTATTTGTATTTAATTACTCGTTGATAGCGGTAACAACGCCGGAACCAACGGTACGGCCACCCTCACGGATAGCGAAACGCAGACCCTCTTCGATAGCGATCGGAGTGATCAGCTCAACGTCCATAACAACGTTGTCGCCAGGCTTACACATATCGGTGCCTTCGGGCAGAGTGATAACGCCGGTAACGTCGGTAGTTCTGAAGTAGAACTGAGGACGATAGTTGGTGAAGAAGGGGCTATGACGGCCACCCTCGTCCTTGGTCAGAACGTAAACCTGACCCTTGAACTTGGTGTGGGGATGGATGGAACCGGGCTTAGCCAGAACCTGACCACGCTTAATGTCGGTTCTGTTGATACCACGCAGCAGAGCGCCAACGTTATCACCAGCCTCAGCATAGTCCAGCAGCTTGCGGAACATCTCGATACCGGTAACAACGGTCTTGCGAGCTTCGTCAGCCAGACCGACGATCTCAACTTCCTCGTTCAGTTTCAACTGACCACGCTCAACACGGCCGGTAGCAACGGTACCACGACCGGTGATGGTGAAGACGTCCTCAACGGGCATCAGGAAGGGCTGATCAGCCTTACGCTCGGGGGTGGGGATATAAGAGTCAACGTTATCCATCAGCTCAAGGATAGGAGCATAAGCGGGATCGTTGATGTCGTTGCTTGCGCACTCGATAGCGCCCAGAGCGGTACCGCGGATGATGGGAATGTCATCACCGGGGAACTCGTACTCGTTCAAGAGGTCACGGATCTCCATCTCAACCAGATCCAGCAGTTCTTCGTCGTCAACCTGATCACACTTGTTCATGAAAACAACGATGTTGGGAACGCCGACCTGACGGGACAGCAGGATGTGCTCACGGGTCTGGGGCATGGGGCCGTCAGCCGCGGAAACAACCAGGATAGCACCGTCCATCTGAGCAGCACCGGTGATCATGTTCTTAACGTAGTCAGCATGTCCCGGGCAGTCAACGTGAGCATAGTGACGGGAATCGGTCTCGTACTCAACGTGAGCGGTGTTGATGGTAATACCTCTTTCTCTCTCTTCGGGAGCCTTATCGATATCGCCATACTCAGAATAAGCAGCCTGACCCTTGAATGCCAACACTTTGGTGATAGCAGCGGTCAGAGTAGTCTTACCATGGTCAACGTGACCGATGGTACCAATGTTTACATGGGGTTTGCTTCTCTCAAATTTAGCCTTTGCCATTTTGAGTTTCCTCCTTTAATGTGTTTGTTTATTCAATAAACTTATTTTAATATAAAAAATGAGATATTGCAAGAGTTTTTTAAGAATTATTCACTCTTTTGACGGGAAGTAATGATCTTCTCGGCAATATTCTTGGGAACCTCCAGATAGGAGTGAGGCTGCATGGTGTACTGACCACGGCCCTGGGATTTACTCCGCAGGTCGGTAGCGTAACCAAACATCTCGCTCAGAGGTACCAGAGCTTCGATCTGACGGGCGCCGGGGATGGCTTCCATACCCTGCACCTGACCACGGCGGCTGTTCAAGTCGCCGATAACGTCGCCCATATATTCCTCAGGTACTACAACGACTACCTGCATGATGGGCTCCATCAGAACGGGGTTACCCTTCTTCATAGCATCCTTAATTGCCATAGAACCGGCGATCTTAAATGCCATTTCAGAGGAGTCGACCTCATGATAAGAACCATCGTACAGAGTAACCTTCAGGTCTACTACAGGGAAACCGGCAATGATACCGCCCTGCATAGCGCCCTGGATACCGGCGTCAACAGCGGGGATATATTCCTTGGGAATAGCTCCGCCGACGACTTCATTGAGGAACTCGTAACCCTTACCGGATTCATTGGGCTCAACACGGATCTTAACGTGACCGTACTGACCCTTACCGCCGGACTGACGGGCATACTTCATATCGGAAGCGCAAGGAGCCTTGATGGTCTCCTTATAAGCAACCTGGGGAGCACCTACGTTTGCTTCGACCTTGAACTCACGCAACAGACGGTCTACGATGATCTCCAAGTGGAGCTCACCCATACCGGCGATGATGGTTTGTCCGGTCTCTTCATCCGTATAGGTCCGGAAGGTGGGATCTTCCTCAGCCAATTTGGCCAGGGCGACCGCCATCTTCTCCTGAGAAGCCTTGGTCTTGGGCTCGATCGCAACGCGGATAACGGGATCGGGGAATTCCATAGACTCCAGGATTACGGGACGGCTCTCGTCGCAAAGAGTATCACCGGTGGTGACGTTCTTCAGACCAACAGCAGCAGCGATGTCACCGGTATAAACCTCGGTGATCTCCTGACGGTTGTTGGCGTGCATGGCGACGATACGGCCGATACGCTCTTTATTACCCTTGGTGGAGTTGAAGATGTGGCTACCGGCGCTCAGCATACCGGAATAAACACGGAAGAAGCAGAGCTTACCGACAAAGGGATCGGTCATGATCTTGAAGGCCAGAGCAGCAAACGGCTCTTTATCATCAGCATGACACTCGATCTCTTCGCCATCTTCGTCGATACCCTTAATAGCAGGGATATCCAGAGGAGAGGGCATATAAGCAACAACGTTGTCCAAGAGCATCTGCACGCCCTTGTTACGGTAAGCGGTACCGCAGCAGACGGGAACCATGGTATTATCAATGGTAGCCTGGCGGATCGCCTTACGGATCTCCTCTTTGGTGAGTTCTTCACCCTCGAGGTACTTCATCATGAGCTCTTCATCGGTCTCGGCAACAGCCTCGATCAGCTCATCATGGTACTTCTGGGCCAACTCTTTCATATCTTCGGGGATGGGCTCCTCACGGAAATCCTTACCCTGATCATCGTAATAAACCTCGGCGTTCATCTCGATCAGATCGACGATACCGCGGAAGGTATCTTCAAATCCGATGGGGAGCTGAACGGGAACGGCATTACATTTCAGACGATCTTTCATCATCTGCACAACACGGTAGAAGTCGGCACCCATGATGTCCATCTTATTGATGAACGCCATACGGGGAACACGGTACTTATCAGCCTGACGCCATACGGTCTCAGACTGAGGCTCAACGCCGCCCTTGGCGCACAGTACGGTTACGGAACCGTCCAATACACGCAGGGAACGCTCAACCTCAACGGTAAAGTCCACGTGGCCCGGGGTGTCGATGATATTCAGACGGTGACCCTTCCAATGGCAGGTGGTAGCAGCAGAGGTGATGGTAATACCACGCTCCTGCTCCTGCTCCATCCAGTCCATGGTGGCGTCGCCATCATGGGTCTCACCGATCTTATGGCTTCTGCCGGTATAGAAGAGGATACGCTCGGTAGTAGTCGTCTTACCGGCATCGATGTGTGCCATGATACCGATATTGCGATACTTATCCAGTTGGAATTCTCTAGGCATATTTTCTCCTTCCTACGCTTCGATTACCATCTGTAATGAGCGAAAGCTCTATTGGCCTCAGCCATCTTATGGGTATCGTCACGCTTCTTCACAGCGCCGCCGGTCTCGTTGATCGCATCCATGATCTCGCCAGCCAGACGCTCACACATATACTTTTCGTTTCTGTTTCTGGAGTACAGAGTCAACCAACGCAGACCGAGGGTCTGACGGCGGTCGGCACGAACCTCCATGGGAACCTGGTAGGTAGCACCACCAACACGGCGGGCCTTAACCTCCAATTTCGGCATAATGTTTTCCATTGCCTCAGCAAAAGCATCCAAAGGATCCTTGCCGGTCTTTTCTTTCACGATGTCGAATGCATCGTAAACGATTTTCTGAGCAACACCCTTCTTACCATCGTACATGATATTGTTGATCAGTTTTGCAACAACAACACTACCGTACACAGGATCGGGGAGTACTTCTCTTCTGGGGACAAAGCCTCTTCTGGGCATGTTCTTCCCTCCTTCATAATTATGATATCATTGGTACTCGAAGAATCAAGTTCTCCGTCCAGCCGTTTTAAGAAACTCTATCCTATTTATATTAAAAAACAAAATAAAGTTTATAAAATCAACTGAAATTTGCAGGCTGTACCTTATTTTTTGCCTGCTTTAGCCTTCTTGGCACCGTATTTGGAACGGGCCTGGTTACGGTTGGCAACACCCTGGGTATCCAAGGTACCACGGATAATGTGGTAACGAACACCGGGGAGGTCCTTTACACGTCCGCCACGGATCAGAACCACGCTATGCTCCTGCAGATTGTGGCCAATACCGGGGATGTAAGAGGTAACCTCAACGCCGTTGGTCAGACGAACTCTCGCGATCTTACGCAGAGCAGAGTTCGGCTTCTTGGGGGTAGCGGTCTTTACAGCAGTACAAACGCCACGCTTCTGAGGGCTTGCGGTATCAGTGGGCTGATTTTTCAGCGTGTTGAAACCTCTGTTCAGTGCGGGAGCGGTAGACTTCTTGACGGAGACCTCTCTGCCTTTACGAACCAACTGGTTAAAGGTGGGCATGAAAACAACTCCTTTCCTCAAAATTTTTTATTAAAAAACTCTTATCGAGCCTTTTAAACACTATTTTGCGGCCGAATTGGGAATTTTATACACAAAAACGCCCATGCGGAACCATCATACATGATACCACACGGGCGTTTTATTTGTCAATCTTTTTTTATAAGATTTTTACGGTTTTTAGTCCCCGGCTTTTTCTTCGTCGGTTTCCGGCTCATTGGCAGTCAATTCCAGGTTGCGGTACTGCTCCATACCGGTACCGGCGGGAACCAGACGGCCGATCAGCACGTTTTCCTTCAAGCCGACCAGGGGATCGATCTTGCCGTGGATGGCAGCGTCGGTCAGCACCTTGGTGGTCTCCTGGAAGGATGCGGCGGAAAGGAAGCTATCGGTAGCAAGAGATGCCTTGGTGATACCCAACAATACGGGAGAGGACTCGATCAGGCGGATGCCCTCTTCACCAGCGTCGATGCGTGCCTGCAGTTCCTTATTGCGGTCTTCTACGTCGTAACGGTTGACCAGAGTGCCCAGCAACATGTCGGGCTGGGGATTCTCCTCGATGCGAACCTTCCGGATCATCTGGCGAACGATGACTTCGATATGCTTATCGTTGATGTCAACACCCTGCAGACGATATACGTTCTGAACTTCCTTGATCAAGTAGTCCTGAGCGGCAATATCGCCCAACAGACGGAGTACGTCGTGGGGGTTGATAACACCGTCGGTGATGATCTGGCCTTTTTCCACACGCTGACCCTGCAAATTCTCACGGAACTTGAGACCGAAGGGGATATTGATATGGATCTCTTCCCCATCGTCGGTGGTAATGATGACCGGAGTACAATTATCTTTTACATCCCGTTCAGCGGTATCACGGACGATGACACCGGTGGCTTCTGCCAAAACGGCAGCCTTCTTGGGACGGCGGGCCTCAAACAATTCCTCAACACGAGGCAGACCCTGCGTAATATCTCCACCCGATGCAACACCACCGGTATGGAAGGTTCTCATGGTCAACTGGGTACCCGGCTCACCGATAGATTGAGCGGAGATGATACCGACAGCCTCACCGGCATTGACCGGCTGACCGTTGGCCAGGTTAGCACCGTAGCACTTGGCACAGACGCCATGGTGGGAACGGCAGGTCAATGCGGAACGGATCTCGATACGCTCAACGCCCTTGGACTCGATTATATCCACATCGGCGTCATTGAGCAGCTTATCGTTGCTGATCAGGACTTCACCGGTGGCATCATCCACAAAAGGATGAACCAGGTAACGGCCGATCAGACGGTCACGCAGTTTTTCGATAATGGTATCACCTTCGGCGATCTTGGAAACGAAGATACCCTCGACGGTTCCGCAATCTGCCTCACGGATGATAACATCCTGAGCAACGTCAACCAGACGGCGGGTCAGGTAACCGGAGTCTGCCGTACGCAGAGCGGTATCTGCCATACCCTTACGAGCACCTCTGGAAGAGATGAAGTATTCCAATACGTTCAAGCCTTCACGGAAGTTTGCACGGATGGGGATCTCGATCGCTTTACCGGAAGTGTTGGCCATCAAGCCACGCATACCGGCCAGCTGACGGATCTGGTTCATGCTACCACGGGCGCCGGAGTTCGCCATCATATAGATGGGGTTGAACTCGTCCAGGTAGTTCTTCAATTCATCGGTAACCAGCTTGGTTGTCTCGTCCCAGGTATTGATTACCAACTGATAACGCTCATCCTCGGAGATCAAACCACGGCGATAGCTGGTCAGGATCTTGGTGATCTTCTTCTCTGCCTCTTCGATCAACTCGTACTTCTTGGGAGGTACGGTCATATCGCTGGCCGCAACGGTAATAGAACCGCGGGTGGAATACTTAAAGCCCTGTGCCTTGACCATATCCAGCATCTCAGCGGTAACGGTGCTACCCTTTTCTTTGATACAACGATAGATGATCTTATCCAAGGTCTTCTTGGTCACAGTCTCCTGCACTTCCAGATCAAAGATCTTAGCAGGATCGGTACGATCCACCAGACCCAGATCCTGGGGAATGGCATAGTTGAAGATCAACTGGCCGACGGTACAATTTACGATACGGCTCTCCATCTTGCCGTTCCATTCACCGGTACGGCGGATACGGATGGGAGCGTGCAGGCCGATGACGCCGTTATCATAAGCGACGATGGCCTCATCCTCGTTCTTGAAGGCTTTGCCTTCGCCCGGCTCATCGTGCTTGACGATGGTCAGGTAATAGGAACCGAGAACCATATCCTGCGTAGGAACGGTAACAGGATGACCGTCCTGGGGCTTCAACAGGTTATTGGCAGAGAGCATCAGCAAGCGAGCCTCAGCCTGTGCTTCTGCAGAGAGGGGTACGTGAACTGCCATCTGGTCGCCGTCGAAGTCGGCGTTAAATGCAGTACATACCAGAGGATGCAGTTTCAATGCACGGCCTTCAACCAGTACCGGCTCGAATGCCTGGATACCCAGACGGTGAAGGGTCGGTGCACGGTTCAACAGAACGGGATGATCCTTGATGACGCTTTCCAGCGCATCCCAGACTTCTTTACGCATCCGCTCTACCATCTTCTTGGCAGATTTCACGTTGGTGGCCAGACCGTCAGCTACCAATTTCTTCATTACGAAGGGCTTGAACAGCTCGGTCGCCATTTCCTTCGGCAGACCGCACTGATAGATCTTCAGTTCGGGACCGACAACGATAACCGAACGACCGGAATAGTCGACACGCTTACCCAAGAGGTTCTGACGGAAACGACCCTGCTTACCTTTCAGCATATCGGAAAGGGATTTCAAGGGACGGTTGTTCTGGCCGGTAACGGGACGGCCACGACGGCCGTTATCGATCAAAGCGTCCACTGCCTGCTGCAGGATCCGCTTCTCGTTACGGATAATTACTTCGGGTGCGCCCAGTTCCAACAGTCTCTTCAGACGGTTGTTACGGTTGATGACCCGGCGATACAGATCGTTCAGGTCGGAGGTGGCGAAACGGCCGCCATCCAACTGAACCATCGGACGGATCTCGGGAGGAATGACCGGAATGACATCCATGATCATCCACTCGGGGCGGTTGCCGGAGAGACGGAAGGCCTCAACGACCTCTACCCGCTTTACCAAACGGCTCTTCTTCTGACCGGAAGCGGTTTCCAGTTCCTCCTTCAGTTCCTGAGCCAACTCGTCCAGATCGATCTCGCTGAGCAACATTTTGATCGCTTCAGCACCCATCAGGGCTTTGAAATCGTCCTCATAACGCTCGGTATACTGCGCATATTCGGTATCGTTGAGGATCTGCTTCTTCTGCAACGGGGTGTTGCCAGGATCTACAACGATATAAGAATCGAAGTACAGAACCTTTTCCAGATCCTTAGGAGAAACGTCCAGCATCAGACCCATCCGGGCAGGGATGCCCTTGAAGTACCAGATATGAGATACAGGGGCGGCCAATTCGATATGACCCATCCGCTCACGGCGAACCTTTGCTTTGGTGACTTCGACGCCACACTTTTCGCAGATCTTACCTTTAAATTTAATTCTCTTATATTTGCCGCAATGGCATTCCCAGTCCTTGGTAGGCCCAAAGATCTTTTCACAGAAAAGACCGTCCTTTTCAGGCTTCAGGGTCCGGTAGTTAATAGTCTCGGGCTTGGTGACCTCGCCATAGGACCACTCACGGATCTTATCGGGGGACGCAAGGCCGATCTTTACGGCTTCAAACGTATTGAATTCCATAGATTAAATAGACTCCTTTCGCACTAAATCCTACTCGAACGATCAATCATCAAACAATTTCAGATCATCATCTTGATCTTCATTGTTCTCGTCCTGCAGGTCGTCCCGGTCGGTTTCGTCCTCATCGGACCAGTCGCCGAAATCAACGTCGTCCATTTCTTTGTTTTCTTCCTCGCCGGTGGCAGTGGGCTCGTCGTCATCGTCAAACATATTGACCATGTCGGCGCCGTCCTTTGCTCTCTCACGGAACCGTGCTTCATAGATATCGTCATCGTCGTCCTCGAAGGAGTCACGCAGATCGATCTCTTCCATATTGTGATCCAAGCACTTGAAGTCCAGACCCAAAGACTGCAGTTCCTTCACCAAAACCTTGAAGGATTCGGGGATGCCGGGTTCGGGGATATTCTGACCCTTTACGATGGCTTCAAAGGCCTTGACACGGCCGACCACATCGTCCGACTTCACAGTCAGGATCTCCTGCAAGGTAGAAGCAGCACCGTAAGCTTCCAGTGCCCAAACCTCCATCTCACCGAAGCGCTGGCCGCCGAACTGGGCTTTACCGCCGAGAGGCTGCTGGGTGACAAGCGAGTACGGACCGTTCGAACGGGCGTGGATCTTATCGTCAACCAGATGGTGGAGCTTGAGATAGTACATGATACCTACGGTAACGGGGTTATCGAAGGGCTCACCGGTACGGCCGTCGTAAAGAATGGTCTTACCATCCAGTACCTCCACCTTTTCCTCACCCGTTGCGGGATCGGTTACGGTGCGGGTTTCCTTGCCCTCGTAGTTCTCGCCGGGCAGCGCGGGACGCCACATGTTGGCATCCTTCATGCACTGGAGAATGTCATGCTCGTTTGCGCCGTCAAACACGGGAGTCATGATTTTCCAGCCCAGCTTGCGGGCAGCAAGACCCAGGTGAACCTCCAGCACCTGACCGATATTCATTCGGGAAGGTACGCCCAGGGGGTTCAGTACGATATCCAGAGGAGTGCCGTCAGCCAGGAACGGCATATCCTCGGGAGGCAGAATGCGGGATACGACACCCTTGTTACCGTGACGGCCTGCCATTTTATCGCCCACAGAAATCTTACGCTTCTGTGCGATATAGATGCGGACGTCCTTATTGACGCCGGCGGGCAGTTCGTCGCCGTTTTCGCGAGAGAATACCTTGACATCAACGATGATACCCGACTCGCCGTGGGGAACACGCAGGGAGGTGTCACGCACCTCGCGTGCCTTCTCACCAAAGATGGCGCGGAGCAGGCGCTCCTCGGCGGTCAGCTCGGTCTCACCCTTGGGCGTGACCTTACCCACCAGGATATCACCGGCGCGGACCTCGGTACCCTTCTTGATGATACCGTCGGCATCCAGATCCTTGAGTGCGTCGTCACCGACGTTGGGAATCTCGCGGGTAATCTCTTCCGGCCCGAGCTTGGTATCACGGGCTTCGTGGGTGTACTCTTCAATGTGGAGCGAAGTATAAACGTCATCGCGAACCAGACGCTCGTTCAGCAGAACTGCGTCCTCGTAGTTGTAGCCTTCCCAGGTCATGAAGCCAATGAGGGCATTCTTACCCAGGGAGATCTCACCCTTGGAGGTAGCGGGGCCGTCGGCAATAACCTGCCCGGCCTCCACCTTGTCCCCACGGGACACGATGGGTCGCTGGTTAACGCAGGTACCCTGGTTGGTACGCTTGAACTTGATGAGGTAGTAGGTGTCCTTGTGACCGTCCTCACAGCGAATCACGATTTCGTCAGCCGAAACCTTCTCTACATAGCCGCCCTCACGGGCCAGCACCACAACGCCGGAGTCAACCGCAGCCTTGTACTCCATACCGGTACCCACGATGGGGGAATCGGTAACCATCAGCGGCACAGCCTGCTTCTGCATGTTGGAGCCCATCAGTGCACGGGAGTTGTCGTCGTTGCCGAGGAAGGGGATGGAAGCGGTAGCAACCGATACGACCATCTTGGGAGAAACGTCCATGAAGTCAACACGGGTAGCATCCACCTCGATGATGTCGGCACGGTCACGGGCGATGACGCGCTTGTTGACAAAGCGGTTGTTCTCATCCAGGGGCTCGTTGGCCTGAGCCACCACGTAGTTATCCTCCACATCAGCCGTCATGTAGACGATTTCGTCGGTAACGGTGCCGGTCTCCTTGTCCACGCGGCGGTAGGGGGCCTCGATAAAGCCGTACTCGCTGATGCGGGCATAGGTGGCCAGGTAGGAGATCAGACCGATGTTGGGACCTTCAGGGGTCTCGATGGGACACATACGGCCGTAGTGGGTGTAGTGTACGTCACGAACCTCAAAGGAGGCACGGTCCCGGGTCAGACCGCCGGGGCCAGGGGCCGACAGGCGGCGCTTATGGGTCAGCTCAGCCAGGGGGTTGATCTGACCCATAAACTGAGAAAGGGGAGACGACCCAAAGAATTCACGGATCACGGTGGCCACAGGGCGGATGTTCACCAGCGCCTG
>JAZQAE010000142.1:0-2477 GCA_045544995.1 Eubacteriales bacterium
CTTAGCATCATAGGTCAGAAGAGAACTGCCGGGATATCCCTCAAAGACATGGTTGAAATAGCTCTGGGGCAGCCATGCAGGATGCTCCGGAGATTTATCGGTAGTATGAGTCAGCACCACCATCCGGCCGTCGTTCATCCAGGCCATAGCGGTATGGAACTTGCTGTCCCGGATGAATCGCTCATCAGAAAAGATGAGTTCCTTGGTATAGTGCAGTTCTTTTAAGGTATTTTCAATGGGATCGTACTCCGCCAATTTTGCATATTCATTGGTGGTCAGCTCAGAGCAGAGAGAGACGTAAACCTTGCCATTCTCTCCCAAAATCGCGTCCCAGCAAGCATTATGGGTGGCCGGACGGCCCTCTGCATACTGCTGAACCCCCGTCTGATTCATCACCCGAAGGGTATTGGGATCCTCAAAATTAATATAGAACGGAACGTTAGACATAGTATTGTCCTCCTTTAGTTTGCTTTTCTATATTATAACAACAAATTCAGAAACGCAAGAGTTCACGTTACGAAAGTTTTTCGTTCAGGATTTTTTTAATATCCTCCAAAGTCGCAAGATCCTGCGAGCCGGCCGTCGCCGTGCCGGAAGCCACCGCCAGGCGGAGCGCTCCTTCTGCTCCTTGGGACCATACGGATAAGAATCCTGTCAGCATGGAATCTCCGGCACCCACGGTATTGACCGCCTGAATTTCCGGTGCGGAGCAGAAATAAAAGTTGCCCTGCTCATCCAGTAAAAAGGCACCCTCGGCTCCCAAGGAGACCAGCACGTTCAAGGCGCCCTTTTCCTGCAATTCCACCGCCGCCTGCTCCCATTCTTCCATCGCCGTCAAAGGACGGCCTACCGCCTCTTCCAGTTCCCGGCGGTTGGGTTTGATAATAAACGGATGATAGGGCAGAGCAGAAAGCAGCAATTCCCCGGTGGCGTCCGCCGACAACCGAACGCCTTTTCCTTGGAGCCGTTCGGCGATCTGTCCGTAAAAATTCTTCGGCAGTCCGGCAGGAATACTGCCGGCCAAAATCAAGGTGTCCCCCGGCTGTAACCGATCCAGTTTTTCCATCAATGCAGAAATCTCTTCCTCAACTACTGCCGGTCCGTTTCCGTTGATCTCCGTCTCCTGATCCCCTTTCAACTTCACGTTGATCCGGGTCATCCCCCGGGACAGCCGCACAAAATCGGTAGCAAGTCCCTTGGCACGCAGATCCGCCTCCAAAGCATCGCCGGTAAACCCGGCAATCAACCCCAGAACGGTGGTTTCCTCCCCCAATTCCCGCAGCACTCTGGAAACGTTGATCCCTTTTCCTCCAAAATAAAGTTGCTCTGTCCGACTGCGATTGGTCTCCCCAAGGCAAAGTACGTCGGGTCTCATCACGTAGTCCAGAGCCGGATTACAAGTTAAAGTATAGATCATTCTCTCTTCTCCCAAGGCAAAAAGAGACCGTTCAAGCCTCTTTTTTATTCAAATACGTCGAAAGTTCTTCCATATTCCGCAAAGCCGTTTCATCCTCCGCCGCCGGCAGGCGGTCAGTCTGCAGACTGGTCACCAAGGGAATCTCTCCCTCGACGCCCAACTCCCGCAGGATGATGCAGGCTGTCCGATAGGCGCTCTCTTCTCCGCCGGTTCCGCCGGCAGTGAGGATCACCGCCCCTTTTTTCCCTGCAAGTCTCGGCTCTTTCCGAAAAAAGTGTGCGCTGAAATAGGTCTGTGCCCGACTGGCCAAGGTCAGCAGAGGACCCGGCAGAGTCCCAAACCAAACGGGCGAGGCTAAGATCACAACGTCGCTTTCCTCTATTTTTTGATAGAGTTCCTGCATTCCGTCCCGAATTTTACACCCGGATCGAGTTCTGCAGGCACGGCAATCCACGCAAGGCGAGACCTGCGCTGAAAAGGCATCCGCCACTGTCACGTCACCGGACAGCTTGAGTGCCTTCAGCAGACCGGCGGGCTCCCCGTTTTTACGGGGAGACCCGTTTAAAATCAACGTTTTCATCAGTTATCCAAAAAGTCTTTCAGTTTCCGGCTGCGGCTGGGATGACGGAGTTTCCGCAACGCCTTGGATTCGATCTGACGAATCCGCTCACGGGTGACGTTGAATTCCTTACCCACTTCCTCCAGGGTACGCTGACGGCCGTCTCTGAGACCGAACCGCAATTCCAGGACCTTCGCTTCTCTCGGTGTGAGGGTAGAAAGCACCTCCACCAACTGTTCTCTCAGCATGATCTGAGAGGTAGCCTCCACCGGTGCCGGAATGTCGTCGTCAGGGATAAAGTCGCCCAGATGGCTGTCCTCTTCTTCACCGATAGGCGTCTCCAAAGAGACAGGATCCAAAGCGATCTTCAGGATCTCACGCACCTTTTCTTCCGGCTGGTTGATCTCCCGTGCGATCTCCTCGCTGGTGGGATCACGGCCCAGTTCCTGCACCAATTGACGGCTGACCCGCATCACCCGGTTGATGGTCTCTACCATATGC
>JAZQAE010000143.1:0-15768 GCA_045544995.1 Eubacteriales bacterium
TTTCGTGATATTCTATTCGCCATAAACTGTCCGCAGGACAATATCACTATGCGTAGCATAATATCACTGCGAAGCAATATAACTCGCCGCCCCGGCGAATAGAGTTGCGTGATACTCCGTTAAGAGTATCACGCTAAAGCCCATCTGCTGTTTGTTTTTACTTTTTCTCAGTATCAAAGGCCGGGTTGATGCGGTAGTAGTTTTTGCTGTCTAAGTGACGGCGTAGCTGCCCCAGGGCTTCTCCAAAGCGCTGGAAATGGTTGATCTCTCTCTGCCGCAGGAACTTGATGGGATCCCGGACGTCCGGATCCCGGATCAGGCGCAGAAGATTGTCGTAGGTGGTTCTGGCCTTTTGCTCGGCGCCCATATCCTCAAAGAGGTCGGTGATGGGATCGCCCTTAGACTGAAAAGTGGTGGCGCTCCAAGGCTCGCCGCTGGCGGCCTGCGGCCAGATGCCGGCGGTATGATCCACGTAATAGTCCGCAAAGCCCTGATTTTGGATCTCCTCGGCGGAGAGCCCTTTTAGAAGCTGGCGGACGATGGTGGAGACGATCTCCATGTGGGCGAGCTCCTCCGTGCCGATGTCCGTAAGGGTAGCGGCGATTTCGGGATAGGGCATCACGTAGCGCTGAGAAAGATAGCGTTGAGAAGCACCGAGTTCTCCGTCAGGACCGCCAAACTGGCTCATGATAACCTTGGCCAATTTGGCGTCCGGCTTTTTAATATCCACCGGGTATTGCAGTCGTTTCTGATAACTCCACATGGCTTACATTCCTCCTTCCCAGGGCCAGGGGGTCATCGCCCAGGCCCATTCGCCCTTCATTCCGCCGTTTTCTGGACGGATGGGGCCGTATTTTTCTTCATAGCGGTCTACGGCCTGGCGGTACAGTTCCATTTTTCGGTTATAATAGTCCAGAGCATTTTTATCGTGGGGATGGGTGTCCAGGAAGAGACGGGCGTCATCGGCGGCAAAGCCGTTGGCATAGACGGCCTCCATCATTTTTCTTTTTTCTGTCACAGATGCGCACCTCCCTCAAAGGGCAGATCCAATTGCCGAAAAATAGTTCCACGGCAAAGAGCCTCCTCCGGCTCGTACAGATCTTGCCACTGCTGGACCGGGACGTAGCCCATCGCCAGTACCATCGGTTCCGCAGTGTGCGGTTTCGTATGGGTCATTGTATGGTTCATCGAGTCTGAAGGCAGGTCCGAGCGGATGCGCAGAGGCGGTGCCAAAAGATCTCTGAGATCGAAATCGTCCATAGTGATTCTCCTTTCGTTCTTATTAAATGTAGGAGCCGGAAAAAAGGTGCAAAATCTTGTTTACTTTCCACCGGGGGTGTGGTACAATACTAAGAGAATAAAAATTCAAGGAGGATTGGAGCAATGGCAGCAAAAAAAGAAAAATTGCCCTTTACTATTTATAAAGGTTATCCGTTGGTTCGGAGCGGTAACTGCATTTATTACGGCGATCCCAAGGATCCCTACGTGATCTTTATCAACATTTTGGCTACCGACGGCACGGCAGAGGATCTGCCGACGAAGGTATCGGTGGAATTGCTCTCCACGGATGAGAACGTTTCTATTTTTGAGCGCTCTCAGAAAAAGAGCGAGAAAAACAGCCTTTACGAAGCACTGGACATCGGCCAGGTCTGGCTGCAGAGAGCGCTGACCAAGAAATAAAATGGAGCGCATCCTGCAAGTACTCAATTGGATAAAAGAGACGGATGCGTTGCGCTTTGCCAAGGGGATTCTGGTGATCTGGATGATCCTGGGTGTGTTTTGCCTCTTTTTCGGCGCCTTGGCTTTGATTCCTGCCGGACGCCGGAAGGGGATCCGGTCTTATCTTTCGGCCTGTTTGCCGGGAGGGCAGATCTGGTACACTTTGAAGGTGGCCGAGCGCAACAACACGGCACGGCGGGTGGAACACCTTTTATGGTGGACGCCTGCCTTGGCTTTTTTCGGTGCAGCGGCTGCCGTTTGGGCGTTTTATTTTTACAGTTGCGCCGTTTGGGGTGCCGTACTGGCGTTGGTGCCGGTGGCGTTTTTGTCACTGATCCTGGTAATCATCTTTTATATCTGGATCCGGGTACTGGAATTTAGAGGGCTGAACCGCCTTCTGCATGGTTGGCAGCTGGTATTTTCCGTCATGGGAACGATCTTTTTCGTCCCGATCCAGCGCTTGATGCTTTTCTGGGAACGAAAGACCCTGAGATAACGAGGAGGAAGGAGCAATGGCAAGAAAGTATTTATTTGCGCAAGAGGGAAATTGGTATAAAGCCAATCTTCACTCTCATTGTACCGATTCCGACGGAATGTTAACTCCGGCGGAAGCCAAGGAAAAATATAAGGCAATGGGGTATCAGATCTACGCCTATTCCGATCATCACGTTTTGGTGCCTCATCCCGAATTGAAGGATGAGAATTTCCTGCCCATCACGGCGACGGAAGCCAGTATCAAGGACTTCCGGGATCCGGACAACGATGAGAGACAAACCTATCATTTGAACTTTTTTGCCAAGAACGAGCTTTGCAATCAGTTCGTGGACTTCCCACGCCTGGAACTGCAGGAGAAACGGGAATACAGCGTGGAGATCATCAACGATCTCATCAAGCGTGCCAATGAGGCCGGCTTCCTTTCCCAGTATAATCATCCGTTCTGGAGTACCCAGACGGTCAAAGATTTTGGTCCTTTGGAGGGGCTTTGGGGCTTTGAGGTTTTTAACGGCGGAAGTCAGGCGCAGGGCTGCAGAGGCTGGGGAGACCAGCAGTTTGTGGAGATGATGTGGGAAGGCAAGTATCTTTGTCCCACTGCCGGCGATGATAATCATGGTCCGGCCAATCAAGAAAATCCCAACGACGATAGTTTCCATTGCTTCACCATGATCCGTGCTAAGGATCTGCAATATGATACCGTCTTAAAAGCGATGGAGGACGGACAGCTTTATGCCACCACCGGCCCCACCATCGAAGAACTTTACGTCGAAGACGGAAGAACGGTACATATCAAGACTTCTCCTGCCTGCAAGATCATGATACGGGAGCAGTATCGGGGTTATAAATGTGCCATGTCCTTTCATGACGATCTGACCGAGGCGGTCTTTGATCTGGATACCATGAGGACGCCCCCGCGCTATATCCGCTTTGAGATTTGGGATACCCATAATAATCGGGCCATTACCCGTGCTTTCTTCCCGGAAGAATGGAAATAGAGATATAACCCCTTTTCTTTAAGGGAAAATGAGCTGTATTTACAGTAGATTCATTGCAAATAAAAATGCCGTGTGCTTTCAGCACACGGCATTTTTTGCTGTTTAAAATCAGACTGCGATGATGTTCATGGCGATGACGCACAAGACGATCAAAGCGGACAGGACGATGGTGATCTTGGAAAGAACAGCGTCCCGGGAACGGTTTTTATTCTTGCTGAAGTAGCTATCTGCATCACTGCCGCCTGCCATAGCGCCCAGACCCTGGGACTTACCCTGCTGTACGGAAACGCAGATAATAATCGCTACTGCCAATACCAGAATTGCAGAACCGAAAATATATAATGCCATCAATTTCACGACCTTTCAGTTTCAAGTATTATCAATTTTAACATAAGAAATATAAAAAAGCAAGTGTTTTTTATGGGCGGACAGTAATCCACAGGCTTCGTTGTCGAAAAATAGTTTTGAACAGCGAAAAAGGGGATAAAATAGGGGTTTTTAGGGGGAAAAGAGCAGAGTTTTTCACATTTTGAACAGAGTTGTCAACAACTTTTATGTAAACACAGGTAAACCGAATGTTGAAAACTTGCCCAAAAAATAACGTTTTTAAGGGCGTTTTTTAGACGATTTTTCGCGTTTTCAGGAAGCACCAGAGGGGATACCACAGACCGATCAGACCCATGGTACCGAAGACGGTGATTCGGACGGCCAAAAGGGGGAGCTGCAGGAAGGCGGTAACCGCCAAAACGGCGATGGTCAGACCGGCAGGGATCAGCAAGGACCATGCGGGGAGGGCACGAACACTTTTTTTGAAAAAGAGCAGACCCGCCAGATGGGCAAGGGTCACCAGAGCGATCAATAATAAAGCGACTGCCCAATCCTTCATGTAACCGAACTCATCGGTATTGAGGATAAAGGAACTGGGAGCAAGGAACCGATCGTAGAAATAATAGAGGGTCAAAAGATTCAGCGTAGCCCCTGTCGCCTGCAGGATGGCCTGCGTTTTTAATCGGGTATAGCCGATATAGCCGGCAAAGGCACCGGCGGTAGCATAAAAGACCAACTCCGTTGCCAAACGGAAGAATTGCACGCCCTTTGTGAAGAGGGTCAGCCAGGGAAAGAGAAAGGCCGCCATCAAGGGGATGGTCAATGCCAGCAAAAAGGGGAGATCCACCAGTTTTTTACCCTTTTCCGTTTTTGATTTCGAACATAGGATCAAAAGCACCGTAAAGCCGATGGCGCTCAGTCCAAAGCAGACCGGCAACAGCCAGATCAGCATGGGGCGGAAGATCAGGTCGTAGCGATAGCGTGCCGCCCGGATCAACCAGAGCAGTCCGGCATACAGCAGGAGACCGAAAAAGAGCAGACTGATCCGTCCGTTGATAATATCGTGTTTTTTCATATGTTTAGAGGGCATAGAATTTCTCCTTAAGGTGACAAGAGTAATCCGAATCTTGTTTTGAAAAGGCGGATTTCTGCACACCCTTCGTTAAAATACTCGCCAATGCGGCACATTGGCTGTGTTTCATGTTTTGGTCGAACAAAAATCCGCCCTTTTTAAAATCTTTGACCTCAAAGCAAGGGGATTTCGAGGGATTTTTGCTCTATCTTTTATGCAGATCGGCTGTCGCCGATCAAATAAAAATAAGTGAAAAGCACCGAAAGGTCCTGCTTTGAGGCGGTTTGGATTATTTTTGTCACCTTAAAGATTACCGGTACGGTCTAATAAAATAGGAAGCAGGAATGCGGCGGCATCCTCTGTACGTAAAATTCTGCGTCCCAACGTGCAGTTGGGGAGTCGATCCGCCTCCTCCGGAGTCAAACCGCCCTCCGGGCCGATGAGAAAGGCCAGAGATCCGGTCTTGGGCAACGGGGGCAGAGGGGCATCGGAGTTCTCGTAGCAGATGAATGCCATATCGGCGGTCTGCATCTCCGCAATCGCTTCTTCAAAGGAGAGCACCGGGCTGATCTCGGGCAGAATACTGCGGCCGCTCTGGGTGGCGGCGGAAGCGACGATCTTCTCCCAGCGTTTGCGTTTATTTTCATTGGGGGGTGTTCCGATGGCACGGGCGGAGCGCACCGGCACAAACCGGGTAACCCCCAGCGGAGTGCACCGATGGAGAACCTCCTCCATTTTATCAGCTTTCGGCAGACATTGATAGACGGTGATGGATAGGTCGCTTTCACTGACTGCCGGCTGACGCTCCAATACCGCAAAGGTGGCGGTATCTTTCGTGCAACCGGTCATCTTTGCCAGATAGTCCATGCCTTTTCCGTCGCTGAAAACGGCGGTATCGCCCACCGCCATCCGACGGGAGCGGGTCAGGTGCCGGTAGGTCTCTCCCTCCACGGTAAAGACTTCCTCCGGGACACAGGGTAAAAAGAAATGTTCCATTAGTTTCTTGACGTGATGGCGACCCAGCCACGTTCCTCCTCGATGGTTTCGATGGTAAGACCGGCCTTTTGGATGGCGGCCACCAATTCCTCTTTGCGGTCGTCGATGATGCCGGAGGCGATGAAAAGTCCGCCGGGTAACAGTACCTCGTGGAGGTCCTTTAAAAGGGTCAGAATAACGTCTGCCACGATATTGGCCACCACGATGGGATATTGACCTTTCACGACGCTGAGCAGGTCTCCTGCAGCGTAGGCGGTGCGGGTTTCCAGTCCGTTCAGTTCGGCGTTGCGCCGAGCTACTTCCACGGCCAGCTGGTCAATATCGCACCCAAAGGCACTCTCGGCGCCCAATAGGACACCGCCGATGGAGAGGATACCGCTTCCGCATCCCACGTCCAGGAGTGTTTTGCCGGTCAGATCGGTTTTGGTCAGGGCTTTCAGGCAAAGCCGGGTGGTTTCGTGAGCGCCGGTGCCGAAGGCCATGCCGGGGTCGATCTTCATGACGGTCTCGCCCTCTTTGGCCTCATAGTTTTCCCATAAGGGAACGACGACCAGGTTATTGACGTGGATGGGCTTATAGTACTGCTTCCAGCCACTCTGCCAGTCCTCTTCCGGCAGATCCTGAACGGTGATCTCCAAGGTGCCGTAGAGACTGCTCTGCGGATCTTGGCGCAGGGCTTCGATCCGTTGCTCAATGTCTTTGAACATCGCAAGGCCTTGCTCGTTATCGGCGGCATAAACCTTGATGACCGTTCGATCGCTCTGCCGTTTCATCAGTTCTTCATCCACGTAATCCCAATGGGGGGTGACGGTATCTAAAAACTCTTGAAAATCCTGAGGATCGATCACTTCAAAGCCCCCGACTCCGGCGGCGATCAAGAGGTTACTGACCGCCTCCTGACCGGTGGAAAGGGTTTCAATATTCATCTGCTTATAGTTCATATGATGCTCCTTATGATGGCGTTGGATAAGTAAAATCCTTTTTCGTTTAGAATAAACCGTCCATTTTGAACGGTGGCAAAGTCTTGATATTTTGCCGGATCAAACTGCTTCGGCAAAAGGGAGAGGGGGATGCCCTCAAAGGTTCTCAGCCCCAGCATGATGGTCTCTTCCCGGGCTTCGGCTTCACCGATCGTTTCCGGATTGCGGAGAGGCCAAGGCGCTCTGCAAAAATCCTCCCGATCCTCGGGATAATGATAACGGACGCCCTTCCAAAAGGAATGGGCGGCAGGGCCGAGACCGATATAGTCGGTTCGGCGCCAGTAGGCCAGGTTATGCCGAGAGGCAAACCCCGGTTTGGTAAAATTAGAGATTTCGTAATGTTCCATCCCGGCCTCCTTGGTCTTTCGGCAAAGAAGCTGCCAAAGCTCCTCTTCCATCTCTTCCTCCACGGGAGAGGCGGTCTCGCCGAGCGGAGTTCCTTCTTCCAGCTGCAGGGAATAGGAAGAAAGATGGGTCAGGGGATAGGAGAGCAGGGTGTCCAGCGTAGCGGAAAAGCTTTCCGCCGTCTGCCCCGGCAGACCGAACATCACGTCGGCACTGACGTTGGTAAAACCGGCATCAAAGATCATTTGAAGGGCAGAGAGCGCCATTTTTCGGTCATGTAATCGCCCCAACGTCCGCAGTTCCGTGTCGGAAAGGGATTGTACCCCCAAAGAGATGCGGTTGATCCCGCCCGCTTTTAAGGTTTGCAATACTGCCGGTGTGGTACTCTCCGGATTCAGTTCTGCCGTGCGTTCTGCCTTTTCTGTAAACGTGAAAGAGGAACGGACGGTTTCCAAAACCTGCGCCAGTCGTTCCTCCCCTAAAAGAGCCGGTGTTCCGCCACCCAGATAAAGGGTGGAGAGGGGACGTTTTTCCGCCTGCCCCGCCTCCTTGATCGCTTGGCAAAGGGCGGTGGTGTAGCGCTCTTTTTCTGCGTCGCCGGCAGGGCCAGAATAAAAGGCGCAGTAGGCGCATTTTTGTTTGCAAAAGGGAAAATGAAGATAGAGGGACAGCATCTTAGGAATCCAGTTTCAGGACGGCCATGAAGGCTTCCTGAGGCACTTCTACGCTGCCCAACTGACGCATCCGTTTTTTACCCTCTTTTTGTTTCTCCAAGAGCTTTTTCTTACGGGTGATGTCACCGCCGTAGCACTTGGCAAGAACGTCTTTGCGCATGGCTTTGACCGTCTCACGGGCGATGATCTTACCGCCGATGCAGGCTTGGATGGGGACTTCAAACAACTGCCGGGGGATATGATCCTTGAGTTTTTCCGCCATCTTTCTGGCACGGGGGTAGGCTTTATCCTTATGCACGATAAAGGAAAGGGCGTCCACGATATCGCCGTTGAGCATAATATCCAATTTGATCAGATCCGACTTCCGATAGTCGGCCAATTCATAGTCCAAAGAGGCATAGCCGCGGGTACGGGATTTCAAGGTATCGAAAAAGTCATAGATGATCTCGCCCAAGGGGAGTTCATAATGGAGGGTCACCCGTTCGGTGTCTAAGAAACTGGTGTTGATATAAACGCCTCGGCGATCCTGGCAGAGCTCCATAATGTTGCCGATAAATTCCTTCGGCGTCAGAATATCCGCCTTCACAAACGGTTCTTCGGTAGAAAGGATCGTACCCGGATCGGGATAGTTGGTGGGATTATCGATCTGCAGAACAGATCCGTCGGTCTTGGTAATGCGGTAGCTGACGGAGGGCGCCGTGGTAATAATGTCGATCTGGAATTCACGCTCGATCCGTTCCTGAATGATCTCCATATGAAGAAGACCTAAAAATCCGCACCGGAATCCAAAGCCCAAGGCGATGGAGGTCTCAGGCTCAAAGAGGAAGGAGGCGTCGTTTAACTTCAGTTTTGCCAAGGCCTCCTTCAGGTCGTCATACCGGGCGCCGTCGGCGGGATAGATACCGGAAAAGACCATGGGGGTGCAGGGCTTATAGCCCGGCAGAGGTTCGGCACAGGGAGAGTCGGCCAAGGTAACGGTATCGCCCACTCGGGTATCCTCTACGCTCTTGATGGAGGCAGTCAGGTAACCTACCTGTCCGGCCTCCAGTTTTCCGCTGGCTTCGAAGCCCAAGGGACGGAGAAATCCGCATTCCACCACGTCAAATTCCGCCCCGGTGGCCATCATCCGGATGCGGTCCCCCGCTTTGAGGGTACCCTCCATCATCCGGATATAGACGATGACGCCTTTATAACTATCGTAATAACTGTCAAAGATCAAGGCGGAAAGGGGTGCCTTGGAATCGCCTTCGGGGGCGGGGATATTCTCCACCACCGCCTCTAAGACGGATTGCATATTGATGTTGTTCTTGGCGGAGACCTTGGGTGCATCCAAGGCCGGGATCCCGATGACGTCCTCGATCTCATGGGCGACCCGTTCCGGATCGGCGGCAGGAAGGTCGATCTTATTGATGACGGGGATCAGCTCCAGGTCATTGTCCAGCGCAATGTATGTATTGGCCAGAGTCTGAGCCTCAATTCCCTGGGAAGCATCTACCACCAGCACGGCGCCTTCGCAGGCGGCCAACGCACGGGAAACTTCGTAGTTAAAGTCTACGTGACCCGGGGTGTCGATCAGGTTGATCTCATAGTCCTCTCCGTTGAGAGCGTGATAATCCAGCCGGACGGCACGGGCTTTGATGGTGATGCCCCGTTCCCGTTCCAGATCCATATTGTCCAGCAATTGATCTTCCATCTCCCGCTTGTCCACCGTGTTGCAAAGTTCCAGCAATCGGTCGGCGATGGTGGATTTGCCATGGTCGATGTGAGCAATGATGGAAAAGTTACGAATATTTTTCTGATTCACGAAAATACCTCTGTTAGGGTGACAAGAATAATCCGAACCTGTTTTAAAAAGACGGATTTTCGCTCACTCTTCGTTAAAATACTCGCCAATACGGCAGTATTGGCTGTGTTTTGTGCCTTGATTGATCAAAAATCCGTACTTTTTAAAATCATTGACCTCAAAGCGAGCAGATTTTGAGGGATTTTTGCCCAATTTAGGTGAAGCAAGGCTGCCGCCTTGCGAGAATGAATTGGGTGAAAAGCACCGAAACATACCGCTTTGAGGCAGGGTCCGATTATTCTTACCACCCTAAAAAAGTTTGGTAGTTGGGATCGCCCATGATCTTATGGGTGCCGGCAGACGCCGCTTCAATGCCAAAAAGGGCGGCGGCAAGAAACAATAAGAGTAATAAAACGATCAAAAACTTTCTCATGGGAATTAGGATTCCCTATGAAAAAGGATTTATCCCCGGAGTGCTTGTACCGTTTCCAAGGGCACGTCCGTGATGATTCCGGTGGCGCCCAGTTCTACTAACTTTTTAGCGTTTTCCGCCTGGTTGATGGTCCAGACGTTGCAGTCCATTCCCAGTTCCAACGCTTTTTCCAGGTCGCTGTATTGCAGAGCACCGTTCATACTGGGATGGATGGCGAAGCAGCCGATCTCCTTGGCATAGGCTCCGGCATGATAAAGGGGGGAATTATAAAGAATGGCGGTCTTGACGGAAGGATCCAGTTCTTTGAGCTTGGCCAAAATGTAATGATCGAAGGAGGAGTAAAAGACCCGATCCTTCATCCCGTATTTTTCCACCAGAGCCAAGGTCTTTTCCTCAATTTCGCCATATTTCCGTTTAGGTTGCGGTTTGATCTCGATATTGAGAAGCGCGTCAGTCTCGGCGAGATAGGCCAAGAGTTCTTCTAATTGAGGCACAAAATACTGCCCCTTGAATCGGTCGCCAAACACTTCCGGACAATGGACGGACATTTTTGAAAGTTCTTCCCAAGTGTGTTCTAAGATCGTAAAGTCTGCATCTCCCACCCGCTTCAGGTCGGGGTCGTGACAGACCACCACGGTACCGTCTTTGGTAAGGCGGACGTCGATCTCAAGACCGTCAGCCCCTTCTTCCAGTGCCAATTGAAAGGACGGCATGGTGTTTTCGGGAAGCCGGGTACGGCTTCCTCGATGTCCGTAGATCTTATAACTCATCCTCTTGTACCTCCGGAATTTCTGAAATATATGTATTCATTTCCTGTAAATCAGGAGAGGAGCTGACCGGCGGTTGCGTCACAGCCTTTTCCGGCAGCCAGATCAACGTCAGCGTTGCCAGGAGACAATAGGTAAATCCGTGTACGGCAAAAAGCAGATCACTGACCGAAAAGCCGGCCGTCAGAGGCGCAATAAAGGATGCGGCACCCAAGGTCAGTAAGAGGCAACAGCCGGTGACCAAGCGGCGGCGGGAACAGTCCGCTCCGGATAATGCTTTTAAGAGGAGCAGAGCGAAGTAGGTCATGGCGCAAAGCCCCAAAAGACTAAGGGCGTATTCGCTGACTTGGATGTACTTATAAGTTTGGCGGAAATAATCGACGATCAGTCCGCCTAAATGCAATAAAGGCAAGATGTTCATAAAAGGAAGGATCTGCTTGGTGATTCCAAAGAGCGCCCAAGTGAAACTGCCGAAAATGCAAAGCAGTATCATGGGAGAAAAACCGACGCTGAGGAAACGGTAGAGAGCATCCCCTAAAGAAACGGCCGCCAAAAGGAAAAAGAGGATACGGGTAGGGGCACTCTGACAGAAGTGATAGGAGAGATTGACCTGCTCCTTTTTCTGCCGGATTCCGGAAAAGAGACTGAATAGAGCTCCCACCGCCAGCAGCCCGACTAACAGGCCGGAAAGGAAGTCTGCCCACTCGTTATGATAATAAAAGCCCCGGGAATCGATGGCCCAGATATATTGCAGGACACGCACAGCCCCGGCCACGACACCGAGGGAGGCTGCCGAAAGAAAACAGTTTTTGCTCTTCAAGATCAAGGTCTCCTTTATATAATTATACAGTATATATTATATAGTTCTTTAACAGAAAAGTAAATAGATTTTTTTATTGCATTTAGAGAAAAAATATGCTAATATTACATGATAGAAAGATAGGGTGACAAGAATAATGATCATTATCGAAGATTACAAACAGAAATTTAATGAATTTAAAAAGGATTTAGAAACGCTGGAGCGTGCCTTGAAGATCGCCGACCTTCGGGTGAAGATCGAAGAGGACGAGGCGTTGACTGCCGCACCCGGTTTTTGGGATGATATCGCCAATTCCCAAAAGGTGTTGCAGGTGATTAAAAATAATAAAAAGACGGTAGAAAACTTTGAAAAACTGGTTTCTGCCCATGAGGATCTGGAAGCCCTTTTAGAGATGACGGAGATGGATCCCGATGAGATGGAAGCGGAAGTGGTCAGCGAGTTTGAGGACTACGAGAAAAAGCTGGAAGCCGCCAACCTCCAGACCCTTTTGAGCGGAGAATACGATCAGAATAACGTCATCCTCACCTTCCATGCCGGTGCCGGCGGTACCGAGGCGCAGGACTGGGTGGAGATGCTCTATAGAATGTATCTGCGGTTCGCCCAGCGCCATGATTATAAGGTGACGGTTCTTGATTATCTGGACGGCGACGAAGCCGGCATCAAGAGCGCGTCCATCCTGGTGGAAGGCCAGTACGCTTACGGCTACCTCAAGAGCGAGATGGGCGTTCACCGCTTGGTGCGTGTATCCCCCTTTGATGCATCCGGCCGGCGGCAGACCTCCTTTGCTTCGGTGGAAGTCATGCCGGAGATCGACGATAGCGTGGAGGTGGAGATCCGCCCTGAGGACATCAAGATGGAAGTCTTCCGTTCCAGCGGTGCCGGCGGTCAGAAGGTCAATAAGACCAGCTCCGCCGTTCGCTTGATCCACCTGCCCACCGGAATCGTGGTCTCCTGCCAGAACGAGCGGAGCCAGTTCCAGAACCGGGATATGTGTATGAAGATGCTCAAATCTAAGCTGATCGAGATCAAGGAGCGTGAAAATCTCGAAAAGATCGAGGATATCAAGGGCGACCAGATGAGCAACGGCTGGGGAAGCCAGATCCGCTCTTACGTGTTTATGCCCTATACCATGGTCAAGGATCACCGGACCAACTTCGAAATGGGCAACATCAACGCCGTCATGGACGGTGACCTGGATGGGTTTATTAATGCATATTTAATTCATTTATCTCATAAAGACTAAAGCAAAATGTCCTCGGCGTATATGATACGCCGAGGACATTCTTGAAAGTCTATAAAAAAGGCTTGTGCAACAGCACAAGCCTTTTTTGTTTGTCAGATAAATCTTAATCCATTAAAGATAATGTCAAAAACCGTGGTGCAATCCATTCCGCTCAGGCCGACCACAAGTGCCTCATGGTAATCATTGGGATCTTCTGTATTGGAATTGAGGGTATGGATCTTAAATATAACATGCCCTTTGTAACGGTATTCCAATGATCCGTCATCACGGGTTACTTTTTCGCAAAGCTTTTGGGTGGTATCTCGTTCTGCTTGCGCTAACAGTTTTTCAACTGCTCGAGGATCGTCTTTTGCCAATGTTTCAAAATTAACCTGTTTTCCGTTGATGGTGGGCATGAACCGTTGGATTTCATAGTAATACACGCTGGGGACGATCTCGTAGGGTCCTTTGGTGGAACGAACAATGACACTGTCTTTGTGGGTATTCATCAAAATCATCGTGTTGTAAAGCTCGTAGAAATTGGTCTTGGGGGGACAGATCAGATAGTAAGTTCCTGCGATGCCGTTTATTTTTGCAACGTGATAATCCGGATAGTGATAAATATCTGCATATGGGTCGTTGTGGCCGGAACTGTCGTAACCGTACATCTCGCAGAGTTTATTCTCGGAATCCTTTTCCGCCTTTTTGAACACTTCATATCCGGCCAGAGAATTCGTCTTCAAAACGTCACGGAGCTCTGCATTTTCATTGCCCTCCAGGCCGGGATAGAAGGATTCGATCCCGTAGTAGAAGACGCCGTCTCCGATCCGTTCTAACTTGGCTTCTTTGGTGAAGGTGACCGTTTCCCGAGGAGTCGGTGCGGGGTCTGGGGTTTCGTTGTTCTCCGTCTTTGCAGGAATAAACTCCGGCAAGGGGAAGCCTTCATCGAAAAATTCCGGCGAATAGTCGTCGTAGGAGACAAACTGGGTAGGAGTCTTGCCGTCCTCTGTATAGAAGGAAAAATCGAAGATGGAATAGAATTCGTAACCGGAGGAAACGTAGCCGTCGAGGATCATCCGTTTATAACCGGCATAGGATTCCATCTTTGGCACGTCGGACCAGTCTACGTAGCGGTACTCCGGAAAATCGTATAGGATGCAGCGGGCGGTGACGAGGGTCTTGCCGTCTACTGTTTCTTCCTTGTATTGGATCAGTTCCGCCAAGGGAAAATCCCGAAGGGAGCAGGCCTTCAAGAAGACCTTTTCATCGTCCTTGAGGCCGTAGGTGGTGCCGAACCATTTGGCGATCCGTTCGATGGCGGCGCCGGGGTAGGTGACACCCATATCCACATAGGTCGTTTCGTCGTCTTCCATAAAGTAGGCACAGTAGTATTTGAACAGCTCCAATTCCATGGGCTTTTCGGGAGTGAATTCATACATGGCATCCACCCGCCATTTCTGGACGAATTCAAAGAACTGCTCCCGTTGCTCGGCGGTGATGGCAGGATCCTTGATGCTTTCATCCACGGTGTAGCGAGGGACTACCGGCTCGTTTTCGGGTTCGTAGTGATAGAGCTCGGTGATCTTTTCCTTGAGGGTGATGAGATCAAAGGTTCGATGATTGGCGCCCCGATCCATATTTTCGTAAAGACCGTTTTCATTGAGGGCAAAGGTCCAGAGGTATTCGTCTTCAATGACATATCCGCCGGCATCGTTATATTGTTCCTCTGCGTCCTTGGTTCTGAGGTCGGATATTCCGAGGATATACTCTTGTCCAACCTCCAAGGCAAAGCGGTTTTTTAATTTTTTATATTGCTTTTCAGTCAATCCCTTGCCGTTGTAGAGCTTAACCGGGATCTCCTGGGGAAGTTCATTCCAGAGGGAGCCCTTATAGACCTCCGTCACCTCCAGTTTATAGACGGAGACGTGGGCATTTTTGAGACCTTCGCCGTCCGGGTCGGTGAAATATTCCTGCTTTAAGTTAATGACCGTGGCTTTGACGATCAGATCGGGGGCACTGTAAAACTGCTCATCGGTGAGAGCGCCGGCACTGATAAAGTGTTCGTTGGGTCGTTTACAAGCGGTGGTGGTCAGGCATAAAAGTCCTGCCAGGAATAAGGTAAAAAAGCGTTTAAAAGTCATACGATTCACCTCGTTTCAAAAAGAGAGTTGGCAATTTTGATGGCTTCTGCTTCGGAAAGGGTGCCGATGATGGCATACATTTGGTCCGCATCGTTAAAAATGAGGAAGGTCTCCCCGCTGTTTTCAAAAATAATTCCTTCCTGACCGTCGGCCAGGGCGATGGTGCGATAATCGGAATGTTTGGTATAGACGGTGATATTGGTTCCTTTGGGATGCTGAGAGAACTGGAAACTGCGGTAGCGAGGCCCTTCATAGCGGTATAGGTGTGCATGGACGCTTTCCGTTTTTGAAGTGAGTTGGAACCCGTCGGGGATATAGCCGGGGGTTCGAGGGGTCAGAACGTTGGTCTCACCGGGGAATTGGATGGAGGTTCCCCCGTCAAAAAGTTCCACCACAAAGGAGATAAATCCCTCTCGGAGTGCCTCTACGCTGAACGTGGTAACCGTGGCGGAAAGGAAGAGTACCACCAAAAGGCAGGCCACCCGTTTGACGGCGGTATTAAGGAACCGGGGGTAAGTGCGGGTCTTTCTGCGGATCAGTTTTTCGATTCGCCGGTCACATTCTTCCGAAACCGTTGTATTTTCGACTGCTTCCCAGTCAATGGATTCATTCAAACATTTGTGATAAACTTCAAAGGCTTGCTTCAATTTCTCGTCCATGGAATTCCTCTCCTTTCTCTAATAATTCACGCAGGATCTTCCGTGCGCGCTCCAGCCGTTTCCGGCAGGTAGCAGGGGAAATATGTAGTATGGCGGCGGTCTCTTGGGCGGTGAAGCCGAAGAACGCTGTCAATTCCAAAACGTCTCGGTAGGGATCCGCCATGCCGGCGATGCTGTCTAAGAGGACTTGCTCTCCCAGCCGATCCTGAGGGTCTCCGCCGCCGGGCAGATGCCAGACGTTTTCCAAAGGTTCTGCCGATCGGCGCAGTTCCTTGCGCAGCAGGTCGTTGCAGACGTTGCGGGTGACCAAAAGGAGGAAGGAACGGAGTTCTTCATGGGT
>JAZQAE010000144.1:0-10020 GCA_045544995.1 Eubacteriales bacterium
CAAGTCCAACAAACTGAAGAAAAGGTTGAAGAACGATCCCAAAAACATCCTCATATTCAGGGACACCCACGAAGCGATCATTGACCGAAAGACTTTCGAAATGGTACAACGGCACTTCGCCGGACGGAAACGCCCCGACAAGCAAGGTGAGATGGACAAGTATGCAGGAATCCTCTTCTGCGGTGAATGCGGCAAGCGGTTATACCTCCACCGAGGGAAAACCGTCAAGCCGGAAAATAACAACTTCCAATGCGGCGGTTTCCAAAGCAGAACTACCGAATGTACCGCACACTATATCCGCGAGAGTGTCCTCGACACCATCGTACTGCACAACCTCAGAACCGTGACCGCCTTCGCAAGAGATAACCCCGACGAGTTCTATGCGATGGCAACGCAAAACGGTGAGGAAGAAGCGGAAAAGTTCTACCGCAATGCCAGGATTCAAAAGGAGCAGCTTGAAAAGCGAATCCAAGACCTGGACAACATCATTCGGTGTTTGTATGAGGACAGAGTATCGGGAAGAATCACACCCGAACGATATGATTCCATGGCAAACGGATATGAGCATGAGCAAGCAGAAAAGAAACGGGAGTTGCAGGAACTTACGGAGAGCATCGAAAGAATGAATATGCGTGACCAGTGCATACAGCAATTCATTCGTGATGCAAAGCGGTATATCGAGATGCCGAAGCTGACACCCGAACTGCTGCGAGTGTTCATCCGCAGAATAGAGGTGTACGAGAAGTTCGAGAAATATTCCCGAACAGCAGGCAACCCGATCCGCATACACTACGCCTTCCGACTGCCCGAACAGGAAGGCATCCCTGCCATCGAAGTCCTCACACAACCTACTGCAAAAACCGCATAAAAAGTAATAACCGGAAGGTTTTTACACCTTCCGGTTACATACCACCCACTAATTCTCCGTTAAGAACATCACGGAAACGCATGGCGGTTGTTTTTTTATTTGTTTAATTCTTTATCGCAGTTCAAAAGGCACTGAACCAAAATCCGGATCCTCATGGTCAACCCCCATTCCTGCTCCGTAAGGAGATTCAAGCCGGGCGGCCACAGCATTCAAAATTGTGCGGTCGGTGGCAGGGAGTGTTTCGCAGTCTTTCAGAAGATCAGCCGCCACCCAAGGAGCGGCAATTCCTCTTGCTGCCGCCGCAGCATGCGCCGAGCGCCCCAGAACGGTCAGGCGAAGGAGGTCTCCTTCCTCCTGAAGCCGGAAGGCATCGTTTTCTTGGATCTTTTGAGTCAGTTCATCTTGGAGACCGGGAAGATTTTGCAAGAGGACTTCGGCTTTGCCCAGGACGATGTTCATGGCATCACCGCCGAAGAAGTCCTTGATGGCTTGCATTTTTTCTCCACTCTTGGTCCAGATGCGGTAGATTCCTTTTTCGCCGATGGCGCAAGGAAAAGCGGCATCGGGGGGAGACGGAGAGCTCTGGCATGGGTTCCTTTTTGGCAAAGGCGTGCATATCTTCCATTCCGGATTCTTCGTTGGAACCGGTTACCGCCCAAAGACGGCTTTGGAAGGGGATCTTCAGATCACGAATGACCCGAAGGGTGATGAGTGCTTCCATGATGCCGGATTTATTGTCGCCGGAATCCCGTCCGTAGAGGATGCCGTCCTTCAAGAGAGGCTCAAAGGGTTGGGTTACCGTCCAGTCATCCCCTACGGGGACTACGTCGCTATGGGCAAAAATGCCGATGGTTTTTGCGCCCTCGCCAAAGGAGGCGATGGCATAGCCGTTCTCTTTTTTCAATCGGGTGTCAAAGCCATAGGTTTCATAGAGCTTTGCAGAGGCGGCTAACGCTTCTGCGCAAGCCTTGCCGAAGGGAGCACCCGGCTCGGCCGTTCCCTGTACCGAGGGGATCCGGCAAAGATCCATCCATTCCCGGATCAGTTGATCCCGGTGTTCGTCGATCCAAAGTTTGAGTTTTTAGTCCACTTCTTGATTGATCATCGTTGTGCTCCTTTATGATTTCGGCGGTTTTGCCAGTATTTTTTTGAAATTAAAGAGGAAGAGCAGACCGCAGGTAATACACGCCAAAGAATCGGCGATCGGCTCTGCCCAGTAAATGCCGAAAACACCCATGAATTTGGGGAGAATCAGCGCCAGAGGAACCAGCAAAAAGATCTTTCTCAGCAGTGCGATAAAAAGGGAGAATTTTGCCTGTCCCAACGCCAGAAAAGCGGTCTGACAAGCCCGCTGAATTCCAAAGATCAGCATACCGCCCATAAAGATGGGGAGTGCTTTTCCGATGAGGGCGATCAATTCCGTATTGTCGGTAAAGATCAAGGCGAAAAGTTCCGGGAAGAGGATGGTGCAAAGAGCAAAAAGGGAGGTATAACTGAAAAGCAGGATCAGCATGATCCAAAAGGTCTTGCGAACACGATCCGGCTTGCCGGCACCGTAATTATAACTGATGATCGGAGAGACCCCTTGGGTAAATCCGCTGACCGGAACGCCGATAAATTGCATAACGCTCTGCATTACCGTCAGGGCACCCACGTAAAGATCACCGCCATATTGCTTCAACCCCCCGTTCATCACCATGGAGATGATACTCTCCGTAATGGACATCACAAAGGGGGAGATCCCCAAAGAGGCGATCCGTCCGATGATCCGCAACCGAGGACGCATCTGCCGAAGCGAGATGCGTAGTTGATCCGTTTTGAAACAGAGGAAATAAAGGATCCAAAGGGCGCTCAACGTTTGAGAAATGACCGTCGCCCATGCGGCGCCGGAAACCCCCATTCCAAAGCCTTTAATGAAGATAGGATCCAGGATGATGTTGGTTGCGGCACCCACCACCACCGAAAGGGTGGCGATCAGGGTCTTGCCTTGAATCAGGAGAAAAGAATTCAGTCCGACGGTGAGCATCACCATCAGGGTTCCTGCAAGATAAATACGCAGATATTCCGCCGCAAAGGGATAGGTGGCATCTCCGGCTCCTGTGAAATAGAGAAAGGGTTTCATACAGCCGTAAAAGACTGCCGGCAGGATAGCGGAGAGGACGAGAAGAATGGTGACGCCGTTCCCCAAAATCTTTTCTGCCCGGTCCCGATCTCCTTGGCCGAGAGCGATGGAGGCCAAGGGCGCTCCGCCTCCGCCCACAAACATGCTGAATGAGGCGATGATCACAATGATCGGTGCTGCCAGCCCCACACCGGTGAGGGCGGTCTCGCCGATCAAATGACCGATATAGATGCGATCCACAACATTATAGAGGAGATTGACCAACTGCGCCGCAATGGTAGGCAGACTCATTTGCAGGACCAATTTCCATATTCTTTCGGTTCCTAACCGTTCTGTTTGATTCATAGGTTCACTTCCTTTAGAGACTATTTTATCATAGTTTTCCTTAAAAGAAAAGCCCCGGGTATAAAATACTCGAGGCAATTATTTTATTCCAGAATAACCGCTTTTTTCGGTGCCCGAAGCAGACGCTCCAAGCTGCGGCAGGCCAGGCAATGGTCGTAGTACCGCTCGAATTCCATCTCCCGTTTGCCCAGTTGCGGACAAAAACGTTCCATGATCTCGATGGCTTCTTTGACGTTGCCTTGGCAGATCTCGATAAAGAACTTGGCAAACTCTTCGCAGAACTCTGCATGGAAGTCCAGCATCCGCCGGGATCCAGATACTGATGACGCCAGAAATGATATTCATAAGAGAAGACAGGCCCCCATAAAGCCTTTTTCCAGGTGTGCATGATTGCCAGGTTTTCCTCTGCACTGCGAGGCGCTTCCCAAGCATTGTGGAGAAAAGCGGGAGGTTCGGGGATGACACTGTTTTCATTCAAACTGTTGGTATAGGAACGGGTGACCGGTGCATAGAGCAGGGAGAACCGCTCAGGGTTCTTGATGACCTGTTCCTCAGCGCCCCAAAGGGTATCCACGTAAGCGATAAAGACGATACGGGTCTTGAGGTTCCGGGCGGTCAGGATCTCATCCAGCTCGTTGAGCATCATGACGTACCAGTCGGAAGGATGCTTTTTCCGGCAGTCGGCACATTCACAATGATTGTGGGATCCGTCGGAGAGCCAGACGTGGAGATAGTCGGAGTTGCTGTGGGTCTCGGCATAGTCTGCCACCGCCTCTGCCATCCGGGTGCGGACGTGGGGCTTGGACATACAAAGATTGGTCTTCCAGCTTTCCCCCTCGAAGAAGTCCCGCTTTCCGTTCAAAAGAGCCAGGCAGTCCACCGTCTCCTTGGGCAGGGTGTTGACGTCGGTGTTGGAGGGGAGACCATTGATGCCAAAGGGCTTAGAGGTCCAGCCGTGGCCAATATCATGGAACATCAGACCGCGCTTGGAGATCCCCGACTCGCATTGTCGCTTCCATTGCAAGATCTGGGAGTGGGGCACCGGCTCCGGTTTGCGGTTTTGCTCATTGAAAATGTGGCTATAGTGGCGGTCATAATAAGAAGTCGGGATAAAGAACTCCAGCATATAGACGTTCATTTCCAACTTGGCGTAATAATCTGCCACCTCCAGCATCACCGGCTGGGATTCCGAACCCTCGTTGCAGAAGCCACGGAACTGGTAGTCTGCCATTTTATGATAATGGACCGGTTCAATGTTCTTCATCGGTATATGGTCTCCGTCCACGCCGGGATAGAGCCAACGGCAGCCGTTTTCACGGAGCATCCGATAAACGGCAAAGAGTACGCTGCGGGGATTGGAACCGGCTAAGATTCCGCCCTGCTCATCGGTATCCACGTGGATGACGTCATCCAGACGCACGTCCTCTGCTTCGCAGGGCAGACCGAAGTCTTCCAAAAGACCTAAGCAAAAACCGTTCTTTGCGCCGGGCTCATAGACGATGGCTACGTCTCCGTTATCCGGCATCATCATACGAAGGTATTTTTTAGTTCTTCTGCGGCATAGTCAATGACGTGATCCGCCCGCATCTTTTTGATATAATACACTGCCTATTCCTATCTGATTCTTAGTTTCCGCATTCGATGGAGATCTTATTGAAGATATGAAGAATATCGTCGGTCTTCATATTCTTCTTTTCTTCTCCGGATTTATCCAGAACGATCTGACCTTTATCCATCATTAAAAGCCGGGTGCCGTATTCCACCGCATAGCGAAGATTATGGGTGACCATGATGGCGGTCAGTTTCTTTTCTTTGACGATCTTATCGGTCAGTTCCATGATGATCTCGGCGGTGCGGGGATCCAAGGCGGCGGTATGCTCATCCAGGATCAAAAAGTCCAGGGGGGTGAGGGTTGCCATCAGGAGAGAGACCGCCTGACGCTGACCGCCGGAGAGGGAACCGACCTGGACGTTCATTTTGTCCTCCAGTCCCAGACCCAAAGAGGCCAACTGCTCTTTATAGAAGGCGGCACGCTTGCGGTTGATACCGCCGGAAAGACCAAAGGGCTTTCCTTTATTATCTGCCAACGACATATTCTCCAGAATGGTCATATGGGGGCAGGTGCCGAGGGAGGGATCCTGATAGACCCGACCGATCCGTTTATAGCGGGTGAATTCTTTTTGTTTGCGGATGCTCTCGCCGCCGATGAGGCAATCGCCCTCATTAATGGGAATGGAACCGCAGATGATATTAAGAAGGGTGGTCTTACCGCTTCCGTTGCTTCCCACAACGGAGACAAATTCCCCTTCGTCCACCGTCAGGTTGAAGTCCTCAAAAAGGCACATCTCCGTGACGCTGCCGGGGTTAAAGATTTTGGATATATTTTTAAGTTCAAGCATGATGCACAGACCCCTTTCTCATTTTGGAATGACCGCCCAAAAAGGCAGAGATCCTTTGATTAAAGATCAGGATCAGCGCAAAGAGGACTGCATTCAGCAGTTTCAGATAAATACCGTTGGTATCCACCAAGACAAGGTAGTTCAGGCAGAGGGAATAGATGACGGCACCGATAATGACCGCAGTGGTATCCTTGACGTAACGCATCCGTCCAAAGATGGCTAAGCCGATAATGACGGACGCCAAGGCCATAACCACTTTACCACTGCCGCTATCATTGTCGTAGGAACTGAAGAGGTTGGCGTAGACTGCGCCGGAAATGGCCACGAAGCCATTGGCTAACGCAAGACCTAAGATCTTGTAGTTTCCGCTGTCCCGTCCCAAAGAGATGACCAGTTTTTCATTATCGCCGGTGGCACGGAGCATATAGCCGAGTTTGGTCTTGAGGAAAAGATCAATAATCAGTTTAAAGGCAATGACGATGGCCAACTCCACCAAAAGGATCATGTAATCCTCAGCATCTCTGCCAAACGCAGAGATCAAAGAACTGTCAAAGAGGCTCTCCAGCTTTTCGCTGCGGAAGGAGAAGATGGTGGTGGTCATGCCGTTCTTGGTCAGTAATTGGGTCGAGGCGAGGGTGACCGAAAGAAGTGCCGTCATGACGATGATACCGGCCAGCAGATTGGAGATCTTAAATTTTACGTGTAAAATACCGGTGACGGTGCCGGCCAGAAAACCGGCGGCAAAGCTCAGAATGATGGCCAAGAGGGGCGGAAGTCCCAGTTTCAGCATCAGGACGGTACAGACCACACCGCCCAACGGAAAAGTTCCATCCACAGAGAGATCCGGAAAGTCCAGAATGGAAAATGAAATGTAGACGCCCAAAGCCAGGATCGCAAAGCAAAGCCCCATCTGCAGGCCGTCAATGGTGGTTCCTAAAAATAACATGGTTTTAATTCCTTCGTTTATTTTGCTACGTCGGTAGCGGTGACGGTGGTGGGAACCGTCAGACCCAGCGTGGTGCAGACGGTGCTATTGTAGTAGTTATCCGGTTCGGTGATGGTGGCGACGGGGATTTCGTCAGCAGCAGTACCGTTGAGGATCTTTGCGGCAGCATCGCCGGCAGCTGCGCCCACGTCGATATACTCAATGGATGCGCTGGCGGCACAGCCTACCTTCACCTGCTCGATCTCAGAACCGAAAACGGGGATCTTGGCATCGTTGGTCAGGGGGAGGATATTGGTCTCCAGCTTGCCGACGACGGTATTGTCCAGCAGGTTGATGAAGCAGTCTACCTTCCGGTTGATCAATTCGTTGGTCTTGGTGTCGATGGTATTGATATCGGCAACGATGGAATCCAAGATCTCCATGCCCTGATATTTCTTGGCGGCTTCCTTCAGGTTGCTGACCTGAACGGGGGAACTGGATTCTTCAGAAGAATAGAGAACGCCGATCTTCAGAGCTTCTTTGCCCATGAAAGCGGTAACCACTTCCAACTGTTTTTCAAAGTTGGGGATGTCGCTGGCGCCGGTCATATTCTCGTAGTTTGCCATGGTAGAGGGATCGGTCACGGCACAGTAAACCACCGGCACGTCACCGTCCGATGCATTGGCGGCGGCTACTGCAGAGGGGGTTGCGATAGCAATGATGACCTCTGCCTTCTTATTGACCAGGTTGTTGGCCTGGGTCTGGGAGACGCTGGCGTCAAAGTTGCTGTCCAAGCGTTCTACGTTATACTCTTCCAGATTAATGCCGGCCTCTTCTAAGCCTTTGATGATGCCGTCGTAGCAGTTATTCAGAGAGGCATGAGAGCCAAACTGGATGATTCCGATGGTCTTTTTGGTGTTCCCGCATCCGGCAAGGGTGCAAAGGGAAAGGACAAATACAAGTGCGATTGCGATAAATCTCTTAAAGTTTTTCATGGTTTTATTCTCCTTAATTATGTTTTTAATTTAGAATATGAAATGGAAAGGGTTGGATTGCCTTCACCATCGTTTGGTCATTAAAAACATAGTCAGTTCCTCCTTTTTGATAAAATAAAAAATCCCATACCTCCCGAAAAGGGAAGTATGGGACAGAAAACGAAATTTCTGCGGTGCCACCCAACTTGATGAAACTCATCCGCTCATGCCGCACAATCATGCGGTCCGTACTGTAACGGGTACGCCCCGTCAGCTGCTACTTGCGATCTCTTCGCGTTCGGCTGCCCTCGTAAGTCCATTCAGAATTCTTTATCACTGCCGCAATCCCAGCGCCTGCGGCTCTCTTGGAGTTTCCGGAGTTCTTACTTACTCTTACTCATCGGTTTGATATTAGTATAGCACAGAAGAAAAAAATGTCAAGTGTTTTTTAACTAAGTAAAGCACGGTCGCTGGCAAATTTGGAACCGCTGGATTTCTGGAACGCTTCCAGCAGAGATTCCACTGTCAGGGCCTTCTTTTCCTCACCTTTGATATCCAGGATGATCTTACCGGCATTCATCATAATGAGACGGTTGCCGTGGTTGATGGCATCCTGCATATTGTGGGTGATCATAAGGGTGGTCAGTTTGTTTTCTTCTACGATCTCCCGGGTGATGGCAAGTACCTTTGCAGCAGTCTTGGGATCCAGAGCCGCCGTATGCTCGTCCAAAAGCAGAAGCTTGGGATCGTTCATGGATGCCATCAAAAGGGTGATCGCCTGACGCTGACCGCCGGAGAGAAGACCCACTTTAGTGGAAAGCCGTTCCTCCAAGCCCAGATCCAGCCGTTTGAGCATCTCTTTGTAAAGAGCCCGGTCTGCATTTTTGATCGCCCATTGGAATCCACGGCGTTTGCCCCGGTTGATAGCCAAAGACATATTTTCTTCGATCCACATATCGGCAGCAGTACCGGTCATGGGATCCTGGAAAACACGGCCGATGAATTTCGCCCGTTTGTGTTCGGGCAGACGGGTAATGTCGTGTCCGTCGATGGTGATCTGGCCGTCATCCACGTGGAAGGTGCCGGCAATGGCATTGAGCAGGGTGGATTTTCCGGCTCCGTTACCGCCGATGACGGTAACGAAATCGCCGTCTTCCAAGGTCAGGGTAACGTCGTCCAAAGCGACCTTTTCATTGACGGTACCGGCATTAAAGATCTTGGTAATATTCTTTAACTCAAGCATGCTTCACGTCCTCCTTCTTTTTGGATTTGGTGAAATAGGTCGTTTTCATATAGGGAACAGCCAGGAAGATGGCAACCACCAAGGCGGAGAGCATCTTCAGAAGGTCGGTGTCGAGACCCAAGAAAATAACCGTCTGATAAACGATGTAATAGATAATACCGCCCAACACAACGCCGGCCATCCGGACGATGTAGTTCTGAGGCAGTTTGGAGATCAGGACTTCGCCGATGATGACGGCTGCCAGACCGATAACGATGGCGCCACGGCCGTCGTTGATATCTGCCTTACCGGAGTACTGCGCCAAAAGAGCGCCGGCCAGAGCTACCACGCCGTTGGAAAGCGCCAGACCTACGACTTTATGCATGTTGGTATTAATACCCTGCGCCCGAGCCATCTTTTCATTACAGCCGGTGGCACGGAATGCGGAACCGAATTTGGTGCCGAAGAAGCCGTAAAGTAAGGTGATAATAACAACACAGAACAAAGCCAGAATTACCAAAGCGTGATACTTTTCCAGCTGGCTGATCAACACGTCAAATTTACGGGCGGGAAGAGCCTGGTTGGCCTTGCCCATGATCTTCAGGTTGACCGACCATAAGATCAGCTGGGTCAGAATACCGGCTAAAATGGCAGGAATTCCCATCAAGGTATGGAAGATGCCGGTCACCAGACCGCAAGCCATACCGGCCAAAACAGCGATCAGCATCGCCGGCCAGACGTTCCAGCCTGCCGCCATCAGCATGGCGCAGACCGCCATACCGGTGACCATGGATCCGTCCACCGTCAGATCGGCCAGATCCAGGATCTTATACGTGATGTAAACGCCGAGCGCCATGATACCCCAGATCAAGCCTTGGGCAGCGGCACCGGGCATTGCATTAAGTAGTCCCATTTTTTTTACTCCTTTTTTTGACCGTTGAAAATGAGTCCTTTTCCGTCGCTCGCTCCTCGGCGTATCGGCATACGCCTTCGTCCCGATCAACGAAAAATGCCGTCATTTTGAACGGTCTGTTTTTTGATCTTATTGAAAATGAGTCCTTTTCCGTCGCTCGCTCCTCGGCGTATCGGCATACGCCTTCGTCCCGATCAACGAAAAATGCCGTCATTTTGAACGGTCTGTTTTTTGATCTTATTGAAAATGAGT
>JAZQAE010000145.1:0-1859 GCA_045544995.1 Eubacteriales bacterium
CAACTGGTCTTACCGGTTCCCCGGGTACCGCAAAATAAATACGCATGGGAAATATTCCCGTCGGCGATCTGCGCCCGAAGGGTTTTAACGATATGTTCCTGCCCCACCACGTCCGAAAAGGTCAGGGGGCGGTATTTTCGGTAAAGAGCCTGATACATGCGTTCTCCTTTAAATAAACTTCCTAAAAGCGATTGCCTTTGCAAGACAGCCCATCCGGACTCAAAACAGGAATTCGGCACACATAGACGAAGATCCGCTTAATGCTGCTCGGTTCCCCGCCTGACATGGTTCACGGCACGCCTATTGCGCCGCGCCCGTCTCTCAACATCCGGAGTGCTGCCTTGCAAAGGCAACCCCCATATCGGTTCCGGAATGCGGAGCAACCTCCGCAGTCCAAAACCTTCTTATTTTATTTTAACACAGTTTTAAAAAAAGCACAAGTATTACAAATAAATTATTCCCGAAACTTTGCAAGAGATGCGATCGGTTCATTTTTCGGAAGAGACTCCAAAGGAATTTTTCGGATCGCCAAATATTCTGCCAGAGTGCAGAAGCGAAACCCAAGATCATAAAGTTTCTTCAAAAGCTCCGGCAGAATATTCAAGGTGCGCTCCACCTCATGCACATTGATGATCGCACCGTCCTGAAAGTCCCCTTCCGCCAATCGGGCATCCGCCAGTCTCAGGATCTCCGCCTCGTTATTCCCCGCAGAATCCCAATCCCGCAAAGAGAAGGTGCGGTTGATCAGATGGGTCGAAAATTCCTGTTCCAGAACCTTGAGCAGATTTTCGTTTACCCGATTGCCGGGCGAACGGTAAAACTCTACCTGATAATCCGGCAGAGCACTCTCGATGGCACGAAAGCCATCCGAAATTTCTTTATAAATAAACTCATAGCTCTTATCGCCGAAATCATGGTTTTGCCCATGGTTGGCAATTTCATGCCCCTTTGAACAAACCCACTGCATATTCTTGGACATAGCCGCATCAATCCGTTTTCCCAACACAAAAAAGGTAGTTCTACCGTCAAACTCTTCGAAAAGAGCAGCAATGCGGGGCATTAGCGGAGTAGGACCGTCGTCAAAGGTAAATACGACGTAAGAGTAGTTCGGATCAAGTGTTCTCATCTCTTAAAGGCAAAAATCATTGAGAATATAATTGAATTTCTTCTCAAAGGCATCGGCCATATTCAAGACTTCGCCATCTGCAAAAGCCTTACCCACAATGCTCATACCGATGGGCATCCCCTCGGCGGTATAACCGCAGGTGGTGCTGACCGCAGGAAGCCCTGCAATATTGACCGTAACGGTATAAATATCTGCCAGATACATCTCGGTAGGATCTGCGCCCTTTGCACCGAACGGATATGCCACGTCCGGAGCAGTCGGTGTAATGATGCAGTCACAGGTCTTGAAGATCTCTTCGTATTCCTTGCGGATCCGCCGGCGAAGCAGGTTTGCCTTTTTATAATAAGCGTCAAAATAACCGCTGGAAAGAGCATAGGTGCCCAAAAGGATCCGACGCTTGACCTCTTCACCAAAGCCCTCGTTTCGGGTGGCGATCAGTCGTGCGTCAAAAGACTCTCCCTCTTTGCTCAGGTGGCCGTAACGAACACCGTCGTACCGTGCCAGGTTCGAGGATGCTTCCGCAGAAGAGATGAGGTAATAAGCCGGAATGGCATACTGCAAAGAGGGCATGGAGACCTCTTTGATGATGCAACCCATGGCTTCAAATTCTTTGATGGCATTTTCTACCGCCGTCTTAACCTCAGGGTTAAGACCCTCCCCAAAGTACTCCTTGGGAACGCCGATGACTTTTCCCTCGATGGACTCGCCCAGCATTTCCGCCACCGGCTCAGAG
>JAZQAE010000146.1:0-12410 GCA_045544995.1 Eubacteriales bacterium
CTCCGGGGCGTGGTGGAAGGCACCGTCACCTCCGCACTGGCCGATCACGGCGGCATCGTCACTCCGGAATCCCTTGAGCAGGTGCTGCGTCAGCTGGAAGGCATTTACTTTGCCAGAGGCGCTTTCCATATGCCTGAGGATACCTCTGCTGAAGCCCTGACCGAGGCTATCTACGAGCTGGCTCTTCGCACCTATGAAAGAAAAGAAGCCGCCTACACACCGGGTATCATGCGTGAACTGGAGCGGGTGGTCATGCTGCGTGTGGTTGACGAATACTGGATGGATAACATCGATGCCATGGACGATCTGAAACAGGGTATCGGCCTGCGGGCTTACGCCCAGCACGACCCGGTGATCGCCTACAAGGAAGAGGGCTACGAGATGTTCCAGGCTATGATCACCGCCATCCGTGAGGAGACCATCCGGCGGATCTTCCTGGTGCAGCTGCGCTCCAACCAGGAGGTCAAGCGTGAAAAGGTGGCAAAGGAGACCGCCGCCATCGGTACCGCTGACACTGTTATCAAGAAGCAGCCCGTCCGCAAGGACAAAAAGGTCGGCCCCAACGATCCCTGCCCCTGTGGCAGCGGCAAGAAATATAAAAAATGCTGCGGCGCCCCGGGAAGAAATAATGAATAAGTAAAAAGGACTGTGCATCAGCACAGTCCTTTTCCTTTCCAGATCAAAATCATCTCCCACCGGCATATTAAATCCCCTAACCATATAATTAGTTTTGTATAAACTTCCAATTATTTATCTTTATTTTTGTATAGTCCTACAATGATTTTTAACTTTCTCTGAGTGTATTTACTTTATGTCCAATTTATAGTAACATAATTATAGAAGTGCTCTAAAAATAGATGATTAGGAGGTGGTTCCAATGGGCTGTGAGGATAATATATCACAAAATTTGTCAGCCACAAAAAATGAGTTTGAAATGTATACAACACTGGGAAAAAGCGGCACTATTACCGATTTTTTCACCACATTATGCGGTTTGAAAACCAAACGCAAAGAACCATGATGAAAGTTTGGAGGTATATGTTTATGAAAAAAAGATTTGTGTCTATTCTCACCATAATGGCAATGCTCTTTTGCTCAGCAAGTGCATCTGCACAACAAGCTCAAGATATAAATAAATATCTGCTTGATGCTGGTTTTCCTCAATCCCTCGTTGAATCCATGTCTGAAACCAAGAAAGATTATATTTATCAGATAACGCATGATAAAGAGAATATATCCTTTTGCAGTTATGAGGAGAAACAATTTAACGTCAATGAAGACGGTCTTTTACTCGAAGCTGAGGCAACACCTCGAGGAGGATTAATAAATTCTTCTGACCTAACAGTAGATGTTGTCGGTATTGTCGCAGATACATCTGATGGGATCGAATATTCTGTTTTTCCTAGTTTTGTATGGCATGTGGTTAAAAAAGTTAAAAACGATTCTTTTTCTATGTCAATGTACCCCGGATGGGAGGCAATACCCGGAGCAAGAAATATGAGCTTGTATTTCAAAAACGCCTACGGAAACTCCACCTATACAGACCTAAATCCATCCGATTCAAATAGTTCCGGATATGTATTTAAAATTCCTAGCAACGTGGGTACAGTCCAAGGGTTATATGAAGGGCACGCATATTATGATTTAATTAAAAAATCTTCTAATCCAACCCCCGCAATCTCTCTTCTCTATACCCATGACGCATCTACTACCATGAACCTATCCTACAGCATAGAACTACGCATCGGTAGTATAGGCTTTTCATGTAATTCTGACAAGCTGTATACATTCTCTGATAATTTTTACGTAGTTGGATTATATTAAGCATATGAAAAAAAATCGACGTTTTCTTTTAGCAATTTTTATCATGTTATTCAGTATATATCTCGTCAATCTGCAAGAGTTTTATATAATACCAAACATCTTTTCCATTTTAGGTGGGACATTACCCATCGCCGCGCTCCTTGTTCTAATCCCGAACCTTTTTGAAAAAGACGATTAAAAAAGTTTCCAGCCATTGGCTGGGAACTTTTTACTTTTCTAATAGTTTCCTAACAGCGCCGAAATAGCCGGCAGGCTCTTGACCTTCGATTACTATATCCTGGTTCGGCAGATGTTCTTTTAAATCCGTCTTGATGAGGAAGCAAAATATATTATAATACACAAGAAAGGAGGGTGCTCGGATGAAAAAAGAAACCAAAAAGCTCATACTCAGTCTACTGGCGCTGGGTGGCGCAGCAGCACTGCTGGCACTGCTCAATAGCAAGATCACCCTCTATTCCGATGATTACTGGTACGGCACCTTCTTTCGGGAGGGACCGGGCAGCTTCTGGGCAGAGATGAAGGAGCACTACATGACAACCAACGGGCGGTTCTTCATTCATCTGCTCGTCCCCTTTGTGTTTCTTTTTGATACCAAGCTATTCCTGGTTCTCAGCCCTCTGCTGCTGGCGTTGCTCTTCATCGGCGGCGTGCGGTATCTCCTCCCTCGGCGCTCCCTCAGCGCCGCATTTGGGGCAGCAGCCTTGGGAATGCTGGCGGTCATGGCATGCGATAGCCGCTATCTCCGGATGACCCTCCTCTGGATCTCCGCTTATTTCAACTATATCTTTCCCCTTTGCTTGCTCCTTTGGACAGCATGGTTTCAGCAGCGGAACTGCCGAGGCTGGCGTACGGCAATCGGGCTGTCTTTGGCATTACTTGCCGGCGCATCCACTGAGCAATGCGGCATTATGTCGCTGGTGCTGCTGGGCGGCTATGCACTTTTTCATTATAAAAAACGGCAAGTATGGCTCTATCCCGCCGCCGCGCTGGCAGGCTTTTTGACCATCCTTTTGGCGCCCGGCAGCTGGGCGCGGGTGGATCGGGGCGTTGAGGGCGGGATCCTCAGTGCACTGCAGCCGGCGGTCTTTGCGGAGCGGTAAAAAATACAAAAAATGTTGCGGTAACCCTGCAAACCGAAACTGAGGTCAACGGCACTTACCTACGGCGTTAGAAGGAGAGAACCCCTATGAAAAAAATCAAACGATACCTTTTAGCCATCTTTATTATGTTGGTTGCGATCTATATCAACGGGTTGCAGCCACTCTACATGCTCCCCTGGTTCGTCTCTTTTATCGGAGGGATCTTACCCCTTGTCTCAATTGCGGTACTCATTCCGAATTTCTTTGAAAAAGACAATTAAAAAAAGTTGCCACCAAAAGATTTCGCTTTTGGTGGCAACTTTTATATGTGCAAAACAAAAAGGTCTCTGTGTTCAAAAATAACGGTTCATATCACCCCGCTTGGACCCGACAATTCATTAATAATACTTTCCATTTTTGCACGATTCTTATCCGCGCAATGATTCTGCGCAACAACTTTTTGTCCCGCCTCAATATACTGCGCTCTTTTTTCTTTGTTGTTAATGATTTCACGTAATGCGGTTTCTAACATTCCCTCATCTGTAATCACACAACCGCACTCATTTTTCTGAATATACTTTGCGCAAAACACAGATTCCGGTGCAACAACAACCAGACACCTTCCGCAAGCGAGAGTGTCTGCCAGTTTTGTCGACATTCCATTTTCCACTTCTTTACGGAAATACTCTTCGCCATTTTCTACATGAAAAAGTAGCAGGCTTTCACTCATCACTCTTTTCACCTGTTCATGCGAAATCTTTCCGTGGAAACGAATTTCAGGGCAGTTATCAATAGCTTCCTGCTCTGCCAAACGCCGAGGTTCTCCATAAACATCCAAATAGTATGTGGGGTCAATCTTATGCAACGCCTTTGCCACTTTGGTTAAAACTTCATACCGTTTATATCCAAAATTACCAGCATAAGAAAATACGGGTTTATCCCCCTCATCTCCCATGTAAGGAACATCCGTAGTAGTGTAAATATATGTACTTTTTTTACCGAATTCTTTTTGATATAAAGCTTCTAACTGCTCATGAAGATAAATGGAAATTTCTGCAACGTTCATTGCTTTTTTAACAGACCGAGACAAAACATACTTATAAATGCTATAAAAAAAATCGGTCTTAAGTTTTTTCTTAAAATAATTGTGTTTTTTAAAAAAATAATCTTCTGTATTAAAAATCACCAAAGGAATGTGATATTTTTTTGCAATCTCAACCGAAATGTCGTACATAAACGGAGAATCTCCCGCCTGTAAAATAACACACTCCGGTCCAAAATCCTCAACCCATGCTTCAAACTTTTTTCTCCAAATCTTCCTTTTCCATAAAAAGTTCCGAGCCAACATCATCCAAGCCGTGCGCGGAATTCTGTCAATAGGATCGGTTCTCCGTTCTGCCGAAACGGCAAAGTCGTCTCGTGCCATAACTCTTCCTGCGCTTCTTCTTTTTATCACGCTTTTGAACAAATCTATATCTGATACAAAAAAATATTTATCACAAATATCAAACGACGGCACTGTTGCTCGTATAAAAAACTGTGCGATTTTCTCTTTATCTTCCGGCGAAAAAAGCTTCATTAATGTTCTGCCATTATTATTAGTTTCGCTTAGAGCATTATTAGAAATGATCAGTACTTTTTTATTAATCATCTGTTTCATCCTCGCAAAAATTCGTTAATTTTTCCAAGATTATTGCATCAACCGACATATCGAATTTTCTTGCAAAAAGATATGGTGAATTTATCAAAAAAACAAAATCCTCCGTTTGCAAAATTTCCGGATTATTCTTGTTTTTTCCCCATCTCAAAAATGTAATCCTATCACACGCAGTTTCCTTATATGGCGAAAGCATAAATAGAGTCTGGAAAAAGCATTCATCGGGAGTTAAAGCATTTTCAAAAAACTCTAAAAACCACGAATTTCTTTCAACATAGTCAAACATCCATCGTACACAATCATAGGTCAAACACCACCATTGACTTCCATACTCAAAGCTAATGTCATAAGAGAATTTTCTTCTAAATACAGAAAATGTTTTTTGATACCCCCCTGTCAAATAAATGTAAAGTCTCTTCAAAACTTTTGTCTTGAACGAAAAATCAAACATCCACTTAGGATAATATATCTGATTGCGCTTACTGTACCTTTTATACATTCCGTCAGAATGAGGTAAAAGTTCTATATAGTTGGCACCCTTCTTTTGCGCCAAATGTGAAAAAATTCGTCTATTGCTCTTAATAGGAAAATCTTGACCGCTTAGTAATGCAACATAATCGTATGCCTTTTCTTTTTTAAGCATATACGTCATCAAATTTAATGTCGCATCAACCATACTCTTTGTGGCCCATTTTACATCCACTCGATACTCTTCAGGCAAAAGAAATACATTCTGCTTTTTAAGTAACGTAAAATTCTCTGCTTTTTTATCTATGTGAATATAAAAATCGACATTTTCGTTTTGCAATGTATCGATTAATTTTTGAACCTGTTGTGGATTCTTATGACACAAGATTAAATAAGCTATTCTCATTTTTTTGAACGCACCTTGTTTTTAATGAAATTATAAGTCAGATAAAGTTTTCGATCAACCAAACCAACGACATTGGCGTATATTTTTTTAAGTTTCCTATATTCTTTGTTTTCTTGCGATAATTTCCCAGAAAGAAAATTCTGCATAGTGTCAGAATACCAGCCAGCATCAGTTCTATTACGTAAATCTGCATAAGATGGAGTTTTTAATACTGGAATTATACCAAGTGACATAAAATGACTGGAATTCAAACAAAATAATGACGCACAAGAATTTCCAACTGCTAATTCTTTCAATGGCTTTTCGATATCTTTAAAAATATTTTGATAAAGACAAGATGCATAACACCTTTTCAATATCCCGGTTTTTAAGTTTAAAACATACGACCAATCCCCGGCATAACAGAATTCCCGGCGCTTTACATTGAAGTTTTTCATCGTAAAATCAAATAATGGGGATTCAAACTCTTTACCAAATTTCCTATACTCTTCTGTAGTATAATCCGTCATCAACTCAATCTTTTTTGTAAGTGATTCCTCTTTTCTTGTCGCTGCAATTTGAGGATACGCTCCGATTTTTTGCAAACAGAGTTCTTTAATTTCGTTAAGATAGGGTACATATCCATCATATAGATTCAGTTGAACAATAAAAGAACAGCCTAATTCTTTTACAAAATGAACATTTTCAAAAAATACATCTAATAAATTTAATCGCTTTAATTCCAGATAATGAAGTGAAAAAGACACATGCAATCTAAGACGCCATTCTTTGGGCAAAGACTCCAATTGACGAAGTCTTTTCGTTATAGTTCCGTTTGTCGTAACATTCACATAGTGCCCATTTTTTAACAGTTGAAAAATAATATCGTATAGATATTCCGGCAAAAAGGTCTCCCCTGCACCGCAAATGCTGAAATAACAAGTTCCTCCCAATCTTTCTTTTGTCAGTGCCTGGCCAATTACCTCGGGAGGATAATCCAAGTCTGGAATCTTCTTTTTGTTTTGATTGCGCTGAATAACATAACAATATTCACAACTAAGATTACATGCTGTAACCGGCAATAAGCATTCGAAGAATTTTTTAATTCCTTCCATTTATAAGCCCTCTCTTACCGCGATTTCAATACAATTGAACGATGCATCATCTATTCTTTCTTTGCTCAAAAAAGTAAACTTTTTTTCTTTAATCCATACTTGAAAATCTTGATGATTTTCTAAAAAAGTAATGTTTTCATACTTCTTGATCCAATCATAGACACCCCGCACTTTTCCATTTGAATTGGCCAAAGCAACACAGGGTGTATTTGTGATCGCACAAAAAAGCATTGCATGTAACCGATCCGTTATCACAAAACGCATGGATGCAAATTCCCTCAATTTTTCCTCTACCAGTCCTTTTCTGTTTTCCCCTGAAATATGCTCCACTGTAGCGATTGTAGAAATGCTTTTAAAACTCATTTTTTCTTTTCGCAGATATGTGGAAAGACATTCTTTATCCTGTTCAGAAAGAACGCTTTCACAATCGTCACGAAGACAAAGCCCCACCTTTTCCTGCTCAGATTTTATACATGTAGGGTTCATAGATAAAACTATGTCTGGACAAAGAAATACCCTTTCCTCTCCATACAATTGTTTCATTAATTTAAATGATTTTTTTTCACGAGCCAATAACGTAAGACGTTTATGTTTACGATAAACTCTTTTCGAGTAATTGCATGACATCCTCCCCCAAAAAGTTTTGGAATAATCAATAGTTTGAGGGAATACGATAATTTTATTTTTGGGGAATCTTTTTATGATGTACCGTCTGGTTGCTTCATAAATTCTGTAGATATCCCCCATATTTCCACCACCGGTCAAAAAAATAATGTCATCGCGGTGAATTTCATTTTTCAACGATTTCGAATAAGAGGCGACATCTTTTTGCAATACCTCAACAAATTCATATTCTGGGAACAATCTTTGACTAAATTCTTTAATAGCCAATGCAATTGCTTGATCTCCTAAATTTGAATAATCGGGGGCATCTAAATAAAAGATCCTTTTTTCCTTGCTTTCTGTTATAATTTTTCGAGGTTTCAAAAAGCATTTCCCGTATTTCAAAAAGAACAGAACACTCATCGGTATAAATTTTTTGAATTCAGAAATTATCCTCATGTCATTTCCTTCTTAAAATCTTTTCGTATGCCCATTTTCGCACCCATTGAGGGCAATAGGTGAAGAGCACAATGGAGATCATATTCGTAAATGCGTCTAACGGCTTGATCATACGATGCTGTAACATGAATCTTTGAATGCTCTTCCAGCCTTTTATACGGACTTTTGATCCCCGTTTGGCATTAAACCCATTTCCTATGCGGACATAAACTAAGTTTTCATTCAAATTTTCCAATTTGCAATTGGACACAATCATTTTCAACCAAAGGTAATAATCTTCCAGCAAAAGCAAACTTTCGTATCCACCGCATTTTTTCAAAGCTTCTCTTTTTATACAGACGGTCACGTGATTCATAGGATTACGTTTCTTCGCCATTCTCACGATTTCCTCATGTTTTTGTGGACAAACCCTCACCCTCATCTCTTCGTCAATGGAACTTTCAAATTCTGCAATATTCGTTCCAAGTACATCAATTTGCGGATGTTTCTCAATATAGGCAATCTGCTTTTCAAACCGCATTTTATCGCTAATATCGTCCGAATCCATTCGAAAAATATAGTCTCCTGTACATTCATTAGACCCGATACGCAAAGCTTCCCCCAAGCCCCGATTTGCGTCCAAATTCACATATTTTACTACATCTTTTTTATCGCATTCAAACCGATCCAAAACCTGATATAATCCTTCTGTCAACGGTCCATCAAATACAACCACAACCTCGTCAGGTTTCCGTGTTTGTTCCTCATAAATACTTTTCAAAGCCAATTCTAAAAAAAGAGGGTTGTCATTTTTATAAACAGACATCAAAACCGAATATTTCATTTGACTCTTCTCCACACTTCATTTAATAATTTTATTTTATCGTTTTTTCTCCCTAATGTCAACAACTCTCTTCATGCAAAAAGTCAGAGCTGCGATTAATTCGCAGCTCTGACTTTTTATTCTTCTAACAATTTCCAGATGGCATTGGAATAAGCGACAGGGTCTTCGATGGGCAAGCCTTCGATGAGAAGGGCTTGATTCAAGAGGATCTCGGAGAGCAGGGCGAGGCGGTCTTCATCGGCTTTTTCCAATTGCGCGAAGAGGGGGTGGCCGGTATTGATCTCCAGCACCTTTTCTGCCTTGGCGTGTTGGCCGTCGGGGGTGACGGAGAGCACCTTTTCCATCTCGATAGAGAGTTCTCCCCGGGTGGAAAGGCAAGCCGGATGGCTGACCAGACGGGCAGAGGCCTTGACGTCCGCCACCTTATCGCCGAGGGCGGTCTTGATCTTACCCATCAGTTCCGCATACTCGTCGGTGGGCTTTTCCGCCTCGAAGCCGAGATCGGCGTCGGTAATATTCTTAAACTCTTTTTCTCCGTAGGTATGGAGCATCTTGATCGCAAATTCATCCACGTCCTCGGTGAAATAAAGCAATTCATAGCCCTTGGCCAGTACCCCCTCGGCGGCGGGCATGGAGCGGATCTTTTCTTTGGTCTCGCCGGTGCCGTAGTAGATATATTTCTGGTCTTCCGGCATCCGCTGGAGGTATTCCTTGAGGGTGGTGTATGCCTCTTCCTTGGAGGAGTGGAACAGGATCAGATCCTGCAGGGCATCCTTATTCATTCCCCAATCGCTGTAAAGACCGTATTTCAGCGTTCTGCCGAAGGCATCAAAAAACTTCGAGTAGGTTTCCCGATCCTTATCGCAAAGGGAGAGCAGTTCTTTCTGGATGGTCTTGGTGAGATTTTTGGAGATGGCTTTGAGCTGGTGATCCTGCTGAAGAAGTTCTCTGGAGATATTGAGGGAGAGATCGGCGGAGTCCACCAAGCCCTGAACGAAGCCGAAATAATCCGGCAGGAGATCGGCGCATTTCTCCATGATCATGACGCCGTTGGAATACAGAGCCAAACCCTTTTTGAAGTCCTTGGTATAAAAATCATAGGGAACCGTGCCGGGGACGTACAGCAACGCCGTATAGGTTAGAGAACCTTCCACGTTGGTATGGATGGTCTTGACCGGCTCATCAAAGCCGTACCGCTGGGCATGGTAAAAGCCTTTGTAGTCCTCCTCGGTCAATTCCTTTTTGGATTTTTTCCAAAGGGGGATCCGGCTATTGAGGGTGGTCAGCTCGGTGTATTCTTCATATTCCTCGCTATCCTCTTTTTTACGGGAACGGGTCAGTTCCATGGTGATGGGATACTTGATAAAATCAGAATATTTCTTGACCAGATCCTGCAGGCGGTACTGCTCCAGATACTCATCGTAACTCTCGGTCTCGGTATTTTCTTTAATATGCAGGACGATCTCGGTACCGGCCTCCGCCTTTTCCGCTTCAGTCACGGTATAGCCGTCGCTCCCCTTGGAGCTCCATTTCCAGGCGGTCTCTTCTCCCTCTTTCCGGGAGGTCACATCCAGCTGATCTGCCACCATGAAGGCGGAATAAAATCCCACGCCGAACTGGCCGATGATATCCACGCCCTCTTTTTCTTCCTGCTCCGCTTTGAACTTAAAGGAACCGCTCTCGGCGATGGTACCGAGGTTTTTCTCCAGCTCCTCTTTGGTCATGCCGATGCCGTGATCGGCAACGGTGAGGGTGCGACGGGTCTTATCGGCCGTCAGACGGATCTCATACCGCTCCCGATCGGGGGTCTTTCCGTTACATAACGCATCATAATAACTTTTATCCGACGCATCGGAGGCGTTGGAGATCAGCTCCCGAAGGAAGATCTCCTTTTGGGTATAGATCGAATTGATCATCAGATCCAAAAGACGCTTGGACTCTGCTTTAAATTGCTTTTTAGCCATTTTACAAACCTTCTTTTATGAGAATTAGCACTCTCGACTTTAGAGTGCTAATTCATTGTAATCCTTTTTCCTGTATTTGTCAACGGGCAAATATGAACAATCAGTTAATCTTTTTACGATAGGCCGTGGGAGAGATCCCCAGATTTTTTATCGGCGTATTCTCCGGGCAGATCCCCGAGAGCGTTTTTTGCCTCCTGAATAAACAGAGAGAGCAGGGTCTTTGCCGTCTTGTCCAGATCAAAGATCTTGCGGTCAAAAAAACGCATCCCTTTCCCCCGGGCGGTAAAGCTGACCACCAGCATATTATTAGAAACCACCTGGTTGGAGACGTGGGCGTGAATCTCCCCCGGTTGATGGAAGATCACCTGCCCCTGGCGCAGGGTGCACCCAGTCCGTCGGTGACGGCAATGATCTCTCCGCTATCCACGTAGACCAGTTCCCAAAAATCATGCTTTTCCGGCGGATGAGAAAACTCCTTACCGAACTCAAAATAATAAATACTATTGAACCCCTCAATGCGGACGTTCCTGACAATAGACTGTGTTTCAAAAGCCAAAATCAATTCCTCCGGAAGAAATGATAAATTTTAGAAACCATAGGATAAATACAAACACCTAAACTCATTATACCGTATTATTATTATAATAATGCAAGATACGGAGGTAAAAAGCCATGAATGTATTAGCCATCGGTTGCCATCCGGACGACATTGAGATCTCCTGTAGCGGAACACTTGCTAAATGTGTAAAACGGGGAGACCACGTCACCGTTTGCCACGTGACCAACGGCAATATGGGTCATGAGATCATCCCGCCCGACGAACTGAGAATCATGCGGATCGGGGAAGCTCAGCGTGCCGGTAAGTTGGCCGGCATCGAGGTAGTCACCTTGGATCTCGGCGATCTTTTACCCAACGGGGCGGACTTCCGCCAACGGGATCAGATCATCGAACTGATCCGCAAGGTGCAGCCGGATTTCATCATCACCCATAGTCCCACCGACTATATGCCCGACCATCGGGAAGTTTCAAAGATGGTCTTTGATGCTTCCTTCGGTGCCAGCGTCCCCCATTACGGCACCGGCGGAAAAGCCGCCGTTACTCCTATTTTTTATATGGATAATCTGGCCGGCATGAATTTTAATCCCACGGAATACGTAGACATCACCGACGAGATCGACCTGAAACTGGAGATGCTGGAATGCCATGAAAGCCAGCTAAAATGGATGCGGGATCACGACCATATCGACTTTGCCGAGTTCGTGAAGACCTGCTCCCGGTTCCGTGGGCTCCAATGCGGTGTCCAGTACGCCGAGGCCTTCTGCCAGGAACTGGCCGGTCCCTTGGTTGCTGAATGTAACTAAGACTGTCAAAATTGTCCCCGACCGCAGAAAAAGGAATAAAACACAATAGCATTTCTGCATTTTATAGCATCGACGAAAAGAAAATAAGGAGAAATTCGGCGTCATGAATGACGCCGAATTTTATTTTAATTTTTCTGCTATCCGCCAAAAGGCTCTCTCGGCGTATCACATACGCCGTCGGGAGCATTTTGACAAATTCGAGAACAATTTTGGCAGTCTTAAAAAAATTTTTTTATTTTTTTGTCACATTTTCCCTCTCTCAAACGATTTACTTAATGAAGGGATTGCAGAGCCATCCCATTTGCATTATAATTTAAATTAGAAAGGGGGGAACTGCCGTGCTATGGATGCCCATGAGTCCTTCGGATACGCCGGAGGCGCAGAAAAAGGTAGAAGAGATCTATTACACCTACCGGAAATTGATCTACCATACGGCAATCAAACGGCTATTGAAACCTCATTTGGCAGAAGACGCCGTTCACGAAGTCCTGTTGGACGTCATCCGCCATCTTCCAAAGTTAGAAGACCGCACCCATGAAGAACTCCGTTCCTTCCTCCTTTTGGTCACCCGCAACGTCTGCAACGACCTGCTGCGCAAGGAACTGCGCCGATCGGCAGAACCTTTGGAAAACGTCTGGCATCTGCCCGGCGGCGGAGACCCTCAGGATCGG
>JAZQAE010000147.1:0-7402 GCA_045544995.1 Eubacteriales bacterium
ACGGCGAAGCCGTTGAAGGGCTATTATCCGCTTTATTGGTATGGAATGTTTTACGATATGGAATGTGAAATTCCTGCTGAAAATTCCATTGAAAACGTATACACGTTATGCGGTGTTGATCAAAATGGCAAGGTGTTAGCTGTCGTTACCTATTATACCGATGACGATCGTGCAACCGATAAAACGGTTAAACTCGATTTCGGAAAATCGGGCAACTACGAGATCTATTTACTTGATCAAGAACATACAAACGATTTGGTAGCAACGACCGATGATTTGACGTTTACCATGAAAAATCAAACCTGTTTTTTGATCAAAGAGGTATAATGAATGTATGGAAAAGGGGAGAAGATTATGGGCAAGTTTGAAGGTATGCTGATCTGTACGGATCTTGACGGGACTTTGCTGAGAAAGGACAAAACCATATCCTGTGAAAATATAGAGGCTATTGAATATTTTAAGCAAGAAGGCGGATATTTCACCTTTGTTACCGGAAGAATGCCCTTTTTCGTTTCCTACGTTTTAGAGACGATCAAGCCCAATGCTCCCTTTGGGTGCGTGAACGGTGCCGGTCTTTATGATGCTGTTAAAGGGGAATACGTATGGACGGCAACGATGCCGGATAACGTGACTGCACTGATCCGACACGTTGACGAAGGCTTCTCCGACGTGGGAATTCAAGTCAATACGTTCTACAAAACGTATTTTTGCAAAGAAAACCAAACCATGGTGAATTTCAGGAAAGTGACGGGGCTTGAAAATATCGTTTGCGATTATGATAACGTACGTGAACCCATCGCCAAGATCGTTTTCGGGAGCCAAAGCGAGGACGAGATCCGGAATATAGAGAAGGCTTTAAAGGGTCATCCTTTGGCTGATGATTTTGATTTTATCCGGTCTGAAAAAACGTTATATGAGATCTTGCCGAAAGGGATCAGCAAGGGAACGTCTATTACCAAGCTCTGCGATCACCTGAACGTTGACGTTAAGAAATCCATTGCAATCGGGGATTACAATAACGACATTTCTATGTTCCGGACGGCCGGAATAGGAATCGCAGTTTCCAATGCCTGCGAAGAGGCGTTGCGTGCGGCGGACTTTATAACGGTGAGCAACGAAGAGCACGCAATTGCAAAGGTTATCTCTGATTTGGAGAACGGAAAATATCAGTTATAAAAAGTAGAGGGCGGTTATGAACCGCCCTCTAAAATATTGTCGTTATCCAATAAATAACTCCGTAAATCACACTTGCCAAGGTGCCGTAGGCGATGACGGGGCCGGCGATGGGGAACGAGGGGACCGCCGCCGGGGGCGGATGAAGGGCGCCGAGTGAGTGGCAGCGGTCGATAAAATCAAGGATATGCGTAAGCCCGAAGATTTTATCGGGCACCGCAACAGGAGAGGATTTTGCACCGAGACCTAAAACCCAGCCCTCTGCTGCTGTCAATATAGGACACATTATTTTTTAACGAATACATTAAAAAAATATTGACATATCGAAATATACGCGCTATACTGTGAACGATATAACTTGTTATATCAAGTAATAAGACAAGGAGATCTACAATATGGCAAAGGATTCAATTAGAATTATATCCCCCAATGGACACCTTGGTTTTGCACCCACCAAGGAAGAGAGTTTCTATCTCGGCGCCGCAACCAAGCCCGACTACTACTGCTGCGACAGTGGCAGTGACGATATCGGACCTGTACCCCTGGGTGCTGATAAGTGCGCCAGCCATCCTGCCCACCAGTATCACGATTTGGAGCTAATGCTCTTGAAGTCTCGTGAGCAGGGCGTTCCCATGATCATCGGCTCTGCCGGTGATACCGGCACCAACAGCCGTGTGGATATGTATGTTGGCTTTATTAAGGATATGGCCAAGAAGCATAATCTGCCCCCCTTCAAGCTGGCTTACTTCTACTCTGAGGTTGACAAGGAATACTTGCGCAACAAGATGAACAACGGTGAGCACATCGAAGGTTTGGATGGCCGCTCCGAGTTGACCATCGAGGAGTTGGATAAGACTGAACGCATCGTGGCTGTTGCCGGAGTACATCCCTTCATTAAGGCGCTAGAAATGGGCGCTGACGTAATCATCGGCGGACGAACCTCCGACGCTTGCGTATTTGCCGCACCTGCAATCTATGAAGGCATTCCCGAAAACATGGCATACTACACAGGTAAGGTTCTGGAATGCGCTTCCTTCTGCTGCGAGCCCTACGGTGCAAAAGAAAGTGTTATCGGCACTGTCACCAAGGACGATGTGAAGGTTACTGCAATGGCTCCCTTCCAGAGATGCACCCCTGCTTCTGTTGCAGGTCACGCCATGTACGAGCGTACCAACCCCTACTACGAGTATGTGGCCGGCGGTATGATGGATATGCGTAACTGTGTCTATGAGCAGTACGACGAAAAGACTTGCCGCATCACCGGCGCAGAATTCGTTCCCGTTGAAGGCCGTATCAAAGTAAAACTGGAAGGCTCCGGCTTCGTTGGCTATCGCTACATGGGCATGGCCGGTATCCGCGACCCCTACACCATTAAAAACATTGACAAGGTGCTGGATTGGGCAAAGTCTCAGGTCAAAGAGCGAATCACTGACGATTATGAGATAAGCTACCGTGTGTTCGGTAAGAACGGCGTTATGGGTGATCTGGAGCCCGTCAAGGAAACCAAGTCCCACGAGCTTCTGGTAGTAGTTGAAGGCGTCGCCAAGACTAAGGAAGTTGCTGAGGAAGTAACCCTGATCGGCACTCGTCAGATTTTCTATGCACGTCTGCCTGAGGTTAAGGGTACTGCCGGTACCGCCGCTTTCGTTATGGACGAAGTGGTTGAAATCTCACCCGCCTACACATGGACAATGGACCACACCGTTGAAGTGGACGATCCTCTGGAATTGTTCCCCATCACTATGATCGAGATTGGAGAGTAATGATATGGCAACCAAGAAATTAGTTGATTTAGCTAAGACCATCCGCAGCAAGAACGCCGGCACTGACCGCATCACATTTGATATCATTTTCTGCGAAAAGGAAAACTACGAGTTGGTCAAAAACTCCGGCGCACTGACAAGAAAAACTGTTTGTGAACTTTATGGCATACCAGAAAGCCGCATCGCTGACTTTGTTGAGTTTGATCCCGCTTTTGCGATCAAGTTCACCATAAACCGCATTAAGCCCTCCGGATCCTTCGGCGAGGGCGACGTGTTCGGATGTCAGCAGTATCCCCCTCTGTACGATATTGAGATCCCTATCGAGGATTGATTTCGGGTACCCTAAGATCTTATGGGCGGCAGCTAAGCTGCTGCCCATATTTAATTGTAAGGAGGTGTGATGCGCTTGGAACTGGCGCACATCATCGGAATCAGTATCTCTCTGATCGCCATACTTGCATTAAGCATCTATTCCGGAAAATTCGCAAAAAAGAGTCAAGGCGCAAAATCCTGGATCGTGTCCGGTGCAATTATGGGAACACTAGTTGGCGGCTCTTCCACTGTTGGAACCTCTCAGCTTGCCTATCACTACGGCATGAGTGCATGGTGGTTTACATTGGGTAGCGGTATTGCCTGCCTAATCCTTGCCATTGTATATGTGAAGCCTCTGCGTAACAGCCGATGCAGCACTCTGACAGCAATCATCCGTCAGGAATATGGCCCCGGCTGCGGGATGGCTGCATCAATTCTATCCTCTTTTGGTAGTTTTATAAACATCATCTCCCAGTTGATTGCAGCCACCGCTATCATTGCGGTGATCTGTCCCGACCTTTCCTTGCCGGTCTCCCTTTTGATCAGCGCAATATTTATGGTACTGTACATCATTTTTGGCGGCACAAAAGGCAGCGGTATCGTAGGAACCTTAAAAATGTTTCTTCTTTATATTACAATGCTATCTAGCGGTGTCATTGTACTGTCCCTTTGCGGAGGGCTTGGCGGTATCCTTCATCTGGTGGATGGGATTGAAAACCCTGATAACATTCATTTCTACAGTCTGTTTGCTCGGGGTGTCAGCACCGACTTGGGCGCTTGTCTGTCCTTGGCACTTGGTGTCATCACCACCCAATCCTACGCCCAAGCAATTTTCATGGCGGATAGTACAGCGGAAGCAAAAAAGGGCGCATTGCTTAGCGCAGTAATGATCCCTCCTGTAGGTATCGGTGGTATTCTCGTAGGTCTTTATATGCGTGCTGTCCATCCGGGAATTGTAGCAAAGACAGCTCTAACCCTTTTTGTCACGGAATATATGCCTCCCTTGGTGGGCGGTCTTGTGCTGGGCGCCCTATTCATTGCGGTCGTCGGCACAGGCGCAGGTCTTGCCTTGGGAATCGCAACCGTTCTGAAAAAAGACATTCTTCCACCTTTGCTGCCCGCAGTCAAACAAGAAAAATACAGCGGTCTTTTGGAAAAGGCTCTGATCATACTGACACTGAGCTTAGCCGTTCTGCTTTCAACCGGATCGTTGGGCGATACAATCCTGTCCTTTGCATTTTTGTCAATGGGACTACGGGGTGCAACCATATTCCTGCCCCTATGCTGCGCACTTTGGCTGCCTGGCAGAGTGGACAAACACTACGCCCTGCTTTCCATACTTTCCGGCCCTTTGGTGGTCCTTCTTTTCGGTCTGTGGGATGTGCTTCCCTTTGATCCTCTGTTTGCCGGCATTCTAGCAAGCGTTGTGATTATGGCAGCAGGCTTTTGGGCAAGTCGTTCCAAACACAAAACCACCGTGAAATAGCATAGGTCATTTCTTGTTGCCGCATTCGTGCTTGCATTATTGCGTATTGTATGATATAATCGCAGAAAGATTAACAATTATGTTTCGAAAGGTTTTGGATTATGTTCACTCACAACTCCGAAAAGCCCTTATATCTGCAGGTGAAAGAATGTTTGGAAGAAAGAATCCACACACATGTCTATCCCAAGGGCGGAAAGATGCCCTCCGAAAAGGAGTTATGCGACGAATTTGGTGTGAGTCGCATCACAATCCGTCAGGCATTGGAACTTTTGGAAACTATGGGTTTAACCTCCGCTGTTCACGGAAAAGGTACCTTTGTAAAAGCAAATAAGATTGATTCCACCCTGCAAAAAATACGCTCATTCGGTGAAACGCTCGCTGTCAAAGGCTATCACGGTCATACAAAAATAGAACTGTATTTGGAAGAAAAATCCAGCGATTTTGATCGCTTGATGATGGGCAATATCGGGAATCAGACCTGTCGGTTGCATTTGATAGGCTACTCCATGGAGGAACCGGTAGTAGTGTATCATTCTATGATCCGCAAGCCCGAGGGTGAAAAAATGTATCAAGCGGCAATAGAACTGGAAAAAAACGGCACCGCCTTTTCCACCTTTGATCTCTATTCCCGAATTGGCATTGATATCGGTCAAATCCGTCAGCATGTCAGTGCTATAAATGCCCCTGCCGATATTGCGCAAAAGCTGGGTCTGGCAGAAGGCGATGCTGTGCTGATTTTGGATTCTGTTATTCTGGATCGAGATCTACAGGTCATTGAATATAAGAAAGGCTATTACCGTACAGATAAGTACTCGTTCACCCTGGAACGCCAGGTATAATGGTGATATTGAACTACAGCCCCGACTTGTGCAATCTGCGCAAGTCGGGGCTTGTCTAATCTGGAAAAAATTTCGTAGGTTGATCTGTGCCAACACCCCCCTACACAATAACATCCAATAGAAACCGTAGGGGTAAATTACCCGCCAGTTATCATTTTAATAATCCAATAGACAAAGCCATAAACCACACTAGCGACAGTGCCGTAGGCGATGACGGGGCCGGCGATGGTAAAAATTTTTGCACCGAGACCTAAAACCCAGCCCTCTTGCTTGAATTCCATGGCGGCGCTGGTGATGGAATTGGAAAAACCGGTGATGGGGATAATGGTACCGCCGCCGGCAAACTTCGCTAATTTATCATAGACGCCGATGGCGGTAAAAAGGGCGCCCAAAAAGACCATACAGATGGGGAGCCAAAGCTTGACCTCCTCCTGGTGGAGCCAGATATTCAAAAGATCGCCGATGCCCTGCCCGATACAGCAGATGCCGCCGCCCACCAAGAAGGCGCAGAGGCAGTCCTTGACGATGGGGGAGTTGGGGGTCTTGCGCTTGAGATAGGCATTATATTGCTTATTGTCCATAAAGTGAGCATCCTTTCAAAGTAATAAAAAACCTCGATTGCAGTTTTTGCAATCGAGGTGATTTTATTCATTCATCCATTTTTTGAGTGCTTCTAATTTTGCAGGGGCGTCCCGGCGTCCTAAGTTATATTGGGCTTCCAAGCGGGAAGCGTCGTGCTCCATGCGTCCGATCCCTAAATTTTCGGACGGACGGATGACGAAGATCTCGCCGGTCTTTTCCAATTCCTCGATCCGGCGGAGGGTGGCGTTATAATCTGTATGGCGACGGAGCAGGGTCTCCACAAATTTGGGGTATTTCCGATAGAAAAGTCGGGCAATTTTAGCGTTTTGCGGCTTTTTCTCGTAGCCGGCGCATTGGGTCAGAACCACGATGTTTCGATCATATCCCATACTGCGGAATTTTTCGATGGGGATGCTGTCGGCCACGCCGCCGTCCAAGAGTTTGCGTCCGTCCCGATTGACGATTTTGGAGACAAAGGGCATGGAGGCAGACGCACGCATATAGTCCATTTCCTTACGCAGGTCGGTGCAACGCTGATAGACCGGCTCGCCGGTCTCCAGGTCGGTGCAGACGGCGTAATAAGCCACCTTAGATTTGGCAAAGGTATCGTAATCAAAGGGATCCAGGCGATCCGGGAGATCGTGATAACAGAATTTTTCGCCCACCATACTGCCGGTGAGGAGCAAGGAGCGAAAGCTCATAAAGCGCCAGTGGTTGCAATATTTTTTGTAGTAACGGATGGTTCGTCCCGGCTGGTTGCCGAGATAGACGCTTCCGTGGATGGCGCCGGCGGAAACGCCCATCAATCCGTCCGGCCAGATGCCTTCCTCCATGAAAACGTCCAGCACACCGGCAGTATAAATGGCGCGCATGGCGCCGCCTTCTAAAACAAGTCCAAGCATGGTGTTCTCCTATGAAAAACGACCCTCTGGGGGTCGTTTTTTACTTATTTTGCGATCAGGGCGTTGATCTTTTCGATCAGGGCATCCACGTCAGCGCCGTGCACCATGCAGGCCTGCTCTACGCTTTCGCCTCTGGCAGAGGGACAGCCCAGGCAATGCATGCCGATCTCCAGGAACAGAGGAGCGGTCTCGGGATAGTTATCTAAAACTTCCGCAATGATCATATCTTTCGTAACCATATTTAAGTACCTCCTTTGGTTTCTGCTCTTATTATACACGAAAATTACAAATTTGCAAAGGATTTTTTATTTTTGGTTTACTTTCCCTTTAAAAAGTGTTATACTA
>JAZQAE010000148.1:0-14030 GCA_045544995.1 Eubacteriales bacterium
TTTCTGCATCCCCGGCTCCGTTGCTGAGGACCGTAAGGTCGGTATCGGCCACGGCAACCTGGGTGCTATGCTGCTGCGTGACGAGACCAAGTGCGTCGCATTCCTGGCAGGTCACGAGTCCTTCGCTGCCGCTGAAGGCGCGATCGGTATTGCACGCTCTGCCAACAAGGCTCGTAAGGAGCCCCTGCGTGTCATCCTGAACGGGTTGGGCAAGGATGCTGGTCAGATCATCTCCCGTATCAATGGTTTCACCTATGTCCAGACCCAGTTTGACTATGCTTCCGGCAAGGTCAACATCGTCAAGGGGACCGCTTACTCCGACGGCGAGCGCGCAAACGTCCGCTGCTACGGCGCTGACGATGTCCGCGAGGGCGTTGCTATCATGCATCTGGAAGGCGTTGATGTCTCCATCACCGGTAACTCCACCAACCCCACTCGCTTCCAGCACCCTGTTGCAGGTACCTACAAGAAGGAATGCATCGAGCAGGGCAAGAAGTACTTCTCCGTCGCTTCCGGCGGTGGTACCGGCCGTACCCTGCATCCCGACAACATGGCAGCCGGCCCGGCTTCCTACGGTTTGACCGATACCATGGGTCGTATGCATGGTGACGCTCAGTTCGCAGGCTCTTCTTCCGTTCCTGCCCACGTAGAAATGATGGGCTTGATCGGTGCAGGTAACAACCCGATGGTTGGTATGACTGTGGCTGTTGCTGTAGCAGTAGCAGAAGCTTTGAAGTAAACCTTTGAAATGGGCGATCTTTCCGCTTTTCCTCCCTCGGCGTATCGACATACGCCTTCACTCGGAGAAAGACGAAAATCTCATCCCATTTGAAAGGTTTGTAAAGTTAAAACGAAGGGGCTCCTGAAAAGGAGTCCCTTTTTTATGTCTTCCCAATTTTTCACCCTTGGGCGTATCGCATACGCCTCAAGAATGAAGAGATGGCGATCTTCATTTCATTTGAGCGGTCTTCGGGTAAAAGAATATAAAAAAGAGTTGCCATCCGGCAACTCTTTTTTATTGGTAAGGATTTTTAATATTGGATATGCCTACAAGGTAATCGAGGGTGACTTTATAAAATCTTGCTAATGCGATCAACACTTCCAAGGGAGGTTGACGCTGACCGTTTTCGTATTGGGAATAGGTGTTCTGCTTGATGTGTAGTAATTCGGCGAGACACTTTTGCGTAAGATCGGAATCTTCACGTAATTCTCTTAACCGCATAAGTTTCCCCCCTAATTTAGTAATATCATTATTATATCAATTCACAAAATGAGATATTGACAATTATCTCATTTTGTGATGGTATTTGCGTAAAGGAGGGATTAATATGAATGGAAATAAAATGAGCGGATGGACAATAATTGGCATAATCATGATAGTCGTTTTGCTTCTCTCTGCAATTGGAGGTTGCGATTCAGATTCATCAAGTGATTATAGCAGTGATTATCGTAATGATAAAAGTTACAGAGATAATGTCAATAAAGTCGCAGATATTTTTGGCGAGGATGCGTCTGATGTTGATAGCAAAATTCAAGCTGTCGTTGATTCCATGAAATGATAAAAACACATTGTCTGGCCCTCGAAAGAGAGTCGGGACAATGTGTTTTTTATTGACCTTATTTAAAAAATGTGCTATGATTAAGAAAAAATCTTTGGAGTAAACGCATGAAACTGATCTTTTTTACAGACTTACATCATTATCATGGGGATCGGGAGACGGCGATCTTTGGAAAAGCCAAGAAATTGACCCAATATGCCCTGCCGATGCTGGAACAGTTGATCGAGAAGGTCAACAAGGAGTACAAGCCGGATGCGGTCATCAATCTGGGCGATTCCATTCAGGATGCCAACGACCGGACGGCAGATGCCGAGTGTCTCTCCTTTATTTTTAATAAGTTTAAAGAGTTTAATTGTCCTTGTTATTCGGTGCTTGGCAATCACGACATGAAGATGTTTGACTCCAAGGAGGAGATTTCCGCCATTGTTGGGCAGGAGCAGTTTACGTATTCCCTGGATCTGGCCGGATATCATCTGGTCTTTATGACCAACGAGCTGAAGCCGGAGCTGGGCACTGCCGGCGGCGGTACTGTTAAGACCCATTCTATGTCCGAGGCGGACATTGCATGGCTCAAAGAGGATCTTGCGAAAAACGAGAAGCCGTGTATTCTCTGCACCCATTACGTCTTTCTGGGGGATGGGTGGAAGAGTCCTTATGCAAAAATTGAAAATCGGGACAAGATTTTCGAGGTTCTGGACGAAGATAAGAATCTCTTGGCGGTATTTTCCGGTCATACACACGTTGCCTATACGGAGCACCGCAACGGCGTGGATTATCACGTCTTTGGCTCTCCCATTGCCGATCTGACCCTGTGCGGAAAACCGGACGGAGTATATTATGAGGTTGATATTGACGGCAAGGAGATCAAAGTGACGGAGCATCTTTTTGAGGTGGGGGAGATCCCGGGATGACCACTTTTCAGAAATTAGACCGCTTAACCGCTCTTGCCCGGGCTGATGAAAAACTTCGGCAGGCGTTGGTGGCGACGGAGACTTGCAAAGAGCCTCTTTGGGAGTTTTGCCGGCTGGCGCAGGAGGCCGGGGTAGAGCTTTATCCGGGGGAGCTTTTTGCCATCGGTCAGGAATATTCCGATAATCAATGCAAAAGCACCAACGGAGGCAATCCATCCCCTTACGATGCCTTCGATGATGCTTACGAAAACTTTATTTTCTCTATAAAATGAAATAACCCTCGGTTTTACTGCTTTCTCGTCACAGTAAATACCGAGGGTCATTTCTTTGAACTTGCGGGTTCCAACATGGTGTACCTCACTCTCTTAGTTTTTCAGGCTCGTTCCATCTTGTTCGGCTGGGCTGTGTCTGAACTCGTCCATGGATCTTTGCGAATCTATGTGAAATCATTCCACGCTACGGCGTGGCTTTAAAGCGACAGCCTTGCGAGCCTTTCTTTTATTCCCTTTTTCTGATTAAAGGATAACATATTTTTTTCGGTTTTTCAATTGGGAAAGTTTATAAAAATTGGATGAAAATTTTATTTCATCTGCGAATTGACAACAGCGTATCCTTTTTGCTATAATAAATATATTGGGCGTCCCGAATGGGACGCCCAATTCTGTTTTTAGGGATGATGGACAACGCCGGTAAACAGCGGTAAGCCGTTGCTATAGATCGCAAAGAGAAAAGGACGATCGGCCACAAAGTGGAGTTTTTCATCCGGAGGGGGAGCGGCTCCGTCCAGCTGTTCTACAGTATAGGCGGCAGCGACGCATCCTTCTTCGTCGATGGCAACACGGGTGCCGTGGTTTACGGTGCTTAGAGAGCCTAAATCACGATGGAGAGGGGAAAAATCGGCGTTTTCTCCGAAAACCTCCGTGATACCGAGGGCTTTTAGGTGTTCACTGATCTCCAAATCAGAGGAAATATCGAATTTGGGAACCGATAGGCTGACCTGCATGGCTTTATTTTCAGCGGACGAACGATCCCCGGCCAAAAAAGCGACTGCTTTTTCATCTTGCAATAATTGGTCGATGGTGACGCCCTCATCGGGGAGCATAAAGACAATTTCTCCCTTATCGAAGGCTTTAGAGGTGGCAGAAAAGGTCTCACCCCAATAATAGGAGCGTGGACAAAGGGATTCATTCAAAAAATCACATTGAAGATCGCCGTCTTCTGCATGAAAGGTTTGCTTTTGGGTGTTTTCTTCTATAAAGGGCGTGTACCATTTTGTGCTGAAATAAACGGTGGAGGCTAAGGCCAGGTTGGTAAGTTCATCCATTTGAATTTCTTGGATCGAATCTTTCAGCAATCCGCCTGTTTGGCGGTTGAGCCAATCTTGAAGCTGTTGGTTATAGGCTTCGCTTCCCATTTCGCCTTGATAGGTAGAGGCATAATAATGGGAGGCAAGGGTATTCAGCGGTTCCTGATGATAGGATAGTCTTTCATTTAGCCAGACCGAATTGGCGAGAATACATTTGGTGTTATCGTTTTCATACAAAGCCCGCCAGATCGAAGAGGCTTGAGACCGCAGGGAATCAATGCTTTCTGCATGAAAGAGGTCTAAAATTTCCTCACGGCTTTCACCGCCGGAAATTTCGCTTAAAAGGCTCAGTGCCATATAGATATTGACGGGGGAGCAGGCACGGTTGCTTGCTTTTGCCCCAGAGAGAAGTGTGGGGATACTTTTGGAAAAGAAGTCCTTTAATGGTGCGGCGGTTGCTTGAGGAAGCTCGAAAAGATATTCTCGGTATTGCTCCAGCCATTCTGTATGGGCGGCATTGACCTCGTCGAATGTAAAGAAGTCCTCAAAGCTTGGTCGCTTTGGAATTTCGGGATAGACCGCCTCGGCAAGTGCCGATGTGGCAGGGGTGAAGACGGTGGGATTTTTATCGGGAAAGAGCAGGGTCGTTAAAGTCAATGCGATCGCCGCAGCTGCGGCTACCGGCGCAATCCAGCGAAGAGGTCGTCTTTTCTTGCGTTCTGCACTGAGGATCAAAGAATCACGGACGTCTGTGATGGCATCAAAAAGCTTTTCTCGTTTCATAGGCTGACTCCTTCCTTTTCTAAATAAGTACGTAGGGATCGGCGCAGTTGTAACATTTTTCCGGCTAAGGTGTTGGCACGCATTCCCTCGCCCAGGGCTAATTGGGACAGCGGGTCCCCAAACCAATACCGACGGAGGAAAAGGGTGCGGTCTTTTTGAGGGAGTGTATCTAACCAATCGCTGATGAGTTTGGAGAGCAGTTTTCTTTCGATGACTGCTTCTGTCTGCTCTCGGGCGGGGATACAGTCCTCTAATTCAGAAAGCAACAGTTCCATTCCGTTATAGCGTTTTTGCGCATGATTTTTACGATATCGACTGATGGAGAGATTGCGGACGATCCGCCCCAAAAAGGTCTTAAAAGAACGGGGACGTGTGGGAGGGATACGGTTCCAGACCGCATGGTAACTATCGTTGACACATTCTTCGGCATCTTCCTGCACTGATAATATGTTTAAGGCAATACTATGGCAGAAAGAGCCGTATTTTCTTGCGGTTTCCTTGATGGCGGTTTCGTTGCGTTGCCAGTATAATTCAATGATCTTTTGATCTTCCATGCAAATTCCCCCTTTCATCTATCAAGTCGCAAAATAAATGGAATGATTGTTCCTTTTTTTAAAAAAATGCGGATTTCTTTTGAAAATCCGCATTTTCTTATGCTTTATAAAATTCTTCGGCGATACGGACGGCGTCCATGGCATCTTTGCCGTAGAAATCGGCGGAGATGGCCTCGGCGTAATCCGGGGTCAGCACTGCACCGCCCACCATGACACGGATCTTCGGGTCGGTCTCATGGAGAAGCCGGACGGTCTCTGCCATGGCCGGGACGGTGGTGGTCATCAAAGCGGAGAGACCTACCAGATTACAGTTCCGGCGGAGGGCCGTTTCGGCAATCTCCCCGGGAGAGACGTCTCTTCCCAAGTCCCAGACCTTGAAGCCGTAGCTTTCCAAAAGGACACGGACGATATTCTTGCCGATATCGTGAATATCCCCTTGGACGGTGGCCAAAAGCACCGCTCGGTCGGTTTCTTCGGCGGCCGGCATTTTGGCTTTGACCTGTTCAAAGGCGGTGTTTGCCGCATCGGCGCTCATCAGCAGTTGGGGAAGATAGGCCTTTTTGGCTTCGTAGGCTTCGCCGATCTCATTGAGGGCCGGAATGATCTCTTCGTTGATAACAGCGAGGGGATCTTTTTCTTTTAACAGTTCTTTAGCGGAGAGGGCAGCCTCGTCTTTCATCCCCTTGACGATGGAATAACGGAGGGTGACGGCTTGCGGTGCTGCCGGGGCCTCCGGTTGCGCTTGATCCGCATAGGCGATATAGTTTTGGCAAGCCGGATCCATGCCGTGGAGGGTACGGAAGGCGTACCAAGCGTCCATCATTCCGGTGGAGAAGGGGTTCATAATGGCAAGGTTCAGTCCCTGCTCCATGGCGGAGGTGAAGAAGGAGGTGTTGATCTTTTCCCGAGCCGGCAGGCCAAAGGAGATATTGGAGACGCCCAGGCTGGTGTAAAAACCGTCTTCACGCAGGAGGCGGATGGCGTCCAGCGTTACCTGCGCACTCTTAGGATCAGAGGAGACGGTCAAGGCCAGAGGGTCGATGATCAGATCTTTTTTAGATAGGTCGTAGCTTTCGGCATGACGGGCGATCCGCCGTGCCGCCTCCAGACGCTCCTTGGCGGTGGCAGGGATGCCGGAGTGATCCATCGTCAGAGCGATGACGACACCGCCGTATTTCTGCACCAGAGGGAAGACGGCATCCATGCTCTCCGGCTCGGCGTTGACGGAGTTAATTAAGGGCTTTCCGTTATAGATCCGCAGGGCATCAGCCAGCACCGCCGGATCGGCGGTATCCAATTGGAGGGGAAGGTCGGTGACCGCCTGAAGGGCTGAAACGGCCTTTTTCATCATGGCTTTTTCGTCGATCTCCGGCAGGCCTACGTTGACGTCCAGGATCTGTACCCCGGCGTCTGCCTGACGGATACCTTCTCCTAAAAGGTAATTCAGATCCTCGTTGCGGAGGGCTTCTTTGAATTTGGGCTTTCCGGTGGGGTTGATCCGCTCTCCGATGAGGAGGGGGGCTTCTCCGATGGTGACCGCATGGGTATAGGAGGAGACGACGGTTTTATTCTTCGGTTCCGGCAGGCGGTAGGGAAGATCTTTGGTTTCCCGGATCATGGCTTTGATATAGTCCGGGGTGGTGCCGCAACAACCGCCTAAGATACAGCCCCCATTCAGAGCGATCTCTTTCATGCAGAGGGCGAATTCCTCGGCATCCACGGTAAAGACGGTTTTGCCGTCCCGCACTTCCGGCAAGCCGGCATTGGGATTGACGATGATGGGCAGAGAGGTATGGGCGGAAAACTCTTTTACCAAGTCCAGCATCTGCCGGGGGCCTAAGGAGCAGTTCATGCCGATGGCGTCCACCCCGAGACCCTCTAAAAGAGCCACCATGGCGCCGGGATCGGCGCCGGTCATCAGTTTTCCGGTTCCGTCGTAGACGTTGGTGACGAAAACGGGCAGGTCGGTCTGTTCTTTGGCAGCCAGAACGGCGGCTTTGGTCTCGTAGCTATCGTTCATCGTCTCGATGAGGATGAGGTCGGCACCGTACTTTTTTGCCAGTTTCATATTGGCGGCGAAGAGCTCCACCGCCTCTTCAAAGGGCAGGTCGCCCAAGGGTTCCAAAAGACGGCCGGTGGGTCCCACGTCGAAGGCGATATACGCTTCTTTGCGTCCCGCCACTGCCGATTTGGCGCAAGCCATGGCGGCAGAGATCAATTCTTCGTAGTTTTCATACTTCTCCCGATTGATGCCGAAGGTATTGGTCTTAATGATATTGGCGCCGGCATCCAGATAGGCGGTATGAAGGGCGGTGATCTTTTCCGGGTGGGTGAGGTTCCAGCGTTCGGGTGCCTCTCCGGCCTCCAGTCCCATGGACTGCAGGACCGTCCCGGTTCCACCGTCAAAATAATAGCGTCGATCAGTAAATTTCATCTTGAATCCCCATAACGGCGGTGATGGACTTGGTGGGAACCATCAGCCGATTTTTTGTTAGTGTAATTCCTAATTGCGTAGCTTGTAAAAAATCTAAGAGCGGTTTTTGCAGATCTAAAGAAAAATCTCCGTAGCCGGGGCTGTATCGGGGGATGCAAGGAAGGCCTCCCCGAATTTCCTTTTCTGCAAAATCGCAGGCCGCATCCGCCAGAGCGGAGGCGTATGCATCGGTGATAAAGTGACCGGTCAGGTCGGTGGCAGAAAGGCGCATCAAAAGGCGATCCACCTCCAGCCCCAAGGTGACGGCAAAGACAAAGGCTTCCTTGCAGTCTGCCAGTCGTTTGCTAAGGCTTTGGCTTTCAAAGAATCCGAAGCCCAGATCCAGTCGGGTTCCATCCCGAAGGATCGGCACCCGGCGGACCGCATACCGGCAACGGATGGTCTTACGAAGCCCGTCCTGATATTTTTCTGTCCCTTCCACCGGAATTCTACTTTGCAATCGGGCTTTCAGTTCGAGGGGATCGGGACAGAGAAGCTGGGCGTCAATGCTGCGGATCATTTGAGGATCTCCGAAAGGTTCTTCTGGATAGCCGCCGCTACGTCCGGTTTATTCATGGAATAGACGTGGACGGCATTGATGCCGTTGGCGAAAAGGTCGATGATCTGCTCGGTGGCATAGGCGATGCCCGCCTGCTTCATGGCGGCAGGATCATCGCCGTAGCGATCCACGATGCGGATGAACCGCTGAGGAAGCGCCGTGCCGGAAATGGCACAGATCCGCTTGATCTGCATGGGATTGGTGACCGGCATGATGCCGGCAACCACCGGCACCTGAATTCCGGCCCGGTACATCCGGTAGATGAAGTTATATAAAATATTATTGTCAAAAAACATCTGGGTGGTGAGAAATTCACAACCGTTTTCTACCTTGATCTTCAGGCTGTCCAGATCGGCGGTACTGTTGGGGCTTTCCGGATGTCCCTCCGGATAGCAGGCTCCGCCGATACAAAAACCGCCGAAGTCCCGGATCTCCCGAGTCAGATCACTGGCATAGCGGAAGGAAAGATCCTTGGTCTGTACCCCTTCCGGCAGATCGCCACGTAATGCCAAAATATTTTCGATCCCTGCATTTTTGAGGGTCTGCAACTGCTCCCGGATGGTCTCCCGGTCGGCGTGGATACAGCTCAGGTGCACCAAAGGCGTGGTGCCGTTCTCCAAGAGGGATTTGGCAATATCGAAGGTATACTGAGAAGTACCGCCTCCGGCTCCGTAGGTGACGCTGATGTAACTGGGGGCGAGGTCGCTGATGGCATGGGCGGCCTCTGCCACTTCCCTATAGGTTGCATCCGTTTTGGGCGGAAAGACCTCAAAAGAGAGGCTGGGCTTTTTTTGATTGATTCGTTCTAAAACCTTCATTTTCATCACTTCTCCACGATATATTAAAACTATCATAGCATAAGTTTCTATACATTTCAAGGGCGGGTTGATCATAAAAATTAGTATGAATAATCGAAAATTCTTTCAAAATGCAATCTTACTGACCGGAACCGGATTCGTCCTCCGGGGAGCCGGGCTTCTTTTACGGGTCATTTTAGCCAATCTCTTAGGCGAAGAGGGAATGGGTCTTTATTCCCTGACCTTTACCGTCTATAACTTATTTATTACGCTGGCGCAATCCGGCATTGCGGCGGCGGTGACCCGTCTGGTGGCGCAGTATCTGGCTCTGCGTCAGAATGATCTCGCCAAAGGCGCACTGCGGGACTGCCTCAAATGGGCGGCGGTCTTGGGGTGCGGTGCCGGACTGTTACTCTTTTTGGGTAGCGATTTTTTGTCCGCCGTCTGGATCGGTAATCGCAGTTGTGCCTTTGCACTCAGAATGTTGGCTTTTTCCCTGCCCTTTATGGCGATCTCCGGATGCTATACCGGTTACTTTGTCAGCCGTCGGGAGGTCTGGCCGGGGAGTTTTTCCCAAATCGCCGAGCAGGCGGTGCGTCTCCTCATCGTATTGGGCGCGGTCTGGCTCTTTCGGGACCGAGGCTTTTCCGTCCTTTTGGGAATGGTGGTTTTGGCCAATACCGTCTCAGAAGGGGTGTCCTGTCTCTTTCTGGCAGGGGTCAGCCGGTTCCGTCCCCTGCCGGGCAAGGCACAAAAAGTTCCCGACGGTGCCATTCGGCGGATCGCTCTGCCGGTGGCCGCCTCCCGGTATCTTTCCACGGCGCTCCATACCACTGAAAATATCCTGATCCCCACCGCCATCGCCCGGCATACCGGCAGTTATTCCTTGGGATTATCCCAGTTTGGCGCTTTAAAAGGGATGGCGATCCCGCTGCTCTTTTTTCCGGCGTCCTTTCTGACTGCCCTTTCCTCTCTTTTGGTGCCGGAGGTGACGGATACCTCTGCCCGATCCGATTGGCGGTCTACCCGTTCCATTGTGGGACGGGCACTGGAGATCACCATTGCCTTATCGGTGATGATCGGCGGTGTCTTTTTTCTTTACGGAGATCTTTTGGGAGACTTGCTTTTTCATAGTCCTACGGTAAGCATGATGCTTCGGGTATTGGCGCCCATTACGCCCTTTATGTATATGGATACCATCGCAGACGGTCTTTTGAAGGGATTGGATCGGCAGAGCAAAGCCCTCCGCAATAACACCATCGACTCTATTCTGCGGATCCTTATGATCGCCGTGGCAGTTCCTGCCTTTGGAATCTACGGGTTTTTAGGGGTCATGCTCTTTAGTAATATCTTGGTGGCGTCCTTGAATATGTGCACCCTGCTCAAGGCTTGTCGGTTGAGTTTTCAATGGCGGGATTGGGTGCTTCGTCCTCTTACGGCTGTGGGGCTGGCAACGGCGGTCTGGGCGTTGCTGCCTCTTCGGGGGACGGCGATAAAAATGATCCTCGGCACCGCCCTTTGGTGCGTTCTATATCTATTATTTTATTGGTTGACACTCACGCAAAAAAACGCTATAATGAAAGAGGATCATACTCATCCGAAGGAAGTGAAGAAACGTGGAAAATCAACTTTTAGAATGTTTTGATGAGGTGCCCATCGTGGCGGCGGCCAAAAGTGAGCAGGAACTGGCAGAGTGCTTAGAAAGCCGCAGCCGGGTCATCTTTTTGCTTTTTGGAACGATCTGTACCATCGCCGGACTGACCGCACAGGTCAAGGCCAAGGGAAAGATCGCCATCGTCCATCTGGATCTTATTGATGGGCTGGCACCCAAAGACGTCAGCGTGGATTTTATTGCAAGTGAGACCCGGGCGGATGGCATTATCTCCACCAAGAACTCCGTCATTCGGTATGCCCATCAAAAGGGTCTTCTGACCATTCAGCGGTATTTCCTTCTGGATTCCAGAGTATTGGAAAATATGGAAAAAAACAGTTCCCCGGCAGATTTTTATGAAGTTCTCCCCGGGGTGATGCCCAAGATCATTCGTCAACTGGTCAAGACCACCGGCAAACCCATTATCGCCGGCGGTATGATTCGGGATAAAGAAGACGTAATGAATGCGTTATCGGCCGGTGCGGTGGCCATTTCCTCCACCAACCGGGACGTTTGGTTCATGGAATGAGGTGTACGAAGTGAAACTGAAATTTTTAGGTGCCGCCCATGAAGTGACCGGCTCCTGCACTCTATTGGAGGCGGCGGGAAAGCGGATCCTGATCGACTGTGGTATGGAGCAGGGCGCTGATATTTACGAAAATTGTAAGATGCCCATCTTGGCAGCAGAGGTGGATACGGTTCTTTTGACCCACGCCCATATCGACCATTCCGGCAAACTGCCGATGCTGGTGGCGCAGGGCTTCCGGGGCGAGATCTATACCACCGGTGCAACGGCCAAACTCTGCGGAATTATGCTGCAGGACTCGGCGCATATCCAGGAGCAGGAGGCTCTTTGGCGTAACCGCAAAGCCCAGCGGTCCGGCGGAGATCTTTATGAACCTCTTTATACGGTCCAGGATGCCCAGGAGACGATGTCCTTATTTGTGCCTTGCCGTTATCATCAAGACTATCCCATTGCAGAAGGGGTCTCCATCCGTTTTTTGGATGCGGGACATCTGATGGGTTCTGCAAGCATTGAGATCACCGTAACGGAAGAGGGCAAACGACACGTGCTCCTCTTCTCCGGTGATTTAGGAAACGTCAACCGTCCTCTGATCCGGGATCCGGAAAAACCGACCTATGCAGATACCGTCATTATCGAGTCTACATACGGAAATCGGCTCCATGGAGAGCGAAAGGACTACGTCGGTCAGTTGACCGAGGTGTTGCAGGAGACCTTTGACCGGGGCGGAAACGTGGTCATTCCCTCCTTTGCGGTGGGACGGACCCAGGAATTTCTCTATCTCATCCGGGAAATCAAAGAAAAAGGCTTGGTGCATGGTCATGACGGGTTCCCAGTCTATGTGGACAGCCCCTTGGCGGTGGAAGCTACCAAGATCTATTTCGGAGATCTGACGGATTATTACGACCAAGAAATGCTGGAATTGATCGGCAGGGGCATCAACGTTCTGGATTTCAAGGGATTGCAGATCTCTGTGACCAGTGAAGAGTCCATGGCCATCAATGAGAATAAGACCCCGAAGGTCATTCTCTCAGCCAGCGGAATGTGTGAGGCAGGACGGATCCGTCATCATTTGAAGCATAACCTTTGGAGAGCGGACAGTACCGTTCTGTTTGTGGGTTATCAGGCAGAAGGGACGGTGGGACGCCATCTTCAGGACGGTGCCACCGAAGTCAAGCTCTTCGGCGAGACCATTCAGGTCAAGGCAAGAATCGCCACCATGGACGGCATCAGCGGTCACGCAGACCAGGCTATTATGCTGGATTGGCTGGGGGCGTTGAAAAATCAGCCGAGAGTTTTTGTTAATCACGGAAACGATATCGTCTGCGACGAGTTCGCCGCTATCATTCGGGAACGGCTGGGCTTTGAGGCGACGGCACCGTATAACGGAGCCGTTTACGACGTGGCCACCGGCATCTTGCTGGAGGAAGGAAATCGGGTTCGGTTGGAAAAACGCTCCGCCAAGAAGATCCGGAACGACAGTGTCTTTGACCGTCTGCTGGGCGCCGGAAAGCGTCTGATGGCGGTGATCGAGCGGTGCCGGGGACGAAGTAATAAGGATTTAGCAAAATTCGCAGATCAGGTGAACCGTCTGGCGGATAAATGGGAGGAATAAAAAATGAAGATCTTATTTGCAGCAGATATGTCGTTCAACTATTTTGAGTCCATGCCTTCTAAGGCGGAGGCAGAAGCCATTATGGCGGAGACTGCCAAGCATTTCAAGGCGGCAGACTTCAGCATCCTTAATCTGGAGAATATCTTTGGAAAGGCCGAGGAACATACTCCCATCGTGAAGGCCGGGCCGAACCTGATCTCTGATGAGGGCTTTAGTGCTTTTATTGATACCCTGAATCCTACGGTGGTGGGTCTGGCCAATAACCATGGCCGGGACTTTGGCGACAGCGCCCTTCTTTATACCAAGGAGTTTTTGGAAAAGAAAGGTTATATCGCCATCGGTGCCGGTAAGAATATCGAGGAGGCCTATCAGCCGGCCATTTTGGAAAAAGACGGACTGAAGGCGGCCATTATTGCGATCAATGAAAATGAGTTCGGTATTGCCGACGTAGATCAGGTAGGAACTGCCGGTTACAATCTTGCTCGGGTGACCAAGGCGATCTTTGAAGCAAAAGAGCAGGGTGCAATGCCCATCATTTATTTCCACGGCGGAAACGAGTATAATCCTTTCCCCTCTCCGGGCAAGACGGAACTCTACCGTCACTTCATTGATCTGGGGGCAAAGGCGGTCATCGCTATGCATACCCATTGTCCGCAGGGCTATGAGTACTATGAGGGTGCCCCCATCGTGTACAGCATGGGCAATTTCTTCTTTCCCTCCAAGAACGAGCGTCCCTCCTGGAAAGTGGGCTACATGACGACCTTGGATATCACGGCGGAGGAGATCAAGCTGGGGCTGATCCCCTATACCTTTGATTATACCTATCATACCCCCATGGACGAAGCGAAGAAGGCAAAGTTTGAGGAGTATATGAAAAAACTCAATGCTCCCATCGGCGATCCTTTGAAACTGCGGGAGTATTTTGACAGCTGGTGCATGATTATGGGCATGAAATACGTGGGGTACTTAGCCTTTACCGTGGAGTCTGAACCGGCAGGAAAGGCTCGGCTGAAAAACAGCTTCTCCTGCGAGGCTCATAACGAATTGATCGGCAATACCATCAAGATCTATTTTGAGGGTCGGGAAGAGAAAGCGAAGAGCAAAGTGGCTGAGATCGAAGCATTGCAACAAACTGCTTTTTAATAAAAAAGGTGCGGAAAAATAGACTGCTCCAATTTGTGTAGACAGCACAAAAAAGGCATCTATGGTAGCAAATATTAAATTTCAAGCAACATACTGACATCGCTTTTCAAGTGGTGTCAGTTTTGTTTTAAGTTGGATTCGCTGATGATTGTAGAA
>JAZQAE010000149.1:0-1701 GCA_045544995.1 Eubacteriales bacterium
GGCATTGGACGCCCTGCGAGAATTGGGGGTTGACGGAATCGTGATGCTGACCGGAGACCAAAATGCCGTTGCGGAGCAAGTGGCCAAGACATTAAAGATCAATGAATTCCATAGCGAACTCTTGCCGGATCAAAAAGTTTCATGTGTGGAACGGCTTTTGGAACAAAAAGAGGGCGTTCTTGCGTTTGTGGGGGACGGCATTAACGATGCGCCGGTCTTGGCTCGTGCAGATATCGGAATTGCTATGGGTGCTTTGGGAAGTGATGCGGCGATTGAAGCGGCAGATATCGTCTTGATGAACGATCAATTAACAAAAATTCCTGAGGCGGTCGGAATTGCACGTAAAACCATGAGGATCGTACGTCAAAATATTGTCTTTTCTTTGTCCGTTAAAGGCTTGGTGCTTTTATTGAGTGCTTTAGGCTTTACCGGAATGGGACTTGCGATCTTTGCTGACGTGGGCGTTATGGTTCTGGCTATTCTAAATGCAATGAGAACGTTGAAAAAATAATGGGTAGAAACTAAAATGGGGATGGAAATCAAAGAACACATTGGAGAAGGATTTGCAAAACTGGTATTTTACCAAGGTTGGCGTGTGGCGATGATCCATTATGCGGATCATTTTGATCAAAAGAATATCAAGCGTTACGAAAGACACATGGAAACGGATGAAGTCTTTGTTCTTTTAAAGGGAGAGGCGACCTTGATCGTGGACGGCGAGGAATATAAGATGGAGCCGGAAAAGCTGTATAATATCAAAGCCGGTACGTGGCACGCCATCTACATGAGCAAGGATGCATCGGTGCTGATCGTGGAAAATGCCGATACCAGCCCGGATAACTCGGAATACCAAGAAATCTAAAATAATAAAAGCGTGTTTTTACGATCGTAAAAACACGCTTTTATTTATTTAAGGCGAGCGATCAGTGCTTGGCAGCCTTCTAAGATATCTTCATAGGTGGCGTCGAAATTGCCGGTGTACCAAGGGTCTGCAATATCCCGAGGACGGTCGGAATAGTCTAAAAGCAGAGAGCATTTATGATCCGGATCTCCGTCGTAGAACCGACGCAGATTGATCATATTGCGTCCGTCCATACCGATCAAATAGTCATAGTATTCATAATCCTTTTGGGTGATCTGCCGTGCCTGCCGACTTTCAAAAGGGATTCCTACTTCACGTAATTTGGCTTTGGTGCCGGGATGAATATCGTTCCCCAATTCCTCTCGGCTGGTGGCCGCCGAAGCGATCTCCCAGTCCAGTCCGTTTTTTTGCGCCATGTCTTTGAGAACAAATTCTGCCATGGTGGAACGGCAGATATTCCCGTGGCATATCAATAGAATTTTCATATTATCTCTCCGTTTTTTCAAAAATAATAACATGAAAATTTCAAAAAATCAATGCTTCTTTCGTTTTTTGAAGAGCCATCTTCGTAATAAGTCGGCCGGGATGACGGAAAATGCCATTAAGAGGATCATGCGCAGATGCTCCGGGCTTAATCCGGCTGTTCTGAAGATCCTGCCCCCAAAATAGATCATCACCAACTGGACGGCACTGACGATCAGCATAATGAGAAGAAAGGCCGGATTTTTGGTGAGATTGGCAAGGGGATTGAGTCGTTCTGTCCGAGCGTTAAAACTGTTGAATACGCCGGAGTAGATAAAGAGTGCGTAGAAGCCGGTGAGGAAGTAGACCGGGCTTTC
>JAZQAE010000150.1:0-2892 GCA_045544995.1 Eubacteriales bacterium
AGAGTATGAGATCTTTAATCATTACCGTTCCCGCACCAGCCCGGAATCTCCTCCGATCCTTTGGCGGAAATCTCGCTTCGAGTGTTTGGATAAAGGATATTTTTGGTTATCCGATACCCCGGACGTTGAAAGCGGCGGCTGGGATACCTGGGGACATAACCGGATCTGCCTTTGGGTCCAGCTTTTCGATAAGCAAGAGGGAACGAGGGTCACCTTTTTCAATACCCATTATGGCTTTGGTGATGAAAACCATGTAAAAAGCGGTCAGTTGATCCTGAATCATTTCAAGGCGATGAAGGTGGACTGCGGTTTCTTGACGGCAGACTTTAATATGAGTTACGATCGCCCCGGCTATAAATTGCTGGAGCAACACTTGGTGGATGCCAACGTGGCAACGGTAAACGACCGGCGCCATACCTGCCATGGGTATAACCGTGACCGTAAAACCGGCACCCCCATTGATATTTGCTTTGTCACCCCCAATACCATCGTTCCTCTTACGGCGAAGAGAATGGATGATCTGGTGAACGATGAATTTCCCTCCGATCACTATGGGTTCTATTTTGAACTGGAGGTTCGTCAGCCGGTGCATTTGCTGAGCTTTAATGCGGATGGGACGTCTGTTCGGACACAGCTTGTGAATATGGAGGCAGAGGTGGCGGCCTTGCAGGAAGTGCCGGAAGATAAGTGTGTCCGTCTGGAGAAGAGCTTTGCCACTGCCAAGCAAAGAGAAAACGACGGGTCTCCCTGCATCGTTTGGAATGAGGAAAAGTTTGAATTGGTAGAAAAAGACGTGGATGAGCGGATGGCATTGACCGTCCTTCAGAGATCCATCTCCGGCCAAAAGTTCTGCTTGATCGATCTGCACCTCAGCCACGACGAAGAGGAGCAGTTGGCAGACGTGAAAGCGGCGCTTGAAAAAGCGGAAGCCTATCAAGATCTGCCCACGATCCTGACCGGAACCTTCAATTTCCGGATCGGAAGCCCGGCCTACCGTCTTATTCGGGAGCAGTTTGCCGATCTGCGTCGGGAAGTGGCTCCGGAGAATTTGACGCCCACCTATAACGGACGGGGCGAAGAAATGAATGAGCCGTATATCTGCGATTATATGTTTATCCGTAAGGTGAAGCCCTTGAAGTATGAGATCTTCTCCGGAAAAGCAAGAAGAGGATATTTTTCCGATCACCATGGAATTATCGGAACGATGATTTTGGAGGACTAAAGTGATGCTCAAGATTATTTCTTTCAACATTAAATGTGGCGGCAGCGGGGAGCACGCCATCCCGGTACGTGCTCCGCTCTTAAAGACCATTCTGGATCAGTACGATGCAGACTTGATCGGGCTGCAGGAAGCGACCCCGGATTGGATCGAATGCATTGAGCGGGACTATGGCGAGGATTATGAGATCTTCTATCAGTACCGCGGAAAAAACAGCCTGGAGTGTACCCCGCTTCTTTTTAGAAAGTCCCGTTTTGAATGTCTGGACCACGGTCATTTCTGGCTCTCCGAGACCCCCAGCATCGAGAGCGGGGTTTGGGACAACTATGGTTACAACCGTATCTGCGTTTGGGCAAAGCTCTTTGATAAGCAGGAGGGCACCACAGTGGCGTTCTTTAATACCCATTATGGATTCGGCGATGAGAATCAGTTGAAGAGCGGCAATTTGATTTTGAAGTATATCGAAGCCATGAAGGCGGATGCCTGCTTCCTGACGGCAGACTTTAATATGTATCCCCATTCTCCCGGCTATAAGCTTTTGACCGACCACTTGGTGGACGTCAATATGGCAACCGTGCAGGATACGCGCTTTACTTATCATGGCTATAAGCCGGAGGGACGCACCCACGGTGCTATTGACTTCTGCTTCGTGACCCCAGGTGTTACCCCGATCACCTATAAGCGATTGGACGATACGGTGAACGGTCAGCTTCCTTCCGATCACTACGGCATTTATAATGAGGTACAGGTACATAAATCTCTGAAATTCTATTCTCAGCGTGTTTTTCAGGGCGCAGAGCCCGACGTGACCAACGTCTGGTTCCTCCGCAAGATGGTAGGCGGTCTGAGAGCAGATATTATTGCGCTGCAGCAGGCAACCTATATCTTTGAGCGTCGGTTCTCCAGAGCGGATAACTACACCGGCATCGTCCGTGAAGATACGGAGGATCCTGCAAGACTTGCTCCCTTGTTCTGGAGAGAGGATCTCTTCGACGTGGCAGAACAGGAAAACCTCTCCTTGGGGGATAGCGTTGCCAATCTGGCGGTTCTGCAATATAAGGTCGGCGGCAAGAAGATCTGCGCCGTCAGTGCCCACTTCGGCGGGGAAAAGGAAGCGTTTGCGAAACTGATCGTTGAAAAACTGGCCGCATACAAAGAAATGCCCATCTTCCTTGGCGCTGATCTGGATGCACCCATCGGCAGTCCCGCATACCTCATTCTGAAAGAGGCGTTGAAGGATCTGCGTGCGGTGGTAAATGCAAAGGATATGACCCCCACCTATCAAGGGTTCTTTAAGGAGAATCCCGCCCCCGGAATTTTGGACTTTGTCTTCACCAACGCAGAGGGCGTGAGCAAATTGACGTATAAAGTGCAGGATCAAAGACCCAGAAAGCGTGTCTTCTCCGACCATGACGGAATCTTTGCTACCTGTGTTTTAGACTAAAACAATAAGGGGCTGTAAAAAACGAATGTTTTTTACCTCCCCTTTTTTCTTTACATTCCATCAAAAAAACTTTATAATAGAGATAGAAATTTGTGATAAGGAGATTCGTGATGATCACCTGGCTTTTGGGACGAAGCGGTGTCGGGAAAACCGAAGCGCTGATGAAAAGAATACCGCAGTTGGCAGCCTCTTATCAAGAGGTCTTTTATCTGGTCCCGGAGCAGAGTTC
>JAZQAE010000151.1:0-28067 GCA_045544995.1 Eubacteriales bacterium
CGCCAAATAAAAACACCACCCAACAGGGTGGTGTTTTTATTTGGCGCGCTGGAGAAGATTCGAACTCCCGACCTTCTGATCCGTAGTCAGACGCTCTATCCAGCTGAGCTACCAGCGCATCTGCTTTTTCAAAGCGAATAATATGATACCATAGTTTTTTATTAAAATCAAGTGTTAAATGAAATATTTTTTCTTTTTTTATTAAAAGAGAATCCCACCCCTAAATTAATTGGGGTGAGAAGCCATTTCTAATTAGAAAAACAGATGCTCGATCAGGATCTTTGCGCCGATGCCGATGAGGATGACACCGCCCAAAATCTCTGCTTTTTCCTTGAGCATTCCGCCAAACATCTTTCCGATATAAACGCCTGCGGTGCTGAGAAGAAAAGTACAAATGCCGATCACGCCGACGGTCACCAGGGCTTCGCCGTAACCGCCCATGGTGGCGGAAAGGCCCACGCCCACAGCCAAGGCATCAATACTGGTGGCCACGCCCTGCACCAAAAGGTTCTTGACGGTATAGGGGTTGGTACATTCCTCTTCCTCATCCTTTTTGAGGGCACCACGGATCATATTGATCCCGATACCGGCCAACAGGATGAAGGCGATCCAATGGTCTGCCGCCTCAATATACTTCATAAAGTAGAGGCCGAAAAACAGGCCGATCAACGGCATCATCGCCTGAAAGAAGCCGAAGGTCAGCCCATCGGCCAGCGCTTGACGGAACTTTAATTTTCCGCTACACATACCGTTGGTGACAGAGACGGCAAAGGCATCCATGGAAAGACCGATGCCGGTCAAAATTGCTGTTAAGACAATCATTGTAATAATCCCCTAATTCCTTCCCACGTTTTTTGCGTTTCTTCTGCTTTGGCAAGCAAAGCGGAAGCGGTTTGATTGGTTTTCTTAAGGCTTTCGCCGTCGATCTTTTTGAATTCCAGTTCCTTAAAGTACCCGGCATCCCGTTCCACTGCGCTCCGGAACCGTTCTTTGAGGGTCTCTAAGATTTTTTCCGGACGATAGGAATTCTCCCCGGCCAAGGTCTTTAGACGGTCCAGATAGGCGGCATAACTGCCGTCGATGGTTTTCAATCCATCCGCTTCGGTGATCTGCAAGGTCTCGCCTTCCCGTTCCGGAAGGCTGGAATAAAAGGTGGGCAAGAGAAATACCGTTTCTTCCTCCTGCACCCAGACCGTCACGTCAAATAAGTACTCTTTTCCCTTTTGCAGGGCGATCCGTTCCGGAAAGGTCTCGGTATTGCCCAGAATACCGACCGTTACCGTTCGCTCCGGCATGCAGCCGAAGGGATCGTCGGTGATCTCCACCTCGTAAAAGGTGTTTTTCTCCGTTTCTAATTCATAATAGCTAATTGCCCGGCGAACGGCAGACGAGGCGGTTACCTTACCGGTAAAAAAGAGGTGTCCCTCCTCCATAGAAACGGGGGTCTTTTCAAAAAGGCGATCCAAGGCTTTGGTTCCGGTCTCTTTTGAACCGCAACCGGTCAAAAGAACTGCCAACACCAGCAACCAAACAACGATCTTACGCTTCATCTTCCGTTCCTCCGTAAAGTGCCATCACCTGGCTGTAAAACAGCTTTTGCCGTTCATAGAAATTAAACTCATTGAAATACATACTGTATGTTACGCCGGAGATCTCGGTATAATATTTTTGCTCGATCTGTTCTTTGAGGGCCAAGGGCAGTTGATAGGTTCCCTTGAGATCCAACTGCACCGGGCTGATAGACGTCTCGATCAGGTCTTCCCAAAAAATACAGGTTCTGCGCTCCGCAGTCAATGCCGTATCGGTCAGACGAGCCAATTCCAGGGCAATCCCGTAGTCTGTCCGGACGTACGCACGGATCATGCGAGGTGCCCAGGAATCCTTCGCATCGTGCACCAAAAGCTCCATGGAAAGGATATCAAAGACACTCATCTCCTCCGGCATCTGCAGGGAGAAGGTGGAAGAGCCACCCAATTCAAAATCATCTTTTCCCAGTGTGTCCAAGGGATAATTCTTATAAAAAGAGCCGGATGCGTCGGAATAAAACCGCACACGAAGGGACATGGTCCCGTTATAATTCAACTGGTCGAACTCCGAGAGTTCTTTTTCGCCCAGCTGGGTAGCGGAAATGGCGTTCTGGATCTCCAAATTCACCGTCTCCACATCTAAGTACAGTACGTCTCCCTGGGAAAGTCCCAATTCTTTTAATGCATCCCGTTTGATCTTGGCGGTGTGCACCGTTTCCTGCTTATTTTCGCAGACATTCAATACATAGGGAAAAAGTTCCCGAACCTGCGCAAAATAGGGATTCTCCCCGGCCACCTGCTGCAGTGCGCCGGTGGGATGCTCCTCTGAAAAGATAAAGGGCTCTTCCCAATCATCCTCTGCCAAAAGGGTGCGCTCTCCGCCCAAAAGGCAAGAGATCTGCGCCCAGCGGCAATGCCAGGTGCCATACTCCCCGGCAGCGTCCGGCAAAAGGGTCAATTGGTAATCGGTAATATCAAAGACGGAGATCGTGGGCGGTAAAATCAATGTGAACTGATCGGTGCTTCCGCTTTCAAAATTATCCACGTTACGGTTTTGCAGGGTATATTCCATCACCTTGCCGTCTTTGAGGGTCATCACCAGGTTTAAGCTTCCTTGATCCAAATCCACCTTTTGGGGCGCCAGATTATCCACCGTCTCTGTCTGGACGGTCACCTGGATCCGGTTGGTGGCACCAAAGCAGTGAAGGGCGGACAAAATGGGGTTGGTACGGTCAAATTCCGGATCGGACAGCCGGCGAACCAGCACCGCCTCGTCTGCCAGCCAGGAACCGGACAGTTCCCCGGCGGCTACGGTCAAACCGCCCACCGCAAGGATCAGCGCCAACATGCCGTACAGGCGGCGGGCATAAGAGCCCCGCACGCCTTTTTGGAATTGCTCCCGTCCGAAAAAGCGGCGCACACGGCGCATTCCCCATCGGAGCTCTACGGAAAATGCTTTTCCTAACCGGCGACGGCGTTTTAAATTTTTGATACGTCCGAAAAATTTCAACTATCAAAACTCCTTTTTTTCATTAAATTATATATTACCATAAAAAAATGAAAAAATATAGAGCATTGCCCATCTTTTTTTCATTTTTTCGTATAATCCCGCACTTTGGCGGAAAAACTATCCACATCGACAATAAAGGAGATGAGCAAATGATGAATAAATTAGCTTTGGTCCTGGCCATTATCGGCTGCCTGAACTGGGGATTGGTTGGTCTCTTCCAATTTGACCTGGTGGGCTGGATCTTCGGCGGCATGGATGCCATTGTCAGCCGGATCATATTCGTTTTGGTGGCGCTGGCAGGCATCTGGTTGATCAACCTTTTGTTCAAGCCGTTGGGCGACCACAGAAGCGAAGAATAAGAAAAATGAGCTGTACTTTTTTACAGCTCATTTTTTATTGACGCCAAAACAACGCTCATGTTATTATTTTTATAGAAACAACATTTATTTGCAACATTTTCCTTTTTTCATTCGTTTACTTAGCAAAGGAGGGATGGATATGAAAACCGGCGTTTACGGCACGGTGCACTTCATGGTGGATCTTTGCTGTGCCCTGTTGCTTTTTCGGTTCTTTTCCCATTCCGGCGGATGGATGCTCGCTTTACTGCTTTATAACTTCTGCGCCTTTGCCCTGCAGCTGCCCTTTGGGATCCTGGCGGATCGGCTGGATCAAAACAGCCTTGTGGCGTCGGCAGGGATGCTTCTGACGGCGCTGGCCTTTCTCTTTTCCCAATCTATCCTCCTCTCGGTTTTCCTGGCAGGATGCGGAAACGCCCTCTTCCACGTGGGCGGAGGCATTGAAATTCTCAACCGCAGTGTACATAAAGCTTATCGGCTGGGACTCTTTGTGGCTCCCGGAGCACTGGGGTTATTTCTCGGCACCCAGTTGGGAAAAGGTTCCATTCCCGTATGGCCGTTCCCCTTGATGCTGACTGTGGGGGCAGGGCTTCTTCTACTCTTTGACCACAACCCGTCCGGCAACAATCCTCCCCGTCTCCCCCGACTAAACCCCGGCCTTTTTGCCCTTTTCGGCGCGGTGGTCTTACGCTCCTATCTGGGCTTTTGCATGGTTTTTTCTTGGAACAATTCTTGGATCACCGCCTTAACCCTCGTTCTTGCCACCGTTTTAGGCAAGATGGCAGGCGGATGGATACTGGATCGGTTTGGCTTTCTTTCCACCGCTATCATCACCCTGCTGCCGGCGGCAGGCTTCTTGCTTCGTCCGGACTGGATGGTGCTGGGACTATTGGGGGTCTTTTTCTTCCAGATGACCATGCCGGTGACCCTTTGGGCGGCGGCCAAAGCCTGCCCCGATGCGAAAGGATTTTCCTTTGGGCTTCTGACCTTTGCGCTGTTCCTTGGATTCTTGCCCATTCTATTTGGGTTACGTCTGCCGGCAAACGGCATTTTACTGACGACAGGGACGCTTTTGAGTCTTCTCCTTCTCTATCTCGGCAGGAGGTGCGTCCCATGAAGCTTTTAGTCTCTCTTGGTATCTCCCTGGCCGTCACCTTACTCATTGAATGGGGCTTAGCATGGCTCTGCAAGATCCGGGGCAGAGGGCTTGCCATCGTGACCGCCGTCAATCTGCTGACCAATCCGGTGGTGGTCCTCATCTGGAACTTCTATCCTGCCCTCTTACTGCCTCTGGAGCTGGGGGCGGTTCTCATCGAAGGGTGCTGTTACCGGCTCTTTCCGCAACATTTTAAACGGCCTTTTCTCATTTCTTTGCTATGCAATCTCATTTCTTTTTTGATCGGAGGGATCTTATGAAACGCATTTTTAGTTTTTTGATCGCAACCCTGTTTTTACTACACGGATCTGCCGTTTTTGCCGACGTGGTCTTTGCGCCGGAATCGGAGTTTTTAGAAAACCATCTTCGGGACTGTGTCTACGAAGATCGGGATTACTATACCAATGGCCAGAAGGGATATATCGGTCTATACACCCGTCCAAACGGGATATTGACCGAGTATATCACCAATGCAGAAAAGCTCCATATCGTATACACCTACAAGGGATGGGGCATGGTCTCCTACATCAACGAAAATCCTCAGACGGAAGAAAAATGGGCGAAGTTGGAGGAACTTTACGTCATTTATGATGAAAAATCCTTCTGCGAAGAACACGAAGAGGATTTTTCCAAAACCCACTTTGAACTTACCGCCGAAGAGGGGGAACCAAAAACGATCTATGTCTACGACTACCCCGGAGCAGAAAATCCCCGTCCCTTTACCCTTACGGGCGATACCTTAAATCTTACCAACGGATATAAAGATCCGGAAGGGCGGAGCTGGGGAAAGGTGTTCTATTATCAAGGACTACGTGATTCCTGGGTCTGCGTCAGTCAGCCGGACACCATCATCCCTGCCTTCGGCGGAGATCCCGACCTCTCCCTCCTGCCCGCCAAGCCTATTCCCTACGAAGAGATCCCGGACACCCCCACCGTGCCGGAATCTGACGAAACCCCTTTTATTGAGCCGGAGGAACCGCCCGCCCAACTCCCGATGGAGCTTCTCGCCATCGGTCTGGTGGCGGCGGCAGTCCTCACCGCCGGCGTCCTGATCGTTGTCTGTTACAAGAAAAATCATTAAAAGGGGCTGTAAAAAAACGCATGTTTTTTTACAGCCTCGTTTTTGGGGGTAGGAAAAATTGTTTGAAACCTTCAAACCGAGCTGCAACCGAGGGTTGCAGGCTACCCGACGGCGTATGTGATACGCCGAGCGGCGAGGTTTGGAGGTAGCAAAGGGCATTTTAATTGAAGGGAAATATCGTTTTTTCGATATTTCCCTTCCTTTTTTCTTTTTATGCAGAATTCTTGGTACATTTTCTCTTTTTTCTGCCCTTTGCGGTTCGGACTATTTTTACAGCCCCTTTTAATTTATTTTGCAGGACGTTTGCCCTTCTTGACCAAGAGGGTATTGATCTTGGTGGTAGGCTCCAGAAGTCCGCTGATGGAAGCGTCATGGTTGAGGGTATCCAAAATATAAGCAATATATTTGGAAAGATCTACCGAGCAATACCATTCACGGCTCAGCAGGTCGGGAGTGGCATAAATACCATTGGTGGTGAACACCTTTTTGATATAGCCATCTTTATATGCCTGATCGAAATGGTTCAGACCGTTACAGAAGAGACCAAAGGTGGTACAAACGTAAATATTTTTAGCGTTCAGTTCTTTCAGTTTCTTACCGAGGTCCAGTACGCTATCACCGGAAGAGATCATATCGTCTACGATAATAATGTCCTTCCCTGCCACGTCGGCGCCCAGATACTCATGGGCAACGATGGGATTCCGGCCGTTCACGACACGGCTGTAATCCCGGCGCTTATAGAACATACCCAAGTCTACACCCAAAACGGAGGAGAAATAGATGCCACGGGCCATAGCGCCTTCATCGGGGCTGATGATCATTAAATGCTCGGGGTCGATCTCGATATCCGGCACGTTATTGACCAGCGCCTTGATCATCTGGTAGGTGGGCATAACGTTATCAAATCCGTGCTGAGGAATTGCCATCTGTACCCGAGGATCGTGGGCATCAAAGGTGATGATATTATCCACACCCATGGAGACCAGTTCCTGCAGAGCAGTGGCGCAGTCGAGAGATTCCCGGCTGGTACGGCGGTGCTGACGGCCTTCATACAGCATCGGCATAATGACGTTGATCCGCTTTGCCTTACCCTGGCATGCGGCGATGATCCGCTTGAGATCTGCATAGTGATCGTCCGGACTCATGGGAACCTTACGGCCGTACATATCGTACTCCATACTATAGTTGAATACGTCTACGATAATATAAAGATCCAGACCGCGTACAGAACGCTTGATCAAGCCTTTCGCCTCACCGCTTCCGAAACGGGGGCAGGTTACTTCGATCAGATAAGTATCCCGCTCATACCCACGGAAGGTGATGGTTTCTTTGTGTTCGTGTTCCCGTTCTTTTCTCCATTTTCTGAGATAGAAGTCGATCTTCTGACCGATTTCCTCACAGCCGGGCATGGCAATGACACCCATGGGGCCAAAGGGGATATTGATAAGATCTTCCAAATAATCCGCCATTTTTACATCCTCCACACTTTGATCTTTTATTTCCAATATTATTTTACAATATGATTGGCACTTTGTAAAACCCTATTTTTAAATTTGTCGAAAAAATTAGATTTCCGTCAAAATACAGTTCGGAATTTGTGGCTTATAACAAGACCGTTTTTTCCAAAGCGAAGCTATAGAGTTCACGGCGTTCCACCTGAAGTCCTTTGACCCGTCGGAGGGCCTCTTCGTACAGATCCATCTGCACCTGATACCGCCGGATCAATTCTGCTTCGTCCGTCACCCGATCGGTCTTATAATCCAAAATCACCGCCCGACCGTCCCGGACACTGTAGCAGTCCAGCACGCCCTGGATCAAGATCTCACCTTCTGCTTCAGCTCCGAAAAGTTCCTCTGCCGGCATGGGGAACAAGAACCGTTCTTCCTTACTGTAGTACTCCGCAGAAAGCAGTTCCTTAAAGCAGGGACTTTGGGTAAACCGACGCAGTTTATCCAAGGGAATCAATGAGCGCTGGCTTTCAAGGATGAAGCCCTCCTGCACCAAGCGATCCAATTCTCTCTCCGGATCTTGCTCCAGCCGATCAAAATCACTGAACTGCAACGCCTGATGCAAGGCATTTCCTACTTCATTGCCCCGAGGACGGAACCGGCTGACAAACCGGGGCTCCGCCGTCCGGAGACGCTCTTCCAGAAGAGGCTCCGCCTCTTGATCCTGCTCTCTCAAACCCTTGAGCTCGGAAACGGAAAGCTTGGCCGGCAGACGCACCGCCGAAAGATGGGGGTACTGCCAGAGCAACCGTTCCCGGAATTTTTCCCGATCAAAGGTTTTTTCTTGCGTTTGACGGATGACGCCGGGCTCTTGCTCCTGCAACGACCCTTCCACCCAGCGGGCGCCTAAAATAGGATAATCGCCTTCCGGCAGGCTGAACCGCTTTCGCAGTTCTGCCCCCTCGGCACTTCCGCCCATCAAAGCAATCAACCACTCGGCAAAAGAAGTTCTCTTTTTCTTGAGCAACCAAGAGGGCAGGACCGGACCATAGGTCGTCGCCTCCGCCACCTGGTTTTCCAGCATTTCCGGCGCGGTATTGATCAAAACGACCGTCTTACTCACCGGACGGGTGAGGGCCACGTAGAGGACCCGCTCTTCCTCGCTGATACAGTCCGCAAACATCTGGTCTGCCAAGACCTCCTGTGCCAGGGATCGGGTTCTGAGGTAGAGTTCCGGATGGATGTATTCCGCCGCCACGCCGTAACGGCCATGGAACAGAATTCTCTCATTAAGATCCCGAAGATTGATCTCCTTCCGGCAATCTCCCAAGATACAAACCGGAAATTCCAGACCCTTGGATTTATGCATACTCATGATCCGAACGCTATCTTCCTCAGCCTTTAACCGTGCACCGCTCTCCACTCCGGAGCCGGTCAGACGAATATGCTGTACAAAAGCATAAAGACCCCGATAGCCGTCCTTTTCAAATTTTCGGGCATCCTCCGCCAGAAGTTCCAGGTTGGCGCACTTTTCAACGCCCCCTTCTTCGGCGGCATAGGCGGCAAAGACACCGCTTTCCTGATAGATACGGTACAGCAAATCATAGACGTACAAACTGCCCGCAGATTTGCGGTACCGCTCGATGGTATCAAAGGCTTTTTTTGCCTTTTCATCGGTCTCTGCTCCTTGGCGGAGATCGTCGTAGAGGGGTCTCTTTCGATGGCGCAGAGCCGCCAATTCCCCGACGGTGAAACGGAAATAATCGCCGTACAGCAAAGACACCAGCGCCACGTCATCATAAGGGTTATTCAACACCAGAAGATAGGAGAGAACGCTCTGTACCTCCGGCAGTTCATAAAACCGAGTTCCCTCATTCTGATTGACCACTGGGATGCCCAAGCGCTGCAGTTCCCGTTCAAAGACTGGGGCCGTCCCGGAGGCCGTCCGCAAGAGGATGGCAAAATCTCGGTAGGTTGCCGGTCTTTTTTGTCCGTCCGGCAGGAGAAGTTCCTCTCCGCCAGCCACCGTTCGGGCAATATACTGGGCGGTATAACGGGCATTTTGCTCCGTAACCGCCATCTTTTTGCCGGTGCGGGGATCTTCCGTGGGTGCCAGCCAATGAAGCTCTGCCCGGGTCTCCTCCGGCGCCAAAAACTCCCGTTCGGGAATCAGCCGTTCCCGCTCATCATAGGTGACACCGCCCAGTTCCGGGCGCATGATCGCCTCAAAGACCCGATTGGCAAACCGCAAAACACCGGGATGGGAACGGAAGTTGGCATTGAGTTCCAACACCGTCTTTGCCGTGAGGTTTTTCTCTGTATAAGGCGCCGACTCTTGCCGTTTTTGATTAAAGATCTCCGGTTCTGCACCCCGGAACCGATAAATACTCTGCTTGATATCTCCTACCATAAAAAGGTTTTTGCCGTCCATGGAAAGAGCACGGAAGATGAGATCCTGAGCCCGGTTGGTGTCCTGAAACTCATCAATGATAATTTCATCGTAATCCTGACGCAGTTGCAATGCCAAGGGTTTTGGCGTCAACCGATCGGTGGTGGGATCATACTCCTCCACCAACAACTGCACCGCCAACTGCTCCATATCCTGAAAGGTGATCCAGCCGCTTTTCCGCCGAACACGGATCAGACGCTCCCGCAGTTCCATGCAGGCGTTGAGATAGGTGCGCAACAACCGCCCTTCCATCCGGATCCGTTCCAATTCCTCCGCCTCGGTGGCGGTGAAGTTCTTTTTCAAAGCAGTAAAGGCGTCCTTACATTTCTGCCGGGCATCGGTCAAGCTCTTTTGCGCTGCTTCGTCCGGTTCGTCTCCGGCAATCTTTTTCCAACTGAGGGTGGCAAACCGAAATCCGTTCAACGCCCCCACAAAGGCATCGTAATCCCGTGCCTCCAATATCTCACTGAGGTGCATCAGCCGACGGTAGTCGTCTTCCAAAAGATCCAGCAGCAAAGGCATTCCGCTCAAAGAGGGATGGCGTTCCGCCCGTTGCTTTAAAAACAACTGCCGTGCCTGCACCTCTTCCAATTGGTGACGGATATAGGTATAGAGACCGTCCTCGGTGAAGCAGGCGAAAAGCCCCTCCTCCGTCCGCTCATAGGGCGCCATCGCACGGCGGACGTAGTCCTCCGGCAGGGGTTGATTGTCCAAAAACTTCAGCCCTTGGATCAAAAGACCTTTGAGGGTCTCATCCTCCCGTCCGGCCGCATAGCAGTCCAAGAGGAAACGGGTATCCTCGTCGTCCCTGCCAAACAGGTCCTCCAGAAGATCTTCCGCCTGCTCCTCGATCATCGCCGCATCCATCGTCTCGTCCAAAAGACGGCAACGGGGATCCAAGCCCAATTGCTCAAAATGGGCGGTGATCAGGCTCCGGCAGATACTATGGATAGTTCCGATCTGAGCGCCGTCGATCAAGGCGCTTTGGCGCATGAGATGATCGTTTCCGCCGTTTTCACGCAGGTAGCCGTCCACCGCTTTTTTGATCTTTTGACGCATTTCGGCAGCGGCGGCTTCGGTAAAGGTCATAATAATGAGCCGGCGGATATCTCCGCCCTCTTCGGCCAGATAACGCAAAACCCGTTCCACCAGAACGGCGGTCTTTCCACTTCCGGCGGCGGCAGAGACCAGAAGGGCGTTGCCACGGCCGGAAATGGCTTGTTCCTGCCGTTCGGTAAATTGAATCTTACTCATACCGTCCCCTCCTTCCAGCCCATGGGTTCTTCACTATACTCCCGCTCCTGACCGGGAGTATGTCCGCAGGTGGCTTTAAATTGGCAATAACCGCAGGCATCGTGGGTCTTTCCTTTTAACGGACACACCGATGCCTTGCCGGAAAGGATCTCTTCGGCCGTCTCCCGAATGACCCGTTCCATATAGTCCACCATCTCCTGCATCAAAGCAGGGTCATAGACTTTATTTTCTCCTCCGTGCAGATCTCCGCTCTTGAGATAGCGGATGCCGAAGTAACGGCCTCCTTTGGCAGAGTCCAAGGCGGATAATGCCGTCTCGTCTGCGTTATAGGCCCCGTTTCGTTTATAGAAATCCCGTAATTTTTCCGATAGTTCTTCCGGTTTGAACGGGGTCCTCAAAACCGGCGTCTTGGCTTCCATATAGCACCCTGCCGCCGGAACCGGATCCTCCCATCTTCCGCTCTTCATCAGTCCATAAAGATAGATCGGAAGCTGGACGCCGTCCCGATTGGTCAGCCCCTTGAGATCAAACTTTTTGGAGCCGGTCTTATAGTCCGTGACCTTCAGATAGGTCTTGCCTTCTTCGGTGAAGGTATCCACCCGATCCACGGAACCGATCAGCTCTGCCACGGCGCCGTTCTTCAAAGGCAGACGAACCCCTTCTAAAGAGACCTCTTCCCCATAGGGAACAAAACGTCCCTCCTTCAACTCGCCCAATACGTTCTCTGCTACCAGGCAAAAGAGGCCGGTCATGCGGCGATAAAGAGACGAAAAACGATTGGTACGGGTGAAGTCCCGCAGTTGATCCTGCAGGTATTCCGTCGCCAAGTCCTCTCCAAACTGTTGAATCTTCTCCGGGGTATACTGATCGTAATCAAAACCGCCCTCCCGGAGGGCTTTGACCAATTTCTCCATACCGTAATGAACAAAGGTGCCGATATTCGGGGCATCAAAGGTAATGGGTTGCAGTTCCCGGATCCCCATGGTCTTTTCCATGAAATACCGGAACGGGCAATCCTGAAACAGACTGATCTGGCTATAGCTTAGTCTTAGGCGGTCGCCAAAGATCCGACGCACCACTTCCTCCGGCAGGCGATCGTCCGGATCTCGGGGCGGAAGAGGTTGCTCTCCCAATTCCCGCAAAATCTCCGCCCGAAGTGCCGGAGACCAGCCGGTCAATTCCCGGGCGCCGTCCGGCGTGACGGCAAAATCGTATTCTTCCATATCACTTCTTGTGATGGGCGTTACGTTGGTCAGGCGACGCAGTTTTTCTACGTACACCGACGGTAACAGTGCTTCTCCGGTCATCCGGAAGGCACTGTAGCTGAAGGTGAGCTCTTCCCGTACGGAAAAGATCGCCGCATAAAAGCGATACTGTCCCTGCAGTACGTTCTGCTGAAGAGTAGCGTTACAGGGAAGTTCGTGCGCCACGAACAATCTACGTTCCCCGTCGCCGATCAACCCGTTCTCGCTCACGGGCATGGGCAAAATTCCCTGATTGGCGCCCACCACGTACAGCCGACGCACGTCACGGAGACGGCTATGCGCCACCTCGCCCATTGTGACCGCATCCAGGGTGGGAGGCGCCACGCTCAGCGCCATTTCTTCTCCGCAAAGGCCGATCAATTCCTCCATGGCATACAAAGAAAGAGGAGCCTCTTCAAAGACCTGGTAAATATCGTCCAGAATATCGGTCATGACGCTATACAAGCGCAGATATTCCCGACTGAGACGGCGGTTTTGCTGGGTCTCCCATGCATTGGCGCCTTTGGCACTTTCCGCCAGGTATTCCTCCGCCAATCGAATAATTTGCTGTTCCGCCTTAAAATCGGTCAAAAGGCCGTAGATCGCCTCCGCCAAGGCTTTTCCTGTCCCGGGACGAGCCGCCTCTTTAAAGCGCAATAAAGGCGCACGAAGCCGATGGCGCAGTTGGTTCAAATCCGCCAAAAGGGCTTCGCCCTCTTCCGTTATTTTTCCTTGACCCAAGGGGTTCTGGGTCCAATCCTTTTCACCGATCAACCGTTCGCCGTTGATCTGCCACAAGATACAATAATTCTCCAACCGGCTGATGAGATCCCGATCCTCTCCGCACAGACCAGTCTTTAGAAGGGTCAAAAGGTCTTCCTGGCGAAAATACCGATCCGGACTGATCAGGCGCAAAGCGCTCTGAACGAATGCAAAAATCGGTTTCCCCAAAGAAGATCGTCCCCGATCCACAAACAAGGGGACCCCATATTTAGCAAATACCGTCTCTGCCACCGGGCCGTACTCTTCCAGGCTTCCGGCGACCAGTGCAAAGTCCCGATAACGCAAGCCTTCTTCCCGTACCTTTTTGGCGATATCCGCCGCCACCATGGAAAGTTCTTCCCGAATATTCCGCCCTACCATCAACCGCAGGTGATCGGAGGAAATCGGCGCCGGTTCAAAAGTGGAAAACATCTGCGTCTCTAAAAATTGCAGATCTTCATACTGCAATCGCTTGGAAGGGCCGGACAATTGTATCGTTTCCTGCTCCGCAGAGCCGGCCAGTTTTTGAAGGACTGCCCATTCTTTTTTCGCCGAATCAAACAGCATGGAAGAATCTTGAGGATCCAGCAACAGGGCGCAATACACCGCCGGACTTTGAGAAAAGATGACCTGCAGTAATTCACGCTGACGGCCGGTAAACCCAAAGAAGCCGTCAATCACCACGGCCGTATCCTTAAAATAGCCCCGTTCCCGTGCCACGTCCGTAGCCGTTGCAAGATCCTCGGCGGCGGAACGGCTTTCCTCGTCCATCGCCAGCCGATAGGCTTCATACAGCAAAAAGAGATCCTGATATTTTTCCTGCCAATCCCGGCGGCCGCTTTCCTGCACCACCGGCAGAACCGCCTCCCGGGTCAGTCCGGAAAGAGAAAACTCCGAAAAGACCGCAGAAAGCTTGGCCACAAAGCCCATGGTCGGGGTGGCTTTTCGATAGTATTTCAGCTGCGTTTGTTGCTCCTGCAAAATACGGTAGATCAACGCCGTCTGACGGACACCGGACATATAATTTCCGGCAATTCCGCCAAAGCGACGAAAAATTTCATTACACAGCCGGCGGAAAGAGACGACCTTCACGTTTCCGGCGGAGAACTTACCGATCTCCCGTTCCAATCCCATAGAACTCTGCTCCGGGACCAGATAAAAGACCTCTTGATAAGAGGCTGCCAACTGCGGTATTCTTTTCATCAGCGCTTCGGTTTTCCCGACACCGCTTCGTCCCAAAAGCCAGGTGATCATCACGAATCTCCTTATCACAAAATTCTATTTCTATTATAAAGGTTATTCAATAGAATGTAAAGAAAAACAGACCCCAAAAGGGGTCTGTTTTTCGTTTAGTCTAAGATGCAAGTGGCCAGGATTCCGTCATGGTCGGAGAAGACTCGCTTTCTGGGTCTTTGATCCTGCACTTTATATGTCAATTTGCTCACGCCCTCTGCGTTGGTGAAGACAAAGTCCAAAATTCCGGGGGCGGTATTCTCCTTAAAGAACCCTTGATAGGTGGGAGTCATATCCTTAGCATTTACCACCGCACGCAGATCCTTCAACGCCTCTTTCAGAATGAGGTATGCGGGACTGCCGATGGGTGCATCCAGATCTGCGCCAAGGAAGATGGGCATTTCTTTGTATGCAGCCAGTTTTTCAACGATCAGTTTTGCAAACGCTTCCTTTTCCTCGCCGAAATGAGCGCTCACAGCGCAGACCTTCTTGCCGCCGACCTTATATTGCAGAACCGCCAGATTGGCAACGCTGTCCCCCAAAGCGAGGGTTTCCTGCTCTGCCACATCGAAGAGATCCTCTCTCCAGAACAGAGGAGCAAGTCTTGCAGGATCCTCCGTATCTTCACGAACGATACCGGCAAAGTTATCCGCTCTGGAGAAACGGTGCTCATACATATAAGTCGCCTGCTGGAGAGCAATGATATCCGGACGCAGTCCGTCTACCATTTTGCGAAGGAACCAAACGTTGGTAGCATCGGGTTCTTCGCCCTGAAAAACACGCTGGGAATAGAATTTCAGAGATTTATGCACCTGCACCTCATTATAAATGCCGAAGTGATCCGAGGGGAGCTGTCCGTTCACCGTATCATCCAACCGCTTGTAGGTGATGGGAGTCACGTTGGGGGTCACGAAGCAGAAGTCGATGGCACCATGGGTACGACCTTCCGGCTTATAGCCGTGATAAGTAAAACGTGTGTCTTGCACCGTCGCCATGTTGACATCCACCAAGTGGTCGGTCAAAAACTTATAGCCGGGAGAATGGGGATACATATTAAAATCTGCCGTCAGGAAGCAGGCATCCGCCTTCATGGCTTTAATATAGTTCAAAATCAAATTGCCGCTCTTAACCTGGTTCTCGTCGCCAAATCCATAATGGGTATTAAAGAACGCAACGGTGGTACCCTCCTGCTTATCGAAAAGCTTCGCCCAAACACAGATGCGGTTATAGCCATAGTTATCCCAGACGCCGCTCTCAATGCTGGGGGGTCTCGGAAAGCCAAAAATGTCCGTGATCCAGACACTCAAAACGGGACTTTTTGAAGAGAAGCGGGGTAGACTCTAAGCTATCCTTAGCACGGTACTGATTGAAGATTACATACTCATCGCCATAGTCCCGTTCAATGCACTCTATCCAGTCGGGAGTCGCTTCCTGCAGACCAATCAAGTCTGCATCGTACTGATCCAGAATGGTCTTTAAGAGCGGAGCACGTACCGGAATGGCGTGCTCCCCGCTGCCGCCGCATTTAATATTAAACGAAATAATCTTCAGCATAACTTCAGTCCTCCAAAATCATTGTTCCCATAATACCGTGATGATCCGAAATATAGCCTCTTCTCATCTTGGAATTAAAGATCTCATATTTCAAGGGCTTCACCTTACGGATAAACATATAATCACAGATATACGGCTCATTCATTTCTTCGCCCCGTCCGTTATAGGTGGGCGTCAGATTCTCCGGAGCCACTTCCCGACGCAGATCGGCAAACTGCTCCCGAATAAGACGATAGGCCGGGCTTCCGATCCGGAAATTGAAGGTTCCGGTCAGGATCGTGGGTAGATCTTGATAGGCTTCTGCTTTTTTAAGTGCTACTTTCACGTCTGCTAACTGCTCCTCTTCGTCGTGGCTGAGGTGCAGATCGATCAAACAGAATTTTTGGTTGGAGATGGATCTTTGAAGGACAGTCAATGCCATCCGCTCATCCACGTCTTTTTCCACCAATTCAAACTTTTCCTCATTCCAAACGATGCAGGGAGAACAGTCGTTTCCTCTTTGCTTGGCAGTGGCAAAGCTCTTCTCCAGACGGACACACTTATCTTCCGACACTTCCTGCAAAGCCGCAACCTCTGCTTCCATATTCACAAGCTGTGTCCGAACAGACGCCCCATCCGCATTAAAGCTCAGCAAATGCACCGGCTGACGAACCTCCAGTTCAAAATAGAACCCATAGTGATCAGAGGGGAATTCATCGTTCACCAGATCATCCATTCTCTTCGCCGTAAGAGGAACGATGGTATTGGGGGTAACAAAGCAAATATCAATGGGGGTGCCGGTTTTACGGTCACGGTTATACCCATGGCAGGTATGGCGCCGATCGTTCACCGTTGCCACGTTGGCATCCACCAAATGTTGCTCCAGCAATTTATAGCCGGGGCGATCGTAACTCATATTAAAGTCTGCCGTCAAGAAACCGCAGTCCACCTTCATCGCCTTGAAATGATTCAGGATCAACTGACCGCTTTTTACTTGATTTTCTTCGCCAAATCCATAGTGGGTGTTGAAGAAGGTGACTTTTGTCCCCTCTTGCTTATCAAAAAGCTGGACCCAAAGGCAGATCCGGTTATGTCCCCAGGTATCCCAGCCGCCGCTTTCAACATCCGGGGTATCGGATAACCAAAAATATCCTTTATTCAAACACTTGAAGCGAGATTTCCGCCAAAGGATCGGAGGAGATTCCGGGCTGGTGCGAGACCGGTAATGATTAAAGATCTCATACTCTTCCCCATAGTCTTTTTCGATATACTCCATCCACTTAGGCGTTGCTTCTTGCAGACCTATAATGTCTCCGTCATACTTTTCAAGCACGGTCTTCAAAAGCGGTGCTCGATGGTCGATAGAAAATTCATTGGCACCACCGCACTTAATGTTAAAGGTGATTACTTTAATCATGCCGTTTCTCCTTTAAACTCTATTTGCCCTTATTCTACCACAGCCATCCAAAAAAAGGAACCCTTTTTAAGAAATAATATAGAAAAAACAGACCCCATCGGGGGTCTGTTTTTTAAGTTCAATTATACCAACTGAACGATCGCCATCTCGGCGCCGTCACCACGACGGGGACCGATCTTCACGATACGGGTGTAGCCACCGTTACGCTCCTCATAGTTGGGAGCGATCTCGCTAAAGAGCTTATTGACTACATCTTCTTTGGTGATATAAGACAAAGCCTGACGCTTGCTATGCAGCGTATTTGCCTTGCCCAAGGTGATCATCTTCTCGGTAGCTCTGCCCACTTCCTTTGCACGGGTCAAAGTGGTCTCGACGGAGCCATTCTCCAGGAGATAGGTCACCATGCCTCTGAGCATCGCCTTACGATGTGCGGTAGGGCGGCCCAATTTTCTATAACCGGACATAAGGTTAACCTCCTTGTTATACTATAATTCGATTATTCGTCGTCCTTCTTCAGCTGAAGACCCAGAGAAGCGATCTTGCCGATGACTTCATCCAGAGACTTTCTACCCAGGTTGCGGACTTTCATCATATCTTCTTCGCTCTTATTGATCAGATCCTCAACGGTATTGATACCGGCTCTCTTCAAGCAGTTGAAAGAGCGAACGGAGAGATCCAACTCCTCAATGGTCATGCGGAGTGCGGTGATGGTACGGGATTCTTCCTTTTCCACCATGATCTCGGCGTTCTTTGCCTTTTCAGACAGATCAATGAACAGAGAAAGATGCTCGTTCATTACCTTAGCAGCCAAAGAAACTGCATCGCTGGCAGAAATGACGGAGTTGGTCCATACCTCCAGCGTCAGTTTATCGAAATCAGTGATCTGACCTACACGGGTATTCTCTACCTTGTAGTTTACTTTGGTGACCGGGGAGAAATCGCTATCCACCGCCAGCATATTTGCCTGGTTCTCGGTGTATGCCTTATTCTTCTCGGCGGAAACGTAGCCACGACCATGGTCGATGACCAGTTCGATGTTCAATACAGCTTCTTCGCCCAAAGTTGCCAGAACGTGATCGGGGTTGAGGATCTCTACGTCGCTATCGGCTTTGATATCACCGGCAGTCACAACGCAGGGGCCCTTTGCCTCGATATATACGGTTTTTTGCTCGTCGCAATAGAGCTTCGGGATAATGCCCTTGATATTGAGGATGATTTCCGTTACATCCTCTTTGATGCCCTCGATGGTGGTGAACTCATGGGGAACATCATTGATCTTTGCCGCAACAACGGCACAACCGGGCAGGGAGGAGAGCAGGATCCGGCGCAGGGAGTTACCCAGCGTCAGGCCGTAGCCTCTCTCCAAAGGATCTGCGATAAAACGGCCATATTCACCGTTTTCGCCGATCACCTCGGTCTCGATCCGGGGTCTTTCTATCTCGATCATATCTAAAACCTCCTTATAATCTCGCTAATTTGCGAGTCCTTAATTCAAACATCCTAATCTCATTTCCACGCATAAGCGGGAAGAAAGAACTTTTCCAAGAAAACTTCTGCGCAAGAAAGCGCAGCAACGCTTTTTTACTTGGAATAAAGCTCGACGATCAAGTGTTTCTCGACGGGGAGGTCGATATCTTCGGCATCGGCAAAGCCGACAACCTTAGCGGTGGTGCCGTTCAGCTCCAGCCACTTCACGATAGCACGCTTCTCGTTTGCTTCCAGGATCGCTTTAATCTTGGCGGAATTCATGCTACCTTCTTTGATTGCGATAACATCACCGATATTTACCAAATAGGAAGGAATGTTAACTTTCTTACCGTTTACGGTAAAGTGCCCGTGACGGACGAGCTGTCTCGCCTCGGGTCTGGACATAGCAAAGCCTAATCTGTAGATCACGTTGTCCAATCTGCTCTCCACGATGGACATCAGATTGTCACCGGTAACGCCCTGTTTCTTAACGGCCATCTCATAATACTTAGCGAACTGGCTTTCCAGAACGCCATAATATCTTCTGACCTTTTGCTTCTCTCTGAGCTGAGTACCATACTCAGATACTTTCTTTCTGCCCTGGCCATGCTGACCGGGTGCATATGCACGACGGGTGATTGCGCACTTATCGGAATAGCAACGCTCGCCCTTCAGGAACAGCTTCTGACCTTCTCTGCGGCATTGGCGGCATACAGCGCCAGTATATCTAGCCATTACGTCTTTCCTCCTTATACTCTTCTTCTCTTCGGGGGTCTGCAACCGTTATGCGGGATGGGGGTCACGTCTTTGATCATGGTGATCTCCAAGCCGGCTGTCTGCAGAGCACGGATCGCAGCCTCACGGCCGGCGCCCGGTCCCTTAACGAAAACCTCTACGGTTTTAAGACCATGTTCCATTGCGGCTTTAGCAGCAGTCTCCGCAGCCATCTGAGCGGCGAAGGGAGTGCTCTTTCTGGAACCCTTAAAGCCCATGCCGCCGGCACTGGCCCAAGAGATCGCATTACCGTTCACATCGGAAATGGTAACAAGCGTATTGTTGAAGGTAGAGCGAATGTGAGCGGCTCCACGTTCAATATTCTTTTTCACACGGCGCTTGCCGGTTACTTTCTTTACAGCCTTTGCAGCCATTCTTCATTCACTCCTTTACTTCTTCTTATTAGCCATGGTTTTTCTGGGGCCCTTTCTGGTACGGGCGTTCGTTTTGGATCTCTGGCCCCGGACAGGTAAACCTTTTCTATGTCTAGTTCCTCTGTAGCATCCGATCTCGATCAGACGCTTGATGTCTAAAGCAACAGTTCTTCTCAGGTCACCCTCTACCTCGTAGCCTTCCATAGCGGCACGGATAGCAGCAACCTCTTCTTCGGTCAGATCCTTAACTCTGGTGTCCGGATTCACGCCGGCGGCAGCCAGAATGTCGTTGGATGTCTTACGACCGATACCGTAGATATAGGTCAAACCGATCTCTACGCGTTTTTCCTTCGGTAAATCGATACCAGCAATTCTTGCCATTTGGTTATAACACCTCCATTTTGATCAAGCGGCAAACAAGGATCAACCCTGTTTCTGCTTGTGCTTCGGGTTCTGGCAAATTACCATCACCTTACCATGTCTTCTAATGATTTTGCATTTCTCGCAAATGGGTTTAACGGAAGGTCTTACCTTCATTGAAAATACCTCCATTCGTGTGAGAGTCTTACTTGGCTCTCCAGATAATTCTACCCTTTGTCAGATCGTACGGGGACATTTCCACCGTTACCCGATCGCCGGGCAGGATCTTGATATAGTTCATACGGAGCTTTCCGGAGATATGGGCATGAATCTTATGCCCTTGCTCCAGCTCTACCATGAAATTTGCGTTGGGCATCGCTTCGACGACAACGCCCTCCACCTCGATCATATCTTCCTTTGACATAGGTCCTCCTATTATCCCCGATACGGGGAAAGACTTTTCCAGAGCAGGCGATTCGTACACGGCAGTTCTTCCAGCCGGGCAACCTCCGCAAGATGCTTGATGCTCTTCTTGCGGGGGCGGTCCAACGTCCGATGCCGGCCGTCTGCGATTAACACCTGTTGATGATTAAAATCTTCTACGACAACAAATATGAAACCTTTTTCTTTGCCGGCGGTAACCCGTACCACCGTGCCTATTTCTAAGCGATTCATGTTACACCTGGGTCAGAATATGACCCCGATCACCATCGATGAAAAAGGTGTGTTCATAATGGGCACTGAGTTTTCCGTCCGCCGTTGTGACGGTCCAGCCGTCTTTCCGGTCCAGGATCACTTCATCGGTGCCCTGATTGATCATCGGTTCAATAGCAACGGTAGCGCCTTTCGGCAACCGAAGGCCATGTCCTGCCCGGCCAAAGTTCGGCACGTTGGGGTCTTCGTGGAGCGCCCGGCCGATGCCGTGGCCCACAAATTCCTTCACCGGACTGTAGCCGTACTGCTGAACATAACTTTCGATACAGTGGCCGATATCGCCCAGTCGAACGCCGTCCTTCAGCAGAAGCTCTGCCTGCCGGAGACTTTCTTGGGTCACTTCGATCAACTGTGCCGCTTCCGGTGAGACCTTCCCTACCGGAAAGGTATTTGCTGTATCGCCATGAAATCCGTTGATATAAGCGCCCACATCCACGCTGACAATATCACCCTCTTTCAGAATGATCTTTTCAGAAGGGATTCCGTGGATCACCACGTGATTGACAGAGATGCATGCGCTGGCAGGAAATCCGCCGTAGCCCTTAAAGGAAGGTCGAGCGCCGTGGGAGCGAATGTAGCTTTCTACGATCCGATCCAACTCTTTGGTGCTCATCCCGGGGCAAACGGCTTTCCCCGCCGCCTGAAGCGCACCGGCGGCAATTGCGCCGGCCTTGCGCATCAAGCGGATTTCACTATCAGATTTGATGATCATCATTTTAACTTCGCCTCGATAGCTTCAAAGGTTGCTTTGGTGGTTTCGGCGATGTCATCACGGCCGTCCACCGTTACCAACCGTCCCCGTTCAGCATAAAATGCTTTCAAAGGTTCGGTGGTTTCGTGATACGTCTTCAGCCGATCCAGAACGGTATCCGGATGATCGTCCTTACGGATGATCAGTTCAGCCTTACATGCATCACAATGTTTGTTATCTTCAGAGGGCTTAAAATCCACATGATAGGTCATTCCGCAAGCGGGGCAGACCCGTCTGCCGCTCATCCGACGAACGATCGCCTCATCTGCCACTTCCAAAGAAAGGGCCATGTCGATCTCCACCCCCATCTTCTCCAAGGCTTCCGCCTGAGGGATGGTACGGGGAAACCCGTCCAGAATGAAACCGTTCTTGCAGTCTTCCTCTGCCAGTCTCTCCCGGATCATGCCGATGACCACCTCATCCGGAACCAGCTTTCCGGCATTGATCAGGCTTTCCGCCTGCTTGCCCAGCTCCGTTCCGTTATGGATGGCTGCCCGGATCATATTTCCGGTAGAGATGGTAGGGATTTTATAACGACCTGAAATGTTTTCTGCCTGTGTGCCTTTACCGGCACCCGGTGCTCCTAAAAGTATGAGCTTCATAATCGCACCTTTTTCCTTATTCAAGGAAGCCCTTATAGTGGCGCATCAGCATCTGGGATTCCAGAGTCTTCACAGTCTCCAGAGCAACACCCACGATGATCAAGAGGGTCGTACCGCCGATGGCGACAGACGCCAGGCTGGAATTGACCATTGCCACGATATTGGGCAGAGCAGAGATCAAGCCAAGGAACAATGCACCGATCAAGGTGACACGGTTCAAGCTCTTGGTGATGAAATCTGCGGTAGGCTTACCGGGACGGATACCCATGATAAATCCGCCGTTCTTCTTCAGGTTATTGGCCACTTCAACAGGATTGAAGGTGATGACCGTATAGAAATAACTGAAGAAGATGATCAGCAGGAACATCAGAAGGGTATAGAGCCAGCCGCCTACTTTCAAAGCATCAACCACAGCCCCGAACCAGGTCTTCTCCAATTTGGGGAAGAAGTTCAGGATGGTGGGAGGCAGCATAACAAAGGACTGAGCAAAGATGATGGGCAGAACGCCGACCATATTCACCTTCAAGGGAATATTGGTGTTCTGACCGCCGTACATCTTGCGGCCTTTGACCTGCTTTGCATACTGAACGGGGATCCGACGCTCACCGTTGGTCACGAAGACCACGAAGCCGACCACCGCCAGAACGCCGATTACCAGAACAGCAGCAACGATCCAATGGACCGCACCGGCCTGTACGTTTGCAATCAGCACGTTGGCTGTACCGGGGAGGCTGGAAACGATACCGGCAAACAACAGCATCGAAATACCGTTGCCGATTCCGTATTCATTGATCTTCTCACCCAGCCACATGACGATGGCTGCGCCGACGGCGAAGGTGAAGACGATGACCAATGCGCCAAACACACCGGCATCCTCAGCAACTACACCGGCTGCATTCTTCAGAATGGTGTAGTAACCGAAGCCCAACAGGAAGGAGAATGCGATGGCGAGATAGCGAGTCCAGGACTCCATGATCTTTCTGCCACGTTCGCCGTCCTCCTTCATCAGCCGCTCCAGGGGCGGAATGGCCACCATGAGCAGCTGCATGATGATGGAAGCGTTAATATAGGGGGAGATAGACAGCGAGAAGATCGTTGCCTGCTCCATCGCTCCACCGGACATGATATTTAAATAAGAAAAGATATTACCCTCGGCCGCATAGCCGGCAAACAGATTCTGCATCGCAGATGCGTCCAGAAACGGTACGGTAATATTACAGCCCAACCGGAAGATCAGGATGATAAAAGCAGTGAACAGGAGCTTCTTTCTCAAATCCTGGATTTTCCAGGCATTCTTGAAGACGCTGAACATCTTACATCACCTCAACCTTTCCGCCGACAGCCTCGATTTTCTCTTTAGCACCGGCAGTAACCTTTACTGCCTTAACGGTGATCGCCTTGTCAACGGAACCGGAACCGATTACCTTCAAGCCGTCCATTGCCTTCTTGGCAAAACCAGCTTCGATAACCGCATTAATATCCACAACAGCGCCGGCATCGAATGCGTTCAGATCGCTGAGGTTCAACACAACATACTTCTTAGCGAAGATATTGTTGAAGCCACGCTTCGGAAGCCGTCTTTGCAAGGGCATCTGACCGCCTTCAAAGCCCAGACGGATGCTGCCGCCGGACCGAGCCTTCTGACCCTTATGGCCATGGCCACCGGTCTTACCGTTGCCGGAGCCGGGGCCGCGGCCCTTTCTCTTTGCAACGGAAGTAGAGCCGCTTACAGGAGCAAGTTCGTGTAATTTCATGGTTCTTCCTCCTTACTTCTCAACTTCGATCAGGTGAATGATCTTCTTTACTTTACCCTGGGTGCAAGCATTGTCCGGCTGATTGGTTACGTCGCCAACCTTCTTGAGGCCCAGCGCCTCAGCAGTAGCGATCTGATCCTTTTTGCAACCGATCAAGCTCTTTACCAGAGTGATCTTGATAGTCTTTACTTTAGCCATTTCAGTTGCCTCCTTAACCTAAGATCTCTTCTACGGTCTTACCGCGCTTTGCGGCAACGGTGGCAGCATCAGTACAGGCAGCCAGACCCGCCAGAGTAGCGTTAACAACGTTTCTCTGATTGCGGGAACGCAGAGCCTTGGTTCTGATGTCCTTAATACCGGCCATCTCCAGTACGGCACGAACAGCGCCGCCGGCGATAACACCGGTACCGGGAGCAGCAGGCTTCATGATAACCATGGAAGCACCATACTTACCAACGATCTCGTGGGGGATGGTGGTGTCCTTCATGTTGATGGTGATCATGTTCTTTTTGGCGTCTTCGATACCCTTGCGGATGGCTTCGGGTACTTCAGCGGCCTTACCCAGGCCGGCGCCAACACGGCCGTTGCCGTCGCCGACAACGATCAATGCGGAGAACTTCATGATACGTCCGCCCTTAACGGTCTTGGAAACCCGGTTCAGGGACACGACTCTCTCTTGAAGGTCCAGCGTAGTTGCATCAATTTTATTAGCCATTATTCTTTCTCCTCCAATTAGAATTTCAGTCCGCCTTCACGGGCGCCCTCAGCCAGTGCCTGAACACGGCCGTGGTACACAAAACCGCCTCTGTCGAACACAACGGTATCAATCTTCTTCTCGAGAGCACGCTCGGCTACGAGGGTGCCCACTTTCTTAGCGGCATCCTTATTGCCGCCGTACTCGGTGAAGCTCTTCTCCATGCTGGATGCGCTTACCAGAGTCACGCCGTTCACATCATCGATGATCTGGGCGTAAATATGCTTTGCAGAACGGAAAACGCAAAGACGGGGACGCTCGGGAGTTCCGGAGATCTTGGAGCGCACACGCTTATGCCGTTTAATTCTTGCAGCATTGCTATCAGGCTTCTTAACCATAATCTTATCCTCCCTTTATTACTTCGCGCCTTTACCGGCTTTACCTTCTTTATGCTTCACGACCTCATCCACATAGCGGATACCGGCACCCTTATAGGGCTCGGGGGGTCTCTTGAAACGAACGTTAGCCGCAAAATGACCTACCAGCTGCTTATCGATACCGGAGATCACTACCTTGTTCTGTGCAGGAACTTCGATGGTGATACCATCGATGGGCTCCATGATCACAGGATGGGAGTAACCCAGGTTCATGTTCAGGGTCTTGCCCTGCAGCTGAGCTCTGTAACCGACGCCACGGATCTCCAACTCCTTGGAATAACCTTTGGTGACGCCTTCAACCATGTTGGCGATCAAAGTCCGGGTGAGGCCGTGGAGAGAGCGGTGCTCTTTCTCATCATCGGGACGGGTCACAATGATCTCGGCGCCTTCGACTGCGATCTGCATATCAGGATGCATGGTCTTGGTCAGTTCGCCCTTGGGACCCTTGACAGTGATGGTATTGTCACTGCCCAATTTCACTTCAACACCTTCGGGAATAGTGATCGGTTTTCTACCAATTCTCGACATCAGAATTCCTCCTTACCAAACGAAGGCAAGCACTTCGCCGCCAACGCCCATCTTCCGAGCCTGCTTATCGGTCATAACACCCTTAGAGGTGGACACGATGGCAGTACCCAGGCCTTTTCTTACGCGAGGCATATCCTCAACGCCGGCATAGATCCGCAGGCCCGGCTTGGAGATTCTCTTCAAGCCCTGGATGATGCGGGTCTTATTTTCGCCGTACTTCAGGGTCAAAACGATGTTGCCCTGCAGGCCATCGTCTTCAACCTTCATTTCCTTAATGTATCCCTCGTCCAAAAGGATCTGGCAGATTGCCTTCTTCATGTTGGAAGCGGGGATGGAAACAGTTTCATGTTTTGCAGCATTTGCATTCCGGATCCGGGTGAGCAAATCTGCGATAGGATCAGTAATCTGCATTTCTCGCTCCTCCTTACCAGCTGGATTTCTTCACACCGGGAATCTGGCCCTTATAAGCCAGTTCACGGAAGCAAATTCTGCAGATGCCGTAGTTACGCAGATAAGCGTGGGGACGGCCGCAGATTTTGCATCTGTTGTACTCTCTCGTGGAGAATTTCTGGGTCTTTTGCTGCTTTAAGATCATAGATTTCTTAGCCATTATAAATTCCCCCTCTTATTTCTCAAAAGGAGCGCCGAACATGGTCAGCATCTCTTTTGCTTCTTCATCGGTCTTAGCGGTGGTGACGAACACGATGTCCATACCACGGATCTTTTCGACCTTATCGTACTGGATCTCAGGGAAAATCAGCTGTTCCTTGATACCGAAAGCATAGTTGCCACGGCCATCGAAGCCGTTGGCGTTGATTCCGCGGAAGTCACGTACACGGGGCAGAGCCACGTTGAACAGACGATCCAGGAACTCATACATTTTTTCACCACGCAGGGTAACCTTCGCACCGATGTTCATACCCTCACGAACCTTAAAGTTCGCAACGGACTTACGAGCCTTGGTAGCGACGGCCTTCTGACCGGTGATCAGTGCCAACTCGGCACATACGTTATCGATAACCTTTGCGTTGTCCTTGGCATCGCCGCAGCCAACGTTGATTACGATCTTATCCAGCTTGGGGATCTGCATCACGCTCTTGTAGCCGAATTTCTTCATCAGGGCGGGAGCGATCTCTTTGCTGTAAAGCTCAGACATTCTAGACATAATTCTTACTCCTCCTTAGAAAATTTCGCCACAATCTTTATTTTTGCAGACACGCTTGGTAACTTTCTTGTCACCTTCAGTGATGGTGGTATGACCCATCCGGCCGGCCGTCTTGCACTTGGGGCAGACAACCTGAACCTTGGAAGCGTAGATCGCACCTTCAGCCTCTACACGGCCGCCGGCTTCACCCTGGCGACGGGGCTTTACGTGCTTCACTACCATGTTGGCCTTCTCTACGATGACCTTGCCCTCCTTGGGGGAAACGGCCATGACCTTACCGGTCTTACCCTTGGATTTGCCGGAGATGACCATAACGGTATCGCCGGTTTTAATATTCATCTTACTCATTTGCGTTATCCCCCTTACAGTACCTCGGGAGCCAGGGACAGGATCTTGAGGAATTCCTTATCTCTCAGCTCTCTGGCAACCGGCCCGAAGATACGGGTGCCTTTCGGGTTTTTATCTTCACCTACGATGACAGCAGCGTTCTCATCGAAACGGATGCTGGAGCCGTCAGCTCTCTTAACGCCCTTAACGGAGCGAACGATAACAGCCTTAACGACGTCGCCTTTTTTGACGTTGCCGCCGGGAGCTGCTTTCTTAACAGAACAAACAATAACATCGCCGATGTTAGCATATTTTCTTCTGGTGCCGCCCAATACACGGATGCACATCAGTTCTTTGGCACCGGTGTTGTCGGCAACTTTCAGAAAAGTCTGTTGTTGAATCACGACTTTGTCCTCCTTTAAATATTTAGGTAAACTTTATTACTTGGCTTTCTCGATGATGCGAACCAGTCTCCAATTCTTGTCCTTGGACAGGGGTCTGGTCTCCATGATCTCGACGGTATCGCCAATGCCACACTCGTTATTTTCATCGTGGGCCTTCAACTTTAAGGTTGTTTTAATAACCTTTTTATATAAAGGATGCTTTACATTGTCAGCAATCGCAACAACGATGGTCTTATCCATTTTATCGCTGACTACTTTACCAACGCGCTTTTTTCTCAGTGCTCTTTCCATTGCAATTTACTCCTTTCTCAAAAAAGTTATTTACTTTCCTTGAGTTCCTTTTCGCGAAGAATGGTGTTTACTCTGGCAATATCTTTCTTAACAGCAACGATTCTCTGGGGGTTATCCAGCTGATTGGTGCTGTGTTGGAACTTCAAATGAAAAAGCTCCTCTTTCAGATCGGTGAGTTTCTGAGTCAACTCTTCAACGCTCATATCTCTTACTACATTAGCTTTCATTCTCATTCACCGTCTTTCTTGATAAACTTGCACTTGATGGGGAGCTTATGAGCAGCGAGTCTCATAGCCTCTCTTGCCATCTCTTCGGAAACGTCGGCAACCTCAAAGAGGACTCTGCCGGGCTTAACGACAGCTACCCAGTACTCGGTAGCACCCTTACCGGAACCCATGCGGACTTCGGCGGGCTTTTTGGTGACGGGCTTATCAGGGAAAACCTTGATCCAAAGTC
>JAZQAE010000152.1:0-15131 GCA_045544995.1 Eubacteriales bacterium
TCATTTTTACAACAATCATCGCATTCAATTTAAAACAAAACTGACCCCGCTTGAAAAACGAAGTCAGTTTGTTACTTAAAATTTAATTATAACTACCATTTAGGCTATTTTTGTACTGTCCGCACAATTTGGGGCAGTTCATTTGGCAACACGGTGTTTAATTTTAGTCGAATTTCAGGAACAGTTCCAGGATGGCCTTGGCTCTCTTTTGCAGATCGCCGGTGGTGATGCGGTTATTATAGAGGGATTCCTTCAGTACGTCGGGATCGCCTTCCGGCATCCGGATCTCCGTGCCGCCCAGGACGCAATAGGTCTGGTCGCAGGGGGTGTTCCAGTCGGTAATAACGATGCCCTCGTAGCCCCATTCCTCCCGGAGAATACCGGTCATCTGCTCATAGCTGGTGCAGCAACGGCGGTCGTTGATGATGTTATAACTGCTCATGATGGTCCAGGGCTGAGCTTCCTTGACGCAGATCTCAAAGCCACGGAGATAGATCTCCCGAAGGGCACGCTCGGAGACCCGGCTATCGCTCATCTTACGGTTGATCTCTTTATTGTTGCAGGCGAAATGCTTAACGGAGGAGGCGATGTTCTCACTCTGGATGCCCTGTACCTTGGCGGCGGCAAATTTACCGGAGATCAGCGGATCTTCGCTGAAGTATTCAAAGTTCCGGCCGCAGAGCGGGGTGCGGTGGATATTGAGCGCAGGGGTCAGCCAGGTGGCCATACCGTTTTCCTTACACTCCAAGGCACCGGCTTTGCCGATCTCATAGAGCAGGCTGGGATCCCAGGTGCAGGCGATGAGGGTGGCGCAGGGCCATGCGGTGGTGGGAAGTCCTACCCGGGGCGACATCCGGACGCCGGCAGGACCGTCGGCGGTCATGAAGGCCGGGATGCCCAGGCGGAGAACGTCACCAAAGCCCTTGGTGTTGGCGGCGCCACGATCGGGGACACCGCTCACAAGGCCGATCAATTCATCATCGGTCATCTGCATGATGAACTGCTCCATTGTGATCTTTCCGTTTGCCACGTCTTCCAGCTTCCAGACCCGTCCGGGACCTTTGGGATTTTCCGGCACTTCTACCTGCAGGGCAGGGTTTTCGATGCCGTAATCTTTAAACTCCTTGACCGGGAAAGAGGGAAGTTCTTCAAAAGAGCCGTCTGCCAACATTCTCTTTTCCAACTTATTGGGAGCGCATTTCTGGGTCAGCTGACGGGTAACGATAAAGGCGTCTTCCACGGTATAGCGATAGTCGGCCTCCTGCAAGGCACGGCAATGATTACCGGCAAAGAAGCGGTACTCACCCTGCTCCAAGAGGTAGGCAGACATCTGCAGTTTGCCCAGATCGTCGTAGCTGGCCATATCGCTGACGGGGAAAGAAAGAGTGACGGTCTCGGTCTCGCCCGGCTGTAAAAGAGCGGTCTTTTTGAAAGCGGCCAGGCAGACGGCAGGCTTGCCGAGGACGCCCTGAGGAGCAGAATAATAGATCTGCGCCACTTCCTTACCGGCTACAGAACCGGTGTTTTTTACGCTCAGCGTCACTTCAATGGAGTCGCCTTTGAGGGCGGCTACCGGTTTGGAGAGTTCAAAGGTCGTGTAGGACAGGCCGTAACCGAAGGGATAATTGACCCGATCCTTGGCATGGGGGATGGTCTCAAAGTAACGGTAACCTACATAAATATCTTCATAGTAGCAGACGTAATCGTCGCTGGCGTTGAAGGTATCGGTAGAGGGATAATCGGCAAAGGTTTTGGCAAAGGTATCGGTTAATTTACCGGAGGGGTTGATCTTACCGGTGAGGATATCGGCAATCACCAGACCGCCTTCCATACCGGCCTGCCAACCCATCAAGGCGGCATCGATCTTAGCATTATTCTTGATCCAGGAGACGTCCACCATACCGCCTACGTTCAGAACGACCACGCTGTGCTCAAAGGCGGAGGTGACGTCGTCTACCAACTTCTGCTCGGTATCGGTGAGGTAGAAATCGCCCTTTTCGCCGGAACGGTCAAAATGCTCTCTGGAATAGCGGTGGATGGTGATGACCGCCACGTCGGAATGGGCTGCTGCATCGGCAATCAGCTCGGCCGGCAGTTCGATCTCATCGTAAAGGCGGTCACTGTCGTGCTCCGGCAGGAGGGGAACCGCATAATCATAATAGTACTTGCTTACCGGCTCATAAACAGAGTAGTCCGGCGCTTGGCAGACAAAGCCTTCATAGAGGTTGCGGATATACTCGCAATACACCTGACCGCTTCCGCCGCCGCCTTTTACATAGTCTAAGCTGCCGATACCAAAGAGGGAAACGGTGGTTCCCTTTTTCAGGGGGAGAAGACCGTTATTCTCTAATAGCACCATGCCTTCGCCGGCCACCCGCCGGGAAAGAGCAATATGTTCCTCGCAACCGCTGAGGCGCTTTCCATTTTCCCCGAGGGGGGTGGTCAGATTATATTGATATCTGGCCCATTTTTTGGGTTTTACGTGATAACGGGGTCTCATAAGATTCATAAGAAGATTCTCCTAAATTTGGCTTTCTAATTGCATTATAGGACAAATTATGTTATTATTCAAGTAATTAATTGGGAAAGTTCGGACAAATCGTGCAAAAAAGAGGGTCTTATGCAAGAAATTTTCAGAGAAATCAAGACAAAAATACAATTGGAAAGCCGGCCGACGCTGAACTTTTCAGGCCATATCCATGAAGATCTGGAGTTGGTGTATGTGAAAAAAGGGGCGGGCATTGCTTTTTGCGACGGCAAAAAATATCGGCTTCGTCCCGGCGTCTTTTTCTTGGCGTTCCCCAATCAGGTCCATCGCTATGCGGAGTGCGAGTCGGGGGAATATCTGGTGCTGATTATGAAACCGGCGCAACTTCTGAGCTATGGGGACGTCTTTTTGGACGGGGCTCCGGTCTCGGCAGTTGCGGAGGGGGAGGAAAAAACAGCGTATCTTTTGGAACTGGCGCTGGAGGAGTATCGGGCAGAGGGATACAGTCCGGTTATTTCCGCTTATCTCACAGCGTTGTTTGGACGGCTGCTTCGGCAGTATCCTTTGGAAAAGGAGCCGGGTTCCAGAGATACGGTTTTGAAGATCCTCCAATATTGCAACCGCCATTATCGGGAAGAGCTTTCGGTCTCTTCTTTGGCGGAGGCTTTGTCTATCAGCCGCAGTTCCGTCTCCCATATTTTCAGCCAACGGATCGGAATGAATTTTTGCGATTACATCAACGGTCTGCGTCTGACAGATGCCCTTTCTCTTTTGAGAAATAAAAGTTTTTCCGTTACCGAGGTGGCGGAACGGTGCGGATTCGGTACCATCCGAACCTTTAACCGGGTCTTTCTCAAGCAGTACGGAGTCTCCCCGTCGGCATACAGGAAAAATATGAATAAGGGTTGAGAATAGACGGCCTTTATGTTAGAATAATAGATATTATTAGAAGGGCGGTACTGATTTGAATCCCAAATTACGAGAAAAAACATTAGAATCTTTATCCGCAGTACTGCCGATTACCGGTATCATGTTGCTGATCAGCATTTTTTTGGTGCCGATGGAGCTGGGAACGATGGTGATGTTTCTGGCCGGTGCCGTCATGCTGATCTTGGGTATGGGATTTTTCCAGTTGGGCGCAGAAATGTCTATGACCCCCATCGGCGAAGGCATCGGCGTGCAGATCTCCCGCACCCGTCGGGTCTGGCTGGTGGTATTGGGGGGCTTTATCATGGGCGCTATTATCACCGTTTCGGAGCCGGATCTGCAGGTACTGGCGGAGCAGGTTCCTTCGGTTCCCAATCTGACCCTGATCCTGACGGTGGCGGCCGGAGTGGGGCTCTTTTTGGCGGCCGCTATTTTACGTATCAAGTATAAAATTGACCTTTCTAAATTATTGATCGTATTATATGCGTTGCTGATTTTGGTCTCTTATTTCGTACCGCAGGAATTTTTGGCAGTGGCTTTTGATTCCGGCGGGGTGACTACCGGCCCTATGACCGTTCCCTTTATTATGGCCATGGGTGTGGGCCTGGCTTCCGTCCGCAGTGATAAAAATGCCGCCAGCGATAGTTTCGGTCTGGTGGCGCTCTCCAGCGTGGGCCCCATTTTAGCGGTGCTGATCTTAGGTTGTTTTTACCGTCCCACCGAGGCGGCCTACTCCTTGGGCGAGGTGGCAAAGGTCGTCACCACCCGAGACGTGGTACGGGTCTTTTTGGTGGAACTGCCGGCCTATGCCGGAGAAGTCAGTCTCTCACTTTTACCGATCGTTGCAGTATTTTTCTTATTCCAGTTGTTGACCCACCGGTATAAAAAACGGCAGATCAAGCGGATCGCCGTAGGTATATTCTATACCTATATCGGGTTGGTGCTATTTCTTTGCGGTGTCAACGTGGGCTTTGCCCCGGTAGGTTCTTTCTTGGGCCGGGAATTGGCCGGACTTTCCTATAATTGGGTGTTGATCCCCATTGGCATGATCATCGGATACTATATCGTCAAGGCGGAGCCGGCCATTCAAGTTTTAAATCATCAGGTGGAGAACGTCACCGACGGCGCCATCTCCGTGCGGGCAATGAACCGCAGTATGTCCATCGGCGTGGCTATCAGTATCGGGCTGGCGATGCTTCGGGTGCTTTTGAATATTCCTATTCAATGGATCGTAGTGCCGGGTTATATTATTGCGCTAACGATGTCTCTTTTCGTGCCGAAGATCTTTGTGGGTATTGCTTTCGACTCCGGCGGAGTGGCCAGCGGTCCCATGACCTCTACCTTCCTGCTTCCTCTTTCCATCGGTACCTGTCAGGCCTTGGGCGGAAATCTGATGACCGACGCCTTCGGTGTGGTGGCTTTGGTGGCGCTGACCCCGTTGATCGCCATTCAGATCATGGGTCTCATCTATCGGGTCAAGACGGCGAAACTGCAAAAGAAGATGGCTCTGTATGGGAACCTGACCGAGGATAGCGACGATATTATTGATTTGGAGGCGGAATGGGATGAAGAATAATATTTATCAACTTCTGGTACTGATCGTCAACCCTAAGCTGGCGGACCGGGCAGCCGATCTCTTTTTGAAAAGCGCCCTTCCCGTTCAATATCGGTTGGGTGCTGTGGGGACTGCCTCTTCGGAGATCATGGATACTTTGGGACTGGGCAGTATTGATAAAACTCTGCTGATCAGTACCGTTCCGGAAGGGTTCGGGGCAAAGATGCTGGAACTTCTTCATACCAAGTTACGGTTGGATGCGGTCAACAGCGGAATTGCCTTTACCATTCCCCTTACCGGACTGAATAAACTTCTCTTGCGGATGATGGATCATACGGAAAAAGAGACCGACTCCGCCAAGGATAGAAAGGATGATACTTCTATGTCAAAATATGCCTTGATTTCTGCCATCGTCAACCGTGGCTTCAGTAGTGAAGTCATGGATGCGGCACGGGCTGCCGGTGCCGGCGGCGGTACGGTTCTTCATAGCCGGAGTATCAGCAATGAAGAGGCCAAAAGCTTCTGGGGATTGGGCGCTCAGGAGGAAAAAGAGATCGTCCTGATCTTAGCAGAGCAGGAAAAAAAGACGGCGATCATGACCGCCATCAGCCAAAACCATGGAATGAACAGCGACGCCAAAGGGATGGTTATTTCCCTGCCGATCGACTCGGTGATGGGGCTTTAAATGAAAAGGAGCAGTCTGCATTTTTGCAGACTGCTCCTTACTTTATTGATAAAGTTTGCGAAAGGCGGTGGGAGAAAGCCCGGTCTGTTTTTTGAAGGTCCGGCTGAAATTGCTGTTATCGCTGAATCCGCAAAGTTCCACGATCTCTCCCACAGAAAGGGCGGTGCCGGTCAGATAATTCTTGGCGGCGATCAGGCGGCAGGAGAGGAGATAGTCCATGACCGATACGCCGGTCACCTCTTTAAACCGGTGGGAAAGAGTGGAGGGGCTGACGTTATATTCCCGCGCCAACTGTTCCAGAGAGTAGGGGACGCCATACTCTTCGGCAAACCGTTGCTGAAGAATTAGGACCGTTTCGGTCTCTTCCTGCTCCAGGAGGGGAAGGGCTGCCGGCATCTGCCGATACAGACGGATAAGAAGTTCCTCCACCAAAAGTTCCAGCATGGCGTCGTTCATCGGCCGTCCGGCGGTATATTCCTCGGTAATCTCCCGAAATAAGCGGTGAAACGCCGGAAATTGATCAGCGGTGTCGATGAGATTGGAAAAGCCTTTCGGACGGTTGGAGAGCAGGGCATAAAGCCGATTGCTTCGTCGGTCTGCCCGTGGCTCGATCTGCAGGACGTACCGTTCATACCCGTTGGAACGGATGGAATGATCCTCGTAGCGGCTGAAAAGGACGATGCCCCCTTCGCCGGCTTGGTAGAATTGATCCTTTACCCGAATCTCGGCTTCCCCTTTGAGGATGAGGATGATCTGGTGGCAGTCGTGATAATGAGGTTCCTTTCGCACGACGGATGCGGAAAAATATGCCGATTGTACTAATTGTTGCATCATCAGGCCTCCTTTTGGTATTATTATAATGATCTTTCCTTGATTTTGCAAGATTTACATAAAAATATGCAGTATTCATATAGAAAAAGCCCGTCCTTTGCGATAGAATGAATAAAAAGGAGTGATTTTTATCAAACGGACGGTTTACGCAACGATTGCAGATTTTAAAGAACAAAACGAAGCATTAAATACGGGGCTGCCCTTTGCCTCTGAAACGGACATCTTAAAAGAGCCCTTGACGGTAGGCGAGACGGTTATTCCCAATCGACTGGCGGCGCAGGCGATGGAGGGGTGCGACGGCACCGCCGACGGAAGTCCTGACGTATTGACCAAGCGCCGGTACCAACGGGTGGCAGAAGGCGGAGTGGGGCTTTTATGGTTTGAAGCCACTGCGGTTTTGAAAGAGGGACGTGCCAATCCCCGGCAACTTTATATTAATGAAGAAAACCTGGACGATTTTAAACGGCAGGTGGAGGAGATCAAAGAAGCAGGATTCAAGGCCAACGGCTATGCACCGGCGGTCATCATGCAAGCCACCCATTCCGGACGTTACTCCAAGCCGGAAGGATCCCCGGCACCGTTAATTGCTTATAATAATCCTATTTTTGAAAAGGATGCCCCCATTTCCTCGGATCGTATTGTTACCGATGAATATTTGGATCGGGTGGGAGACGCCTTGGTGCAAGGTGCCCGTCTGGCGGAGAAAGCCGGCTTTGACGGGGTGGACATCAAATGCTGTCACCGCTATCTCAATTCGGAATTGCTCTCTGCCTATGAACGCAAGGGGCGGTACGGCGGTTCCTTGGAAAATCGGACGCGCCTTTTGCGTGAGAGTATCCAAGGCGCTATTCAGCAGACCGGCAAAGACTTTATCGTCACTTCCCGTCTGAACGTTTACGACGGATTTCCCTATCCTTATGGCTTCGGCGTAGGAAAAGAGGGGCTGGAATTTGATCCTACCGAGCCGGAATGGCTCATTAAAGAACTTTACGGCTATGGGGTTCGTCTTTTAAATATCACCATGGGAAATCCCTATTTCAATCCCCATGTCAACCGTCCCTTTGCCCAAGGGGGCTATGAGCATCCGGAGCATCCTCTGGAGGGGGTTCGGCGTGTCCTGGAGGGGACGGCTCTGCTGAAAGAGGCGGTGCCGGAGATGAAGATCCTCTGCTCGGCCGTTTCTTACCTGGGTGTGGCGGCGCCCCACGTGGTATCCGCCTATATTAAGGATGGAAAATTTGACCTGGCCGGGTTTGGGCGGACCATCTTTGCCTATCCGGAGTTTGCAAAGGAAATTCTTCGGAACGGGGAAATGGATAAGAATAAGATCTGCCTGTGCTGTTCCAAGTGTACCGAGATTATGCGTAAGCCCGGCGGAACCCCCGGATGCGTCATTCGGGATCGGGATCCCTATTTGTCCATTTATCAGGAGTACTGCAAGAAAGGATCATGAGATGAATTGTACGAATATTGACAGTTTGATCCGGCGGATCGCAGACTGTGTGGAGCGGCATAAGCTCTCCACCGGTTGCTATGCACGCTGGCTCTGGCCGAAGGAAGGAAAAGAGCGGAATTTGGGGCGGAATGAATATGGCTGTGCCGATGCCGCTAATATCCTCTATACCATCGGTCAGTTTCCGAGTGATCCGGCTGAGCGGGCGGAATGGGTGCGCTATCTTCGGGAGATGCAGGACCCGGAAACGGGGCTTTACAGCGAACCTACCCATCATACCCACCATACCACCGCCCATTGCACGGCGGCGCTGGAACTTTTCGATGCCAAACCGCTCTATAAAGCGGTGGCCTTTGAAAAATATACTACCCAAGAGGGGCTTTATGACCTTTTGGAAAATGAGGTGGACTGGAGCAGTCCCTGGCGGTTTTCCCATCTGGGGGCCGGCATCCTGCCCTGCCTTACCAATACCGATATGGTGGGGCTTGAATGGAAAAACTGGTACTTTGATTGGCTTTGGGAGCATTCCGATCCGGAAAGCGGATTTTTTAAGTGCGGAGAGCATCCGGAAGTCCAGCTTTATCAGAAGATGGGCGGCGGTTTCCATTATATCTTTAATCATGAGGCGGAGCACCGCCCCTTGCGCTATCCGGAAAGGATCATCGACTCCTGCCTGCTTTTGATGGAAAAGCCGCAGGAGAATAAGATGCTTTTGAAGTGCGGATTTTTGGAGATCGACGTGGTCTATTCTCTTACCCGTGCCATGCGGCAGACGCCCTATCGGTTCGCAGAAGGCAAGGCGGCGCTGGAAAAATTCGCCGAGGCCTTTCTGGAACTTCTGGAAAAGACGGATGCGGAGCAGGACGATTATTTTAACGATCTGCATATGCTCTTTGGCTCCGTTTGTTGCCTGGCGGAGTTGCAATCGGCGCTCCCCGGTAAAATTTTGAGTACAAAACCCCTGCGGCTGGTGCTCGATCGCAGACCATTTATATAATGAGGTGTAAATCTATGAAAAAAGTTGCATTAGTGACCGGCGTGGCAGGCGGAATCGGCCTGGCGACAGCCGAAAAATTATTAGAAAACGGCATGGCAGTGGTCGGAATGGACGTTCTGCCCGCAATGCCGAAAGAAATGCCGGAGGAGTTTTGCTATTTTCAGGGCGATCTCAGCCGTGCGGAGAGCCGGGAGGCGTACGTTGCCTTTGCTATGGAGCAATACGGACGGATCGACGTTTTAGTCAACGTGGCCGGTGTGGCACCCAAGATTCGGGCAGATATTTTGGAGATGACGGAGGAGAGCTACGACTTCGTCATGGGCATCAATACCAAAGGAACGCTGTTCCTGACCCAGTTGGTGGCCAACCGGATGAAGAAGCAAGGGGCAGGAAGTATCGTTAATATTTCTTCCATGTCCGGCTATACCAGCAGTACCAGCCGTGGGGAGTATTGCATCTCCAAGGCCGGGGTGACCATGATTACCAAGCTTTTTGCCGACCGCTTGGCGGAGTACGGCATCACCGTGAATGAGATCCGCCCCGGCATCATCGCCACCGGCATGACCGATAAAGTGAAAGCCAAGTACGATGCTTTGATCGACGGCGGTCTGCTTCCCATCAAGCGGTGGGGTCAGCCGGAGGATATTGCTGATGCGGTATGGGCGCTTTGCAGCGGGGCTTTGCCCTACGTGACCGGTCAGTCCTTGGACGTGGACGGCGGTTTTCATATAAGGAGATTATAATGAAACTATTTTCGTATGACTGTTTGGTGGTAGGAAGCGGTGCGGCGGGATTCAATGCCGCTTGCCGGTTAAAACAAGCCGGAAAAAAGGTTGCCATGATCACAGAGGGGATCCGTTGCGGTACCTCTCGCAATACCGGCAGTGACAAACAAACTTATTATAAATTAGGCTTGGGCGGGGATTCTGCCGATAGCGTACGCAGGATGGCGGAAAATCTCTTTGCCGGCGGTTCGGTGGATGGAGATAACGCCCTTGTGGAAGCGGCGCTTTCTGCCCGGTGCTTTATGAATCTTTGCGAGTTGGGGGTGGAATTTCCCGTCAACCGCTATGGGGAATACGTAGGCTACAAAACCGATCACGACCCCTATGCCAGAGCCACTTCCGCCGGTCCTTTGACCTCGAAATTCATGACCGAAGCCTTGGAAAAGGAAGCCTTTCGTTTGGAGGTGGATATTTTCAACGGTCTTCTGGTCACGGAGATCCTCAAAGAAGAGGATCGGGCAGTGGGACTTTTCTGCATCAAGACGGAGACGGGAGAACCCTTTGCTTTTCGTGCCGGGGACATTGTCCTTTGCACCGGCGGGCCGGCAGGGATCTATGCGGACAGCGTTTATCCGGAATGTCATACCGGCTCCACCGGTCTGGCGCTGTTAGCCGGCGCCAAAGCGCAGAATTTGACCGAATGGCAGTTTGGTCTGGCTTCGGTGGCGCCTCGGTGGAACGTTTCCGGTACGTATATGCAGGTGCTTCCTCGATTCGTCTCGGTGGATGAAGAGGGAGAGCATGAATTCCTCGCCGATTATTTCGAGGATCCCTATGAGGCGCTTTCTGCCGTCTTTTTGAAGGGCTATCAATGGCCCTTTGACAGTAAAAAAGTACTGGAGGGCTCTTCGGTCATTGACCTTTTGGTCTATCGGGAGTGTGTCCTGAAAAATCGTCGGGTCTATCTGGATTTCACGAAGAATCCCTTTGGACTGGCGGAGATCGACTATAAAAAGCTTTCCTCGGAAGCCTATGAATATCTCTATAAGGCGCAGGCTTGCTTCGGCACACCGATCGAGCGGTTGGCAAAGATGAATACCCCTGCCATCGAACTGTATCAGGGAAAAGGCATGGATATTACCAAAGATTATCTGGAGATCGCCCTTTGCGCCCAGCACCATAACGGCGGAATAGCGGTGGATCTTTGGTGGCAGACCTCGGTGCCAGGGTTGTTTGCCGCCGGGGAATGTGCCGGGACCCACGGGGTTACCCGTCCCGGCGGATCTGCGCTTAATGCCGGGCAGGTGGGATCGTTACGGGCGGCTCAGTATATTGCCGCCCACGGTCATCCTTTAATGGCGGAGGATGCTTTTGCAAAATTGGCGGAATCAAAGGTAAAAGCAGGAATGGACGATGGTAAAAATCTTGCCGGCCAATTAGAAACAGCACGTCGGCGGATGAGCGATACTGCCGCTGCGATCCGGGATCAGAAAAAGATGGAAAAGACCTTGGCTGAGGTTCGGGCAGAGCGCGCGGCTCTGCAACTTCCTGTGGCGGAACAGCAGTTTATTTACTATAAATTAAGAGATACGTTGGTGACGCAGGAGGCGGTGCTTTCTGCGATGATCGACTATGCAAAGACGGTGGGGGACACTCGTGGCTCTGCCCTTTGCTCGGATGAGACCGGCCGGTTGCGGAGCGGTCTGCCGGAACTCTTCCGGTTTAACGAAGAGGATGGAGCTTCTCGGCAAAAGGTGCAGGAGACCCTTTGGGACGGAGAAGGATTTGCCTGTTCCTGGCGTCCGGTCCGTCCCCTTCCTGAGGACGAGGACTTTTTTGAAAACGTCTGGCGTACCTATCGGGAGAATAAAAACGTTTATTGAGGTAAATGATGAAAAATATTTATTTGGACATTATTGAAAAAACTTTGGCGGCCTATTCGGAGGAAGATCTGGATCGGGAGATCGCCCGTTTCACCAAGGTGGTGGCGGAAAACCTCAAGACGGAGCATGATTTTCACCGTATCGCCGTCAATATCGCTCTCTTGAATTCCATGGGTCGGCGGATGGATCTGTTCCTACGGATGCTCCGGATGATGGATCTTTGCTTTGAGGGGCGGATCCGTGCCGCAGATTTTTCCGTCCGGGAATTGGCTCCCATTCTGGGCGTGCTGGAAAAGAGCGGACTGGTGGAAACGGAGCGGTTGGAAAAATGGAAGGCAGTCCTTGCCGCCTTTGATCCCTTTGAGGAATACCGTATCCGTACCTGGACCATGCCGCCGGAATGGAAATGTACCAATATCCCGGCCTTTAATTCCGCCGGCGAAGCGGCACGGTGCGGCTATTTAGGGTTAGATGCTACGCCTTTTATCGACTGGCAGTTGGAGCGGTTGATGCCTTCTCTGGATGAAAACGGGATGTTTAAGGATAAATCCGGGTATCATCTCTATGATATGGCTACCCGATCCCTTCTTAGTCAAGTTTTAGCCTCCGGTTATAATGGAAAATACCGGGCAGAGATCGACGAAAAGCTGAAAAAAGCAGGGCTGTTGACCCTCAAGATGCAGTCGGTCACCGGGGAGATCCCCTTCGGCGGACGGAGCATTCAGTTTTTGCATAATGAGGGATTGCTTTGCATCGTGGCGGAGTATGAAGCGGTACGCTATGCACGGTTGGGCGATATGGCAATGGCCGGAAAGTTCAAGGCGGTAGCAGAAAAAACGAAGCGGTATATCCTGCGGACGCTGGAGGAAAATCCCACCCATCATAATAAGAACTACTATGAGGATCTGCAGATCGGTTGCGAGGGCTACGCCTTTTTCAATAAGTACATGGTAACGCTTGCTTCTTGGTGTTACACTGCCTATCTTTTTGCAGACGATTCCATTATCCCTACGGTGGCACCGACGGATGAGGGAGGCTATTTTGCCATGACCTCACCGAAGTTCCACACGGCCTTTGCCAATGCCGGCGGTTATTTTCTGGAATGGGATCTGGATGCACGGGATATGGTGCTTTATGATGCCAACGGATTAGGACGCATCCATCATAAGGACTGCCCCTCGGCACTTCTGCTTTCGGTTCCTTTTTCCGCTGAGCCACGCTACTGTCAAGAGGGAAAAAACCTGCGTCCCATGAGTCTTTGCGGTTATATGGAAACGGAGGAGTTCGGGGCCCTTTGCGGTGCGGACGTTCCGGCCAAATATATGCTCGTCTCTTATGAAGAGTATCCGGATCGGGTGACGGTCACCTTGGATGCGGATCAAAAGAATAACTTTATCATTCGGGAAAACTACGTAATCTCAGAAAACGGTGTGGATATTACGCTGGGGGCTTACGGTGAGGGCTTTTTCCTGCCTGTTTTGGACTTTGACGGGAAGGAAACGACGATGGTCGAAGAGGGAAACGGAAGTATTACGGTTCGATATAAGGGTTGCTTTGCCCGCTATACCTTTGCGGGTGAAATTTTGGGTTATGAGTTATATTATAACCGCAACGGACGGTATCGGGTCTATAAAGTGAAGACCAAGGCGGTTCATCTCACGATGGGAAAGGAAATGGCAGATGCAGAGGTTTAAATTAGGGCTGGTTTCGGTCTCTTTTCGCCAAAATACGCCGGAGGAAGTTCTTCGGGCGATGAAAAAGGCAGACCTTTCTTATATCGAGTGGGGGAGCGACGTGCATTGTCCTCCCGAGAGGGCAGAGGAGATCGCTGTATTGCAAAAGGAATACGGCATCGCATGTTGTTCCTACGGCACGTATTTTCGCATTGGAATGACGCCTATTGAAGAATTACCCGCCTATATTCGGGCGGCCAAGGTGTTGGGGACGAAGATCCTGCGTCTTTGGGCCGGCAAAGGGAAGGAATTTGCCGATTATTCCCCCGAGGAAAAGACGGCTTTTATTGCAGAGTGCCGCAACTGTGCGGAACTCGCCGAAAAAGAGGACGTTATTCTTTGCATGGAGTGCCATAAAGGCACCTTTACTGACTGTAAAGAGGGTGCTTTGGAACTGATGAAAGCGGTAAATTCCGAGCATTTCAGAATGTATTGGCAACCGCATCAGAATAAGCCGGCAGAAGAAAATCTTGCCTACGCCTCTTTGCTGGCGCCGTATACCTACCATCTTCACGTATTTAATTGGAAAGAAAAAGAAAAAATGCCTCTCGAAGAGGCCATCCCTCTTTGGAAGCAGTATCTTTCCCACTTTGACGGAGAGCATCATCTGCTTTTGGAGTTTATGCCGGACGGCTTGATCGAAAGCTTGCCTCGGGAAGCAGATGCATTAAGGAGGATCACGCAATGACCGCAATTTTTTTAAATAGAGATGAAAACCGTATCACCAACGTGTTTAATCCGGAAAACGTGGAACGCATCCGGCGGCTGACGGATCTGGATCCCCGGGTTTATTTTTTGGAAGAGGTAGCGAGCGCACCGGAAAAGTTCAAGGATGTAAAATACATCTTCTCCACCTGGGGGATGGAAAGGCCGAGCGAAGAGGAGATTCGTAGTCTTTTTCCCTCTCTGGAGGCGGTCTTTTATGCTGCCGGATCGGTGCAGGCCTTTGCACGGCCGTTTCTGAATTGCGGAATCAAGGTGTTCAGCGCTTGGGCGGCCAATGCGGTTCCGGTGGCGGAATTCACCTTTGCAGAGATCGTTTTGGCCAATAAAGGCTATTTCCGTGCCACCCGGATCACCCCCGGCGGCGGACATAAAAAGGCGGATGATTTTTGCAAGAATTATGTCGGCAATTATGATGCCACCATCGGCATTATCGGAGCCGGCATGATCGGAAAAATGGTGATCCAAAAGCTCAAGACACTGGAAAATATGACCATTTTGGTTTTTGATCCCTTCTTGCCGGATGCGGCGGCGGAAGAATTGGGTGTAGAAAAGGTTTCCCTGGAGGAATTGTTTGAAAGGAGCGACGTGGTTTCTAACCATCTGGCAAATAACGAGCAGACCAAGGGAATGTTGCAGGAGCGGCATTTTGCTTCAATGAAGCCTTATGCCACCTTTATCAATACCGGAAGAGCGGCGCAACTGGAGCAGGAAGGGTTCTTCCGTGTCCTGCGGGAGCGCCCCGACCTTACTGCCCTCTGCGACGTCACCAGTCCCGAACCGCCGGAGCCGGGCAGTCCCTACTATACCTATGAGAATATTTTTCTCACCCCTCATATCGCCGGCAGCGAAGCCCATGAGCGCCGCCGGATGAGCAAGTATATGGTGGAGGAACTGGAACGCTATTTGAAGGGCGAGCCGAATTTATACGAAGTGTCTCTCAAAATGTTGGAGACGATGGCGTAAAAAAATACCCTGCGGTTGCTTTTGCAATGGACTGCACCAAGTTGTGCAGACAGTACAAAAAATACCCCTATGGTAGGTTGAATTAAATTTTAAGCAACAAACTGACATCGTTTTTCAAATGGTGTCAGTTTTGTTTTTAATTGAATACGCTGATAATTGTAGAAA